>CAZJGH010000163.1:0-6156 GCA_964545405.1 uncultured Planctomycetales bacterium
TTGCAACAGCAAGACTCGGGCCTGTTCGAGGATTCGGCTGCGAAGATCTCCGTTGGGGGACATTGTTTTTTCCTGGACTACCCCCACTTTACGCCGTAAAGTTAACATTGTTAACCTCAAAATCAACAAATGATTTCATACGCCGATTCCGACGACCACCCTCGGCTGGTAATTGCTGCCGGCCTGCGCACTCCGATGGCACGTGCTGGCGGGGTTTTTGCCAAGGAAGACGCTGGGCACCTTGGTTCGATGTTGGCTCGCGAGTTATTGACCCGCGCTGCAGTCGATCCGGCTGAACTCGATGAGGTAGTGGTTGGATGCGTCGGCCCTCCCCACGATCAGGCCAATATCGCAAGGGTTGTCGCCTTGCGAGCAGGCGTGCCTGAGCCGGTGCCTGCGCGAACCGTGGCACGCAACTGTGCCAGTGGGATCGAATCCGTCACCTCTGCGGCAGCCAACATCCTCGCTGGCTTAGGTGACACCTACCTATGCATGGGAGTAGAAGTGATGAGCGGTTACCCGCTTATCTTCGGCGACAAGATGACCAACTTCTTCGCCCAGCTGATGAAGGCGAGGAGCCTTGGTCAACGTCTCGGCGCGATCGCCAAATTCCGACCTTCCTTCCTCAAGCCACGAGTGGCATTACTGGAGGGGCTGACTGATCCGGTTACCGGCATGATCATGGGCAAGACTGCCGAGTTACTGGCTCGTGACTGGAACTTGACTCGTGATGAATGCGATGAGTTCGCGCTGCAATCTCACCGACGCGCACGAGGCGCTCGGGACCGCGGTCGCTTCGATCGCGAGATCATGCCGACCGTACCACTTGGTGCGCGCCACGGAAGTTCGTCGATCAGGAACGATGACGGCATCCGCGATGACCAGAGCTTCGAGAATCTGGCCAAGCTTCGCCCCTACTTCGAGAAACCGGATGGCTTGGTCACCGTCGGAAATGCTTGCGGGATTACCGACTGCGCCGCTGGAGTACTACTCACCACCGAACAGCGCGCCAAGGACCTCGGGCTTAAGCCATTAGCCGCCATCAAGAGCTTCGCTTGGGCTGGACTCGACCCGAAACGGATGGGCCTAGGTCCAGTGTTCAGCTCTGCACTTGCCCTCAAGGCCGCAGGGATGGAGCTCTCCGACGTGGGCATTGTCGAACTCAACGAGGCCTTCGCGGCTCAGGTCCTAGCATGTAGCAGCGCTTGCTCCTCCGACAGCTTCGCCCAGCAGCACCTCGATCGCGACACGGCACTGGGTGAACTCGACCCAGCCAAGCTCAACGTGAACGGTGGTGCCATCGCACTTGGTCACCCGGTTGGAGCCACCGGCACTCGCCTGCTGCTGACTCTCGCTCATGAACTGCAGGTTGCCGACCGCGAGGTAGGCCTTGCCACTCTCTGCATCGGCGGTGGCCAAGGTGGCGCCGTAATCCTCGAACGCCTTTCATAACTGAACGATGGACCTACAAGGATTTCCGTTCCCACCCAACAGCCCAGAAGCCGGTGAATGCATCCGCATCGAACGCCCCGAGCAAGGCTTGGCAGTCGTTTACCTGGAGCCTCCGCACCGCAGCTTGGCTGTACTTGATGCGCCGTTGTTGCGAGACCTAGATGCAGTCGTCCACCAACTGAACCAGGACTCGTCCTTGAAAGGTGTGGTCTTCGCTGGAGCAGAACCGTTGAAGTTCGCTGCTGGAGCCGACATCGAGAGTATTGGTGGGATCACCAACCCGAACGATGCCGCGAAGATCGTCCTGTTCGTCCATGAGATCTTCACCCGTATCGAAAAGCTGAAGCCGACCACTGTCGCGGCCGTCGGCGGGCCGGTTCCTGGCGGAGCCTTCGAACTAGCCCTGTCATGCAACCACATTATCGCCGCCGACGACCCCAAGACCCGCATAGGTCTACCCGAGACTCAACTCGGGATTATCCCCGGCTGGGGAGGCTCGCATCGCCTGCCTGAGAGGATTGGCCTGCCGCTGGCATTAGACGCCATCCTCACTGGCCGCCTGATGAAGGCCAAGGTCGCATGGAAACGTGGCATGGTCGACCGCATCACCTATCCACACTTGCTGGTCCAGCTGGCGTGTGAGATGGCAATGGGTCGCCTCAAGGTCAAGAAGAAGAAACGCGGCGTTGCCAAATGGTTGGTCGATCGCAATCCGCTGATGAAGATCATCATCGGCAAGAAGGTCCGCAAGCAAGTACTCGGCAAGACCCGAGGCAAATACCCCGCCCCTCTTCGTGCTCTCGACCTGGTGCTTGGCTCCGGCGGCAAATCCCGTGAGGTTGCAGCCCGACTCGAAGCCGATGCCGTCGCTGAACTCGTGACCGGTTCGATCTGCAAGAGCTTGGTGGGCATCTTCTTCGCCTCTGAAGCCGCCAAGAAATTCGCCCGTGGCAATGACGACTTCCGTCCTCGCTCGTTCAAGCGTGGCGCGGTTATCGGTGGCGGTGTGATGGGTGGTGCGATCGCCAGTCTCGGAGCTGAGAAGGGCCTCGATATGCGCCTCATAGACCTATCCAGGGACGCCCTCGATGCCGCCCTGGTCGACCATTTCAACGTCATCGGCAAGAAGCAGAAACGCCGCCGGCTCGTGCCACATCTAGCTAATGGCGCTATCGACAGGTTGACGGTCTCGGAGGTCATGGACGGCCTGAGCCAAGCTGACATAGTGCTGGAGGCTGTCGCTGAAAGGATGGATGTCAAGAAGTCAGTGCTCGCCCGAGTGGTGGACGGTGTTCCTGACGACTGCATCATCGCCACCAACACATCTTCCCTATCCGTGACCGAGATGGCGGATGGTTTACCAAACCCGGAGCGTGTTGTCGGGATGCACTTCTTCAATCCCGTGCGCATGATGCCCTTGGTCGAGGTAGTGAAAGGCGAACAGACCAGCGATGAGGTCGCCATCGAGGTTGCATCGCTAGCGACGCGTATGGGCAAGACTCCAGTCGTCGTCAAGGACGTCGCCGGCTTCTTGGTCAACCGCTTGCTTGGGCCTTACTTGGATGAGGCTGTACGCCTGTTCGTCGCCGGGGCAGACCCGGAAGAACTAGACACGCTGATGCTCGATTTCGGCATGCCGATGGGCCCCTTGCGCCTACTTGATGAAGTCGGCTTGGATATCGCTGCCCACGCAGCCACTTCCTTGCACGAAGCCTATGGCGAACGCATGACTCCTACTGCTGGCATTCAATCCTTGTCCAATGACAAGCGCCTCGGGGCGAAGACCGGCAAGGGTTTCTATGACCACCCCAAGGACCGCAAGAAGAAGCCGGTTCTGTGTGACGACCTTGCTGGATTCCAGCATGAAGATGGAGCCAGAGGCCTGTCGGCTGACCAACGCACCGACCGACTGATCCTTTCCATGGTCAATGAGGCTGCTCGTTGCATGGAGGAAGGAGTTACTGCCACTGCAAGTGACCTCGATCTCGCCACCGTCTTCGGCATGGGCTTCGCACCCTTCCATGGCGGCCTACTCCATTACGCTGACAGCCTTGGCGCCGCGGAAGTCGTGCGTCGCCTCGAGGCGATAGCGGCGGCACCGGATATTGCCGCGCGGCCCGGGGGAGCCACCAAGTTCACTCCTGCCAGATGGTTGAGGGACTTGGCTGAACGCGGCGAGAGGATTTTTGAATAGCCTGAGAGAAGGCTGGTCGGCGACCCTAGAACCGATTGCGGTTGAATATGTCGCTGACCAGCAAGGCGAAGCCTAGACACATACCGATGATGCCGAAACCAGCCATGGGGCCGGCGTCATTGTGGAAGAACTCCATCCTTTCGGAGATGAAAAGGCCGAATCCGATTGCCATCAGGATCAGTCCCTTGCGGTACGGCATGCGGCGCACTGCGCTGCGCTCAGATTCGCGATCGGAAAGCATCTCCTTCACCTCGTCGATTGGGGTTCCAGACTCGAGTGCCTTGCCGATGACCTTGTCGCGACTGGCCTTGTTGCGGCTGTCGAAATAGAACCACAGGATGGGGATCGACATGGAGCCGACGATGGCGATGGCGGGAAGGATGGTTTCTGCTGCGTCAGACATGATGCAACTGTGACCTGGGTCGCCAGAATCGGGTTGCAGGGAAAATCAGAATAAAAAAAGGCGACGACCGGAACCCTAACCCACGGTCGTCGCCAAACCTCCCGGCCGGCCGAAGCCTACCTGGGATTGTCCCCTTCGTTATTTCTGAGTGCTCACGAAATCGTGAACCATCATCGCCAGGCCGAAAAGGCCGACTAGCGTGAAGGAGAGGACCATTGCCAATACTGGAGCAAGGATCATTGGATCTGCGTCTTCGATGAGGGGGAAGACAAAAGAGACTGCGTTAGTGAGAAGAGACATTTGACTGGGGGGCCGTGATGGCTTGTTGTTACCGAGGCTTACGTGTGGTTGGCGAAGGTATAGGAAATATTTTGCTGCAACCTTGGATGTACTATGTGGGTCGGAAAGAGGAAGGTGGAAACCCCGTCAACTCCTACAGCCGCGGATTTTCTGCCGCTGACACCAACGAATGCACAACGATTCGTGGAGGCTTTCTCTGCACAAATATCCGGGCAAGTAGCCCGCTTTCGCCTACCTTCCGACATCACACAGGATGTAGTGCAGGAAACGCTAATTCGGGCACTACGGGGGCTGCCGAAGTTCCGCGGTGATTCGAAGCTAAGTACTTGGATCTACCGGATTTCCTACCGCGAAGGTCCTCGAGCAGTTGAACGCTGGAAACGCCACAGGGACCGGAATCAGCCAATTATGGCGGAAATGGACATTTGTTCAGAATTCCCTGACTCGGCCGAAATCGCTGGCACTCGCGATGAAGCCCTACTGGTGCGCAAGGCCATGGAGCAACTTCCTGAGAATCAGCGCCTCGCCCTGGGTTATCATTACCTTGACGGGCTGGCCGTGATTGAGATCGCGGATCTCATGGATTCCTCGCCCAACACGATTAAGTCGTGGCTCAAACGCGGGCGTGACAGCCTCCGCACCTTGACCGAAATAACCCAGTGATGGACAAGCTAGAACAACTCCTTCGTAACCCCGCGAGTCACAGCGATGTGCCCTCGTCGGAACAGGTGCGAATCTGGAGTGAGAAGGCGCTGGAGCGTTGGTCCATCGAAAACCAGGATGGGGTACCGGCCCTGAATCCCACCTTCGAACGGCTCAAGGATCTGGTGTATAGGGTCTCCTTAGTTGCATGTTTGCTGTTCCTGAGTCTTGTGGCTTTCTCCTGGCTGAACTCAGCTTGGGGCAACTACGACACCTCGGCCTTGAACCTGCCGACCGGCTCCGATGTCACGCTGATGCTCTCGAAGTATTCGAATCATCTGGCGATAGTGATTTGCGCGACCGCGATTTTGGCTACTCGCCCACTGCGTGAATTCCTGCTCGACCAACTGAGTTAATCGAGCGCTGAATCAGCCTCGCATGGATAGAATCCCATCAGCATGGAATCCTCACACGCTGACGTAATCATCGTTGGGGCTGGCATCGTCGGCCTAGCGACCGGAGTGAAGCTGCTGGAAGCCCACCCAGGCAAACGAGTTGTAGTGCTTGACAAGGAGCCCGCCCCTGCCGTGCACCAGACTGGACACAATTCCGGTGTGATTCACTCAGGTATCTACTACAAGCCTGGGTCTTACAAAGCCCTCAACTGTCGCGAAGGCAAGGCCATGATGGAGCGCTTCTGCCAAGAGCACGACATCCCGTTCGAGATATGTGGCAAGGTAATCGTTGCTCTGGATGAGAGCGAGCTACCAGCAATGGAGAGGATCTTCGAGCGCGGTAAGCAGAATGGAGTCGAGTGCGAGAAGATCAGCGGCGACCAGCTCCGCGAGATTGAACCTCATGCAGCCGGTATCCAGGCGATTCGAGTGCCTGAGGCTGGCATCATCGACTACACCACGGTCTGCCAGAAGATGGCACAACTGATTCGCGATGCAGGCAGCGAGATCGTCTACAACGCGCGGGTCAAGAATATGCAGCAGCATCTTTCCGAGGTTGTCCTGCACACCACCAGTGGGGATTTTCGCGCCGAATCGGTGGTCAACTGCGCTGGCCTGCACAACGATGTCGTCACCGCCATGAGCGGCGCTAAGCCGCCAGCTCGAATCGTGCCGTTTAGGGGTGAATACTACGAACTCAAGGATGACGC
>CAZJGH010000164.1:0-6114 GCA_964545405.1 uncultured Planctomycetales bacterium
CACGGTAGAACAGCAACTCCTCTGTGAGGTCATGAGTAGTCTTCTGCGCCAACTCCTCAAGCTCTGCCAAGCGAGTCCGAACATCATGAATCGGAGCCTCGAATTGGAGAGCGGCGGGGCCGACGGGCGGGGCTATCTTTTTCTTTGCCATGGATTGCAACCGGGACTGCCGTGGTTCAACGACCAGTGACACTCTAGAATAACCGCACATCGGGGTAAAACCCAACCTACAAATGAGCTCAAACGCCTGGCGAGTCGAGCTGGAGTTGGAATCCAGCCGTGTTGATCCCCTTGGCCAAGCTGCAGTGAAGTCCCTTGCAGCTCGTGGCCTAGTCCTTTCCGACGACATTCGGGTCGGCCGCGGCTTCCTATTACCAGGGAGCCTCGAACGGCAACAGGTCGATTTGATTGTCGATTCCCTGCTTGCTGACCCAGTCAACGAGACGGCGCGCGTTGTGGCGCCTGATGGAATTGAGAAGGATGGCCAAAAAAGCCTGCTTATTAGGCGTATGGCGGGTGTTTCCGACCCTGAAGCCCACACGACCGAGCGCGCCCTCAAGCTTCTCAACATCGATCTGCCAGCCGACACTCACATCGAGACCTACCGTTCTTACCGGTGTCTTGGCTCTGTTGACGGAGCCAAACTCCTGGAACTTGGTGGACGCGCCCTCGGCAACCTGACTATTGAAGAGGCTTCGCTCGGTAATCAGCCCCTTGGTCTCCACCCTGAGCCGACTTCAAGGCGCACCGAGCGACGCGATATTCCTCTGAGAAATCTTGACGTTCATGCCTTGGCGGCCATTTCCAGCGAAATGTCCTTGGCCCTGACGGCTGAAGAGATGGTGGCCATCCAGGAATTCTTCGTAGCAGAAGGTCGCGAACCTAGCGACGTCGAACTCGAGACCTTGGCCCAGACCTGGTCTGAGCACTGTAAGCACAAGACCCTCACCGGCCCTGTCGCATTCAAGCAGCTCGATTCAGGTGGCGAGGTGGTCGAGACTCGTGAGTACCAGAATCTGCTCAAGGAGACTGTCTTTTACGCCACTCAGAAGATGTCACCTGAATGGTGCTGGAGTGTGTTCAAGGACAACGCTGGCGTAATCGCCATGACCGATGACATCGGTATCGCCATCAAGGTCGAGACCCACAACCACCCAAGCGCCTTGGATCCATATGGTGGTTCAGGGACTGGCATCGGTGGCGTCATCCGTGACATCCTGGGTACCGGCCTTGGCGCTCGCCCGTTCGCTTCCACCGACGTCTTCTGTGTTGGCCTGGAGGACATGCAACGAGAGGACCTGCCACCTGGCGTCATGCACCCCAACCGCATCCTTGATGGCGTCGTTGCTGGAGTTCGCGACTACGGCAACCGCATGGGCATCCCGACTGTCGCCGGCACCGTCATTCGACACCCAGGCTACGTCGCCAACCCCTTGGTCTTCGCTGGCTCCCTGGGCGAGATCCAACGCAAGTATGTCGACAAGGCCGCTCGCCCTGGCGACTTGATCGTAGCATTCGGCGGACGCACCGGTCGCGATGGCATTCATGGTGCCACCTTCAGTTCGGAAGCCTTGCACGAGGATTCTGAATCGATTGATGCAGCCGCCGTGCAGATCGGTGACCCGATCACCGAGAAGAAGGTGCTTGATGTATTGATGGTCGCCCGTGAACGTGACATCTTCACCGCCGTGACTGACTGTGGCGCCGGAGGATTCAGCTCCGCAGTCGGCGAGATGGGCGAAGACATCGGCGCTGAAGTCGATCTTGAAAGTGCGCCGCTGAAGTACGCCGGCCTGTCCTACTGGGAAATCTGGATCTCGGAAGCCCAGGAGCGAATGGTAGCTGCGATTCCCCCATCGAAGCTGGATGAGCTGCAGCATCTGTGCGACACCGCTGACGTCGAGCTCACCGTGCTCGGCACCTTCGCCGATCACGAACGCTTGGTCTTGCGCTGGCACGGCGAAGTCGTCTGCGACATGCCGATGGAATTCCTGCACGGCGGAGTACCTCAACCATGCCGCGAGGCCATCGCTCCTGCAGTACCGCAAGGCGACACCGCTTGGCCGCAGGTTTCTGACCACGGCGGTCTCCTCCAAGAGGTGCTCGGTCACCCTTCGATAGCTAGTAAGGAATGGGTCGTCCGCCAATACGACCACGAGGTTCAAGGTGCCACGGTGCTGAAGCCGTACCAAGGCGAGAACGGTCACGGAGCTGGAGACGGAACCGTAGTCAAGCCCCGACTTGACCTGCCCCAAGGGGTAGCGCTTGGCTGCGGAATCTATCCGCGCATGGCTGAACTCGATCCTTATGCTGCGGTCGCCAACGCGATCGATGAATCATTGCGCAACACCGTCGCTGCAGGTGGCAACCCCCACCGCACCGCCATCATCGACAACTTCTGTTGGGGTGATTGTCGCAAGCCTGATCGCTTCGGCTCCATGGTCCTGGCTGCTGAAGCTTGTCGCGATGCAGCGATCGCATACGGCACCCCATTCGTCAGTGGCAAGGATTCACTCAACAACGAATACCGAGTTGGCAATGAAGAGAAGGCGATCCCGCCTACCCTGCTTTGCACTGCGGTCGGAATAGTCGAGGACTGCGAGCGCACTGTCGGAACTCCTCTCAAGACTCCTGGCAACCACTTGGTGGTCGTTGGGGTCACCAACAATGATGGCGGCGGCTCAGTCGCTGCCGACCTCCTCGAGCTGGAAGATTCGCGGGTGCCGCGACCTATATTCGAGACTGCGCCGAGCGTATTCGCTGCACTCTACGCGGCAATCCAAGATGAAGCTGTTGTAGCCTGCCACGACCTCAGTGAGGGTGGACTGGCTGCAGCTGCTGCTGAAATGGTGATCGGAGCCAACGGCTGCGGTGCGAGCATCGACATCACCCGGCTCCCGGCCAGCGACGACGTCGCCCAAGCAGCGCGCATGTTCGCCGAGACTCCCACCAGATTCCTGGTCGAGGTGCCTGCCACTAAGCTCGAGCAATTCGGCAGTCACTTCCGCACCTTGCCTTGGGCTGCCGTCGGCGAGGTCCAGGTTGGCGAGCAACTACAAATTCGCGATGGCGCCACCACTTTGGTGGACCTTGATTCCACCACCCTCAGCACCGCTAACCGCGTCCAGGCATGAAACCCCGCGTCCTGCAACTCTTCACCTCCGGCATCAACTGTGACCGCGAATTGAAATTCGCGTTCGAGCAAGCCGGTGCCACCGTCAAGGTCATGCACATCCGTGAACTGATGGAGAACCCTGCGGCAATTCGTGATTGCGAGATGTTCGCCATCCCTGGTGGCTTCACCTACGGCGATGACCTTGGAGCCGGCCGAGTCCTCGGTCTTGAGGTCAAGCGGTTCCTTGCCACCGAACTTGATGAGCACCATGAGCGCGGCGGCAGCATCTTCGGTGTCTGTAATGGCTTTCAGGCACTAGTCAAGTCTGACTTGCTGCCGCGTGTCGAAGGAGTTGAAGTCTCATTGACCTGGAACTTCAGTCACCGCTTCGAGTGTCGTTGGTCACGCCTATTGGTCGAACCAGCCCTTGCTCATGTGCTACCCGCAGGCAGCATCCTGCCTGCCCCTTCTGCTCACGCCGAAGGTCAGATCGTCTTGGCGGACGGTCAGAATGATGTCGAACGGCTTGAGGCAGCCGATGCGATCGCCCTGCGCTATTGCACTGCCGACGGCTCTCCAACGACTGAATGGCCTGACTGCCCTAGTGGCAGCATCGGCGCCATTGCTGGCCTGATTTCGCCCAGTGGCCGGATTCTTGGCCTGATGCCTCACCCTGAGCGCAACCTATCACCGCTTCACTTGCCCGATCGTGGTGCTGGTGCATGGGGTACTGGCCACGAAGGCATAGCTTTCTTCAAGGGCCTGCTGGCACCGTACCTGGCTAACGTGACCTCCTGAGCAAGCTCAGACAGCGACCAGGTAAATCCTGGAACCCGTCCGCAGAAGGTGTAGTCATATCTGCAAAGGCTGCCTTAGACGTTCAGCTTGGGGCGCTAGCCAGCCGAAGTAGTGATGGTGTCGAACAACCAGAACAACTTGGCAGGCCTCATGGCTGGCTTCGAGCGACGATTACGTGTGGCGTGGTCGAGCGCAGTTCCTCAGGTTCCTCGCCACTTATTCGATTACCGCCAGCGTTGGCTGAGCAATCTGGAGGCTCCACTCACGGAAGCCGCCCATTCTGAGCTGCAGCGCGCGTTACGTCGGGCGGAGTTGATTGTCGTTTCCGATTATCATCCACTCGAGCGCTCGCGAACCGGTTTAGCTGACCTACTGGAAGAGGTTCCCGCTACCGAGCCAGTGGCTCTCATCCTGGAACTGCTTCCGTATGGCGTCACCTTGACTGCCGGTGAGGCCCTGCGCGGCAAAGGGCCACAGTTGATAACCGGTCAAAACCTTGTGGATGCATATGGACCAGCCTTGCAGGTTCTGGCCCAACGTCGGTCCACCATTATCGGAGCCTGGGTCGACGGCAGCGCACAGCACAGGGACGAGGTCGCAGCTGGTATCTGGCAGCGGATGAATCGGAAAGGACGTAGAAGCCGAGCTGTCTTTCACTTCGGTGACTGGCACCTGGCACCCGAGCACCTTCCTGCACGATTAACTGGCGGTGGAATCACTCCCCTAGTCATCCACCAATCCCCGGAACCAGTCTGGGAGCGGTTGGGGGCGAATCCGCGCCACCACACTTTCCGGACCATTAGTGATCAATGGGTATGGCTGCAGACCCCGCCGCTTAGCCTTTGGGCGAACCTGCATCAGGATATCGCCGCAGCAGATGATGAACTGTTGGCTGAAGCTGCTGAGCATCTTTGCGATAGCGCCTCATACCTCCTGGCCAAGACTTTCGGCTTGCCATTACCGAGTGGCCGCTTGACTGTCCTACCCGCTTCCTGCTGGAAGGAGTTTCACAACTCCTTGCCACGCCATAGGGCAGCAGCTTTCGAGCCAGACTGTCCACCCAGGCAGACTATTTTCCATCCTCGGAAACCACTAGCTTGGTCGGCGAAGAAGATGGATCTGAGCGATCTGATCCAAGGTGCAGCCCATAACTTGATTTGCGACAGCCCGCTTGCGTCTGAGGTCAGCTTCCGCGGGTCATTGCGCCGCAACAGCTTCAGGTTCCTTTGCGCACATCTGGTCAATCCCTTCCTGCGTGCCAAGGAGCCCATCGAATTGGTGGAGGCCATGTGGCCAGACCAGACGGAATCACATCAAGTGACCAAACTTCTGGACGCCGCGAGGGCCATTACCCCGGAAAATGTCGGTCACGAACACCTATCTGCCAGCGTTGAAGTATTGCTGGAACGCTATTGGGGCCAAATGGCTGGTGCCGAATTGGCTAAATCTAAGCATATTACAGAGGAAACCATGAGAGATTTCCTCGACCTCGGCCCTGGGGTCTTCGATTGGGGTGCGCTAACCGCTACAATCCGGGTTGCCTGACTAGGTAGCCATGAAGACACCCCGCATTCTCCTTTTCTTACCACTACTCCTCGCTGTTTCCTGTGCCGCACCTATCGTCTTGCTTGGTGCCGGTGCAGCGGTCGGCATCTGGACGTACGACGACTTCACTAACGACCGTGGGCAAATAATCATTCATGCCCCAGCTGATGAGCTTTATCTGGTCGCCAAGAGCGTTGTCGAATCACGTCCCAACGCCAAGGACTTCGTCCACACCGCAGGCTCGATGCGAATCGAGTTCATGGAAGACAAGTCTGACGTATCGGTGCAGGTGCTGCTGATGCCTGAAACTCCTGATTTCGCCACATTGAAGGTCTATGCGGCGGAATTGGGAATTCGCGGTCGCGCTGATCTGGCTCAGGATATCGCCGAAGACATCAACAGTCGCTTTCAGTAGGCCGACGTCTTAATCAGCCTTGGTTGCTGTGCATTTCGCACAGTAGCCTTCAAGGCGTAGGGTGTGGTCCACCAAGGAGAATCCGAACTGCGCGGCGTAGAACTCCTGCAACCGCTCGATCTCTTCACAGTGGAACTCCTCGATCCTTCCGCATTGTCGGCAGATCATGTGGTCATGATGTTCATGGCCGAGGATGTGCTCATAAAGCATGGTGCCCATGCCGTTATTCATCGACGACAGA
>CAZJGH010000165.1:0-6108 GCA_964545405.1 uncultured Planctomycetales bacterium
TCCTGATTGCGGATTGTAACTTAAGAAGTGGATCCGCTTTCAGGGGGCACGTCAGCATCATGCTCGATGAGGAGGGAATAGAGATAACCACCGAGTGTGAGGCGTGTCACTTCGTCCTGGCCGACAAGGAACAGGATCCGATGATCCTCAGGATTCTTGAGGATCGCTGATTCTGAACAAGCTCAAACCGGCGAATAGGTCAACAGGTCTGGGTCTGCTGGATCGATAGTCCGCTTCTCCGCTGCTGACTTATAGGAAGCCATCAACAAGCGCATCACCTCGACCCCGTCATGGAAGGTCAGGCTCGGTTCACAGCGTCCGAGGAAGGCATCCACGAAGTGACGGTTCTCGCCGGCATAGCCGTAGTGGGCCGGCTCGTTAGGGACGAGCGGCATCTGGCCCTGCTCGGCATTCTGCTTCTCGACCAGGTCCTCACCGGCTGCGCCATGCACCTCACGCGAGAAGAAGACCTTGACGCCGGCATCAGCCATATCGACATCAAGCGCATATTCCGGCCCCAAGAGCTGGAAAGTATGACGCAAGCCAGCACCCACATAGCACCACGATGATGAGGTCTCAGTCAGCAAGACCTGACCATCCTCAGTGCGCCACTTGACCGTTGCGCGTGCGAAATCCTCGCTGTGGTTGGCGGCCCAATCGACCTTACCGGGGAACCTTGAACCCAACTGCTCTGCGTAGGCAGGGCGAGTCCATTTGAGATTCTCGCAAGTAGCTGAGACTTCGATCGGAACAAGGGAATCGCGCGCCGCGCCAGGCTCGGTGAGAAGCCAGCGCGCTGCTTCGATGCTGTGGCACATCATGTCCAACAGCACTCCCCCGCCAGCTATCTCTGGTTGCCAGAACCATGCAGAGTGTGGACCGGAATGTTCTTCGGCCGCGCGTGCCAGATATGGGCGACCGGCGATCCCTGCCCCGCGACGCCACAGGACTTCCTTGCTGCGCACCAGTGATGGAGCGAACAGCATGTCTTCCAAGTAACCGGTGGGCACGCCGATCTCGTCGGCGATGGCCTGCACTTCCAAGGCCTCAGCCAAGGTGCGAGCCAACGGCTTCTCGATACAGATCCCGAGTAGAGGAGTGTTGCGCTTGGCATTGCCGGCACGAATCTCTTCCATTACCGCGACTCGCGTATCGTTGCGCGCACAGATCCACAGCGCATCGATCTCCTCGCAAGCGGCCAACTCTTCAGTAGAAGCGAATGCGCGAGCCTCCTTGCCGACGTTCAGCTGGTTAGCCAGGGCTGCCGCTTCCTGTGCGGAAGTCAGCGTGGCGCTTGACACCCCACCTACCACGCAGTCGCGTACTTCGATCAATGATTGAATGTGGAAGCGGGTAATGAACCCACCGCCGACGAAACCGATTCGCAAGGGATTTGCCATTTCAGTACTGCTCAAGCGATCTCTTGCCGCCAGGGTAGAAGATCAACATCATCAACAGGCACGCCACTGCCATCCACATCGGGACGGAGAACAACTTGGTGTAATCCATCACTCCTTCATCGCTCATCGCCCAGTTCCCGATGAAGTTGGCGGCGAACCAACTGCCGACGATGATGCCGACACCGATGATGACCAGGTTGAAGAGGTTCTGTGCACTCGCACGGACGTCGTCGGTGGTGTTCTCATCCACCACCATGAAGGCGACGAAGATGAAGCAACCGAAACAGAGGCCATGTAGGGCGACACCAAGCAGCACCGCTGCCATGGAATCGCCGACGTATGCGAACAGTGCCATTCGCGCTGCATATGCCACCAGGCCTGTCATCAACAAGGCCTTGCGTGAGTATCGCTTGGCTGCGAATGGGATCGCCGCCAACACCAGGATCTCAGTCATCTGACCGATGGTCATCAAGCCGCCGCCACCAACACCCAAGATGCTGTTGATGCTGTTGGCGAAACCTTCAGCTGCGGCATCACTCCGCTGCAACAGGCTCAAGAACTGACTGGTGTGCACGAAATAGAACTGATGGATGACGCTCAGCGGCACTGCCACCAGGAACAAGGTCAGCAAAGGTTGTGCGCGTATCTCACCAAGGGCTTCGAAGGTAGCGTTCTTCTTGACTGCACTCTTGGCTGGAGGTGTATGCGGTAAGGTCAGGCAGAACACCCCCATCACCGCACCAAGAATGGCGGACAGCTTGAAGGCGTCGGCTCGACCTGCATCCTGCGCGGCAGCGATGAACTCGGCGGTCCCTTCATTGGGAGTGTGCTTGTAGAGCAACCATTGCCCCACACCGATACCCACAGCGATCCAGCCGATCGTGCCCCATAACCTGATCGGGCCGAAATCGCGGTCGCGGTCCTCAAGATGATGGAAAGCCAAGCTATTGGTCAACGCCAAAGTCGGCGCATAGACCAAGCCATAGACCAGGGACAGGATCAGGAAGGGCTGATAGTCGGAAGTGTCAGCCAGCATCCATACCAAGGCAGCACCGATGAGGTGGCAGATGGCGAGGAACTTCTCGGTAGCCAACCAGCGGTCAGCGACCTGCCCAGCAAGGAATGGTCCGAGGATCGCGCCAACTGCACCGGCTGCCATCACCATCCCGACCTGATCAAGGGAGAAGCCGCGGTGCCCAAGTAGGAATGGGTACAGCAAAGGCAACCATGCCCCCCAGATTCCATACTGGAGGGACATCATCATCGACAGCCGCGGCTTAAGGCTCATAGCTCTCTGACCCGGATGTTGCGGTAACGGACCGGCGAGCCATCGTCATGATTCTGCAGGCCGACGAAACCACGCAAGGTCCGCTCGCCGGTGTACTTGTTGACCACCACACCATTGACTGCGATCGTGTATTCCTGACCTACCACGGTGATGGAGTATTTGTTCCATTCGCCGACTGGTTTGGTTGGGATGCTGCTTGGTCCCTGGAATGAGTACACCGAACCGGTGTTATGTTGATCGCCTGCGGTGTCACAGATCTGCAGCTCGTAGCCTTGGTTCACTGCGATCCAAGGATCATCGCCTGGATCAGGGAAGCGCACGAAGACTCCAGAGTTGTTCTCAGCAGCGCTGACTTGCCATTCGAGGGTCAGCTGGAAATCCTCGTAGTCCTTTGTCGCGTACCACAACAAGCCCATGCCACCTTGCGCATACATGGTGTCGCCTTCGGCGATGAACTCGCCTGGACCCGCCATCTTCCAGCCGTTTTCGAGTGGATCACCGCCAGAATATATCGGCGTTGAACATGAGACCGAGGTTGCCGCCACTAGGGCAGCGAGAAGTAAGAGGGTTTTGGACATGGTTTTATTTACGGAGGAAACGGACAGCAAGGTCCTCGACGACGAGTTCTGTTCCAGGAGTGATTTCAGGGCGAATCACGAAATCGCCTGGAGGCAGGGGTGCCGTAGTGGTGATGTCATTCACCAAGACGCCATTGAGCCATACCTTGCAATTGGTACCGCTCTCCAGGTTGACCACCCAAAGGCGCAGGTCGAAGGGTACACCTGCCTGCAGGAATTGAGTTGTGATCGGTTCGAAGCCTTCGATGGTGCCTGTACGTGTGGCACCAGGGCCGGTGTGGTCGAGGACCAGGGTGAGGCCATCACTGCCTGACTCGGTGCGCATGTCTAGCGCAGCAGAACCTCCGTCAGAAAGGGTCAGGCGACCATGCAACTCGAAATCCCCTACCGCGCTCTCGACCTCATCGATAGGAACCCACTTCTCAGGGACTGGAGGGGCGACGCTCTCGCCTTCCTCGATCAGGCGAACCCGCACATCGCCGATCGCGACCAACCCAGCGCCGGCCTGGAAGCTCAGGGGAGCAGTGGCGACTTCATTGCCACCGTGAGCCCCACCAGTGGTTTCCGCGACCTCACTCGCCCCCATCACCATCACACCGTCGATCGTGATCTGCTCGAACTTGGCGTTGGCGATCTTGTTGCCTTGGTAATCGAAGCGTGGCGCGAAGAACCGCCCGCTGAGTTCATGCCACTGGCCCGGCCCGCGATAGCCTTTGGCGCGAGCACCTTTGCCACCGATGATTCCGCCACAGGAGCCAGGGTTGTCGATCAACTGGACCTCGTAGCGATCCATAAGGAACAAGCCCGAGTCACCACCCTCAGGCAGCATGAACTTGAACCTGAACTCGACATCGCCGAACTCGGCCTTGGTGCGGAAGTCCTTCACCCCCGGGCCACTGTTGACCAAGGCTCCGTTACCCGGAGTCTCGAGGAAGCGGGTCGGATCGGAAGGATCCAAGGTGGCATCCACCAACTTCCAACCGCTTTCGTCCCATGCATCGAATGGATCCTGCCAGGTAAGGGTCAGCCAACCTTCGTCACCGGACTCCTTCGCGGCAGGTGGCTCGACCTTGACCGCGACTTGCTTGTCGGTCAAAGGACCTTCAGGAAGTTGGTTGATGGTGTAGTCGAACTCGTCGTGCAGCAGACCTACGCCGTCGATCTTCACGCGCACCGCATAGCCGGCCTCTAATCCTTCGCACTTGATGACCAACTTCCTGCCATCAGAGGAGAGTTCCGCTGCGACCGGGATAAGCTGGTGATTGTTCATCTCTGGAGAGCCATAATCCCACCACCAGTTGTAGTCATAGGCGCGCATCGAGACTTGACTAAGCTCGGGTGCGGCCGCCAAAGGTTCGGTGAAGGTCAACTCGAACCCATCCTGGAGCAGATGAATGTCGTGGTATTCAAGCGGAGTCTCGCCTGTCCAACGCAGGCGGGAAATGCCATTGCCTGGCGCCAGGCCTCCCCAACCGCGGTTGGTGAAGCCGGCGAACAAGGTGCCGTCAGGTGCGAACTTGACCCTGAAAGCGCTGCCGACCTCATGCCGGAACAACACTGACGCTCCCTGAAGCTGTCCCTGCACTTCCTCGAACATGGTGCGCAAGATCAAGCCGTTGGTCAGCTCGGCGACGAACATCTGTTCGGCGAAAGGACCGAACTTGCCCTCAGTCGTATCGGGAACCAGGTTGCCGGTGGAGCGTGACCACTCATACGGCAGCCACACCGCTGGCGGGGTGCGCTTCACATCAAGTGGTTCGGTACTGCTCGGGATCCGTGCGCCATAGCCGAACTTGCGGGTCCAGCGTTGCGAGGCAGGATGGCCGAAGAACTCACCGCCCTGGACATGGAAGATGCCACAGTTCGGCATCCAGTCACCTTGGTTATCGGTGTAGAACATGTTGCCTTCGAGGTCCATGCCTAATCCAGCAGGACTGCGTACACCGCTGGCGAAAGGCCGAGTCGTGCCATCCGGTTCGATCTTCAGGATCCAACCACGGTGCTTCACCTTGCTGATGCCGTGCCACCACTCCGGTGACCAGAATCCGACATTGGTGCTCACGTAGAAATTACCCTCATCGTCCATCGGCAACCCGAAGGCGAACTCGTGGTAGTTACCGCTCATTCCCCAGTCTTGGCTGACTGTCTCGACCCGATCACAGACCTGGTCGCCATCGAGGTCGATGAGACGCGACAACTCGCAACGTTGCATGACGTAGATGACATCATCTACCACGCGAAGCCCTAGCCCCTCTTGCAGACCTTCAGCGAAGATGTGGAAGCTGGCGTCGGCGGGATCCTCGGCCATTGGGTTGTCAATCCACCACACGCGCCCGCGGCGCGTACTTACCAACAGGGTGCCGTCGGAAAGGAAATCCATGCCGCCGACTTCAAGGACCTCGCCGTCGGGTGGTGTCAGGTAGTCGACCGTGTAGTAATCGGACTCTTGTTGTGGAGCTGCAGCGCAGGCAAGCAGGATTGCGATACTGATCATTTGACTGCCTCCGCAAGCTCGGCAAGGTTCTCTGGGGTGTCGGCTCGGCCGAACAGGAAGTCGATGGTCTGGGTGGCATTTGCCTCGCCATCGGTGACGATATCGGTAGTCGACATCATGATCAGCGCAGTACCATCAGGTTGTTCGAAGACTCTGGCTGTTCGCCCACTGTCTCCCAAATCGACCACGCGGCTGTTCAACTGTGGGTCCCGGAAGGTGAGCATCAATCCTGGTGGGCGGTTGATGCTCTTGAACACGCGCCTGAAACCTGACCAACCGCCGAGGCTCAAGGCACTTCCAGTCTCGCGCATCGCCATGAACTCCTTGCCATTACCGTCGAGCAGGGAG
>CAZJGH010000166.1:0-6094 GCA_964545405.1 uncultured Planctomycetales bacterium
AGCGATGCGTCCAACCTCATCAGTGGAGACACGAATGGCTACACCGACGTATTCTTCGTGAATCGAAATACTGGCACACCGGTTCGCGTCAGCCTCGATTCCACCGGTGCAGAAGCAAACGGTGATTCACGCAAACCAGATATGTCAGCAGATGGCCAAATCATTGTCTTCCACAGTTATGCCTCAAACCTAGTGGCGAATGACACCAATGGCCTAGCCGATATTTTCGCACATGATCGATTGAGCGGGATCACTACCCGTGTGAGTGTTTCATCCAGTGGCGCCCAAGGAAATAGTTCCTCTTCGGAATGTGCGATATCCGGTGATGGCCGTTATGTCGTTTTCGCGAGCAACTCCTCCAATTTAGTTTCTGGCGACACCAATGGAATCAATGATGTTTTCCTGCATGACCGACAGACCGGCAACACCTCACGAGTCAGTGTCGATTCCTCTGGTACAGAAGCAAACCACAGTTCGGGGCAACCCGTCATCTCCGCTGACGGAACCACCATCGGCTTTGCCAGTGACGCCTCCAACCTCGTGGCGAACGACACCAATGGTAATTATGATATTTTCGTCCATGAGCCTGCAACCGGCCAAACCAATCGCGTAAGTCTAAAGTCCGGTGGCGCGCAAGCTGACGGATATTCTGGGGATCCAGGGCTTTCAGCTGATGGCACCATCGTGGTCTTCACCAATGACTCCACGACGCTTGTGCCCGGCGATCGCAACGGCATGGCGGATGTTTACACCCACGACCGAGCGACGTCGATGACCACGCGTGTGAGTGTGAATAGTCAGGGAGTGGCTGGAGGTGGCTGGAGTGGGCGTGGCACTATCTCCGACGATGGCCTGTTCGTAGCTTTCGACAGCTATGCCACCGACCTCATCACAGAAGACTTAAATTCTTCTTCGGACGTTTTCCTTCACGACAGGCTTCTTGGATTGACGACGAACATGGCCTACTCCAAGGCTACCACTCAGGGCAGTTCTCAAAGTTTCCACGCTGCGATTTCTTCAGACGGCAGCGTTGTTGCCTTCGATGACTTTTCGGCCCATTTGGTTTTGGGAGACACCAACTTCGCCTACGACGTCTTTGTCAACGACCGCAACACCTATCCAAATCTAGCCAAGTTCGGTACCTGCCCAGGTCCGGTTCAGTTGACAGTCTCCAATGCCACTCCAGGAGGGAATGTCGCCATCATCTATGGAAGCCATGGCATCTTCCGGAACATCGGCGGCTGTTGCAATGGCTTAATCTTGGGTGTGCTCAATCCGACCATCGGTGCCGTGGTCCAAGCGGATCCGAGCGGAATGGTTTCCCTGAGCTTCAACGCACGGTCACAACATTGCTGGACCTCCATCCAGGTAGTGGATATCCAGGCTTGTCTGGCATCCAATCGGCAGGTGCTTTAGACTGATTTCCCGAGAGGTTTCCCATGTGGCACCTGCATTCAAAGATTTGAATTCAGGGATGTCGCATTAATCGGTTGCGACATCCCTAAGTGTTTATTCATAAGTGGGTTAGGGGTTTCGAGGTCTGGAATGTGCGACAATAGTGACATCGAAACTTCATAATTCCATCTCAGGCCGAGCCTATAACACCCCCGCTGGCGCCTGCCCATTGCTAGTCCCGCGCAAGTGCGGCGGCCAAGCCTCGATTGGTTCGGTCTACACCTACGCCTTCAACCCTTACCTGATCCCAAGCACAGGTGCGATTTCAGCATCGGCCGGCGGCACCATTAATTACGATCTGACTTTCCCTGCTGCTGGGCTTGATCAGTACAAGATTTTGATCTCGCAAACTGGCATGGGGCCTGTGACTTACGGCGTAGCCATTCCACTGACTCGAGACAGTTTGGTGTTGGATACCTTCTTCGGGAACTATCCAGTGCCGGGCACTAGTGGCATGCACGGCACCCTTGATGCAGCGGGCCATGCAAGCGCAAGCATGACGATACCGGCGGGCATTCCAGCAGGACTTGTTGGTCGCACGTACTACTTTGCCGCGATTGCCAACCAGCCAGGTCAGCTGCCGGAATACAGTTCCGCTGCCATGGCGCTCAGAATCATTCTGTAGCCAGGTTTTCGGCCATGCCTTCTCGTCAACGAGTGCCAATCTCGCGTATCGCTTGATTGGCAGCTTGTTGCAAAACTCCGTGAGGCGATGGCATGGCAGCGGCAGCTTTGAGAAAGTCCAGGTCATCCTGACTTCCGACCTTGCCGATACCTCGTAAGGCTTCCGCTTGAGCTAGATAACTATCATCTTGTTCAAAGCGGGAGCGGAAGAGAGCAAGGTGCTTGCTGTCTTTGGAACTTGCGAGCGCGCCTAGGGCAGCGACACGAACCTTGGAGTTTGCGTCGGCCAAAAGCGCGATGAAATGCTCATCTTGATGGTCGGGGTCCAAGGAATGCAGGGCTTCAACGGCTGCGCGTCGCACTGCCCAAAAGGAGTCATGGAGACTTCTTTCGATCAGGAAGGAAACGACCTTTGCATTACCGCGCTGGCTTGCCAACTCCCGCATCGCCCAGGCGCGCCCGATGACGTCGTCGTATTGCGCTTGGTAGAGGAGTTCTGCAAGCTCCTTCTTGTAGGACCACTGCTTGAGTAGATGGTTGCCTTCATCAAAGCGCACCAAAAGCGGGCGTTCCTGAAGCTGGTAATGGAAATCATGTTCCTGTTGGTCGAGCCAAATCCTTTCGACCTGCTTGCCGTCTTTTGTGACCAGCGCAATGTCGACTGGAATCCGATAGATCGGCACGCCGGTTGACGTGTCCTGAACTTGCGCAATGCGCAGGTGCAGGCTTCCTTGATCGGGATCCCAACTGCTGCTCACATCAAAGACCGGGTGGCCTGGTTTGAAGAGGAACTGCTCAAAGAACCAATCCAGGTTCTGGCCCGTGGCATCCTTCACGGTGTTCATGAAGTCATGAGTATCGACCACCTGGAAGGCGTGGGTATTCAAGAACTGAGAAAGGGCGGCGAAGAATGCGTCGTCGCCTAAGACGAAGCGCAGCATATGCAGGACCGCCGCACCCTTGGGATAGGTGTGGCTGTCAAAGTTGTCGACGGGCTGTTCGTAGCGATGGAAGACGATCGGCCGGGAATATCGGTTCTTGGCTTCCTGGAGGTAACGCTCCTTCTTGCCCTTAAGGTCCCATGCTCCCTCGTCGGGACCACGCTCGTGGTTCGTATACAGGTAATCCGAATACGTGGCGAAACTCTCATGCATCCAGGCATGGGACCACTCACGCAGCGTGATCAAGTCACCCCACCAATGGTGCGCGACCTCGTGAGCGATGATCCACTCCCAAGTGAAATCCTGTTCGGCACGCGGATCATGGATTACGTTCTGGCCGAGTACCGTCGCGGATGTGGCTTCCGCACCGCCGCCGACGTGAGGGGTGGTGACCTGATCGTATTTCGCCCAAGGGTATGGGAAGTCGAACAACTCGCTGTAGAAGTCGAGCATCGCGGGAGTCTTCTTGAATATCCACTTCGCATCCTCGGCCGCATCCGGGTACACCCAATAGCTGACCGGAATATCCCCGTAGGAATCCTCGATCACCGTGAACGGGCCGATGGCAAGCATGAACAGGTAAGTCGAGTGCGGCTTCTCCTGCAGCCAATGCCATGTGGTAGTGCCAGCCTCCTGGTCGTCCATCGTCGATACCAAGCGCCCGTTGGACAGGATCTTGTTGCCGAGTGGCGCGCTGACGATCAGCTCTTGAGTGACCCGGTCATGGGGATAGTCGTAGCAAGGGATCCAGCGGCGGGCGTTGTTCGGGAACGAGTCGGTAGAGACCATCAGTGGGTGGTCGGCCGATTCCTCATCGAAATAGAGACCTAACTGTGGATCGCTGCCCTTATAGGCGACCGTGAACTCGACCTCGTCGCCGAAGTCATACTCCTGGGCGAACTCAATCACGAGGGAACCACCATCCTGTGTGAAAAGCAGCTTGCGGTCATTGGAGTCGAACACCGAAGTAACCTTCAGTTCCACGGCATCCAGGCGACATCGTTTCCAGCCGTCACGCAATGGAGTCAAGGTGACGCGGTTTTGTCCCTGGAAAGTCTTGCCTTCGAGATCGAAAGCCATGGTAACCCGATAGTGCTGCACATCGAAGTCGTGGCTTGGCTCGACCTGGGTCGGACGCTGATAGATGTCGATCTCTTGACCGACGAGTGTTCCCGCCACTAACAAGGTGGTGGCGATGACTATGACGGCGAGCATCGGTCTCATCGCTCCTCCATCCTCTGCAGGAGGCCCCGTTCCTTCATCAAGGCTTCGATCTCAGCCACGGTCCGCGGCAGTCCAGCGGATAGGACCTCGCAGCCGTCCTCAGTGATGACAACCGTGTCTTCGATACGCACTCCGAAGTCCTCGTCCTGCGGGATGTTGATGTCGCATGCGAAAACGAAGCCAGGTTGCAATGGTTCATCCGGGCCACTCATGCTGGCCATGACATCGTGAGTAGCCATGCCGATCGGGTGGTTGTAGCCGCCCCAGCTCGCTGCGTACCGGAACATCTTGTCGTCCGGGTCGAGTCCTTTCTCGACCAGGAAGGCGGCGACGTCATTGCCGACATCACGAAGGGTGCGGCCAGGACGATAGCCAGCGAGGCATACCTGGTGAATCTCCTCGGCGATCTCATAAAGCTCTCGGTGCCGCGCGCTGAAGACACCGCTTACGGGGAAGGAAGTCGAGACATCAGCATCGTAGTAGGCGTAATCAGGACCAGCGTCGAGGATCACGAAGTCACCGGCTTCAAGGGTGCGATCGTAGCGATGATAGTGTCCATAAGGGTGATTAGGGCCAGCCATGATGATGGTGACGTATGCCTGAGATTGAGCACCTCCCTTCATGCAGATGAACTCATAGAGCGCCGCAAGTTCCTTCTCATGGATTCCCGGCTGAGTCGAGCGCATCACGGCAAGGTGGCCAGCCACCGCGATCTGCGCAGCTCGGCGAATAAGTGCGACTTCCGCCTGCGACTTGATCTTGCGCAGGTCCCAGATCATCCGCGAGCAATCGTTCACCTCTGCTTGGGGATACTTCTCCTGCAACCGCTGGACGAGACGTTGTTGCCGGTTCTGCCTGCCATCCCATGGATTGTCGGTCACGGTCCGCTTCCAGGCGGCATGTTCCTCATTCGCGCTGGTGACTCGCGACAACTCCTGTGGGTAATGCGGGGTGAACAGCCGCGGGGTGCGAGTGGCTAGTCGCGTCAAGTGAGCCTCGAACTCATCGATTGAACCAACCAGTCCAATGCCGGTGGCGGCGACGGGGTCGGATACCAGCTCGAGTGAAATTCCTTCACCTTTGGCTTCATCCTCTGTCAGATGAAAGAACAACGCGCTCTCTCGAGTAACGCCATCGATGACTAGGAAGGCTCCAGGAACCTCGACTCCGGTGAAATAGAAGAAGTCGTTGTTCTGCATGAACTGCACTGAGGCCATCGGTTCAGTGGCGCCAGCGACGACGGCTACTCCTTGGCCGATGCTATCCATGAGCCTTTGGCGTCGCCCGGCGTATTCACTCAATGGCGCTTGTTGTCCGGCTGGAACGTATGCCTCCGATGGGTAGTGATGCGGCGGATTAGCACAGCTAGGGAAGGCCAGGATCAAGGCGAGGATGCCAGCTGCCACTGCGACATGAGGAAGATGAGTTCGAAGGTGGTTCATGAGCCGTTGTCTGGTCGAGGAGGACGCCGGCACCATATCACGGCTTGGAGATTCACTTCAGGACAAGCCGACTGCGCTCGCCGGGTGTGACGGTGACGGTCGCGAAAGCTCCCAAGCGCTGCTCACGTCCACCATCCTGCAGTTCAAGTTGGCTTGGGGAGTAGTTCGCGCTGACTTGGTGGCGACCCGGAAGTACAAGCGGAAACTCACAACGCCAGCCGCCAGCAGCATCGACAGTTCGGGTCAGGATGCTCATGTTCTCGCCATCCAGAGCCATGAGCGAGACCGAATACCTACCTTCACCGATCACCGAAGGTGGCATGAAGTCGACCATTAGGCTGCCATGGTGCGGCACTGACGTGCCCCCTGAAAGCGGATCCACTTCTTAAGTTACAATCCGCAATCAGG
>CAZJGH010000167.1:0-6086 GCA_964545405.1 uncultured Planctomycetales bacterium
AGACCTGCGCGAGATGGTTGATGACGTCCCAAACGCTATGTGCGCGATCGGTCGAGATACTCACGCCTGATGGGAAGGTAGTGCCAAGCATCATCTCGAGCATCTCGGCGTTGTTGAGGGAGATTCGCATTTTCTCCGGATCGGAAGAAACGCCTAGCTGCACCCCCATCTCCTGTCCCATCGCTGCGGTGGACCAATCACTGATCATCCGATAATCCCAGGCTGAAGCCATGGTGGCGTCGGCGCCGATCAGGAACTTCATCTCTGCATCGCCAAACTCGGGGATGCCGGACAGCGAAAAATCTAGGTCGAAACGAAAGTCGACTGGATAAGCCATCTCAGGTGGCAGTGCTGAAGACCACTCCTGAAAGACGGCATCGGCCTCAGCGCCTTCAAGGGTAATGTCCTTGTACTTGGGCTGTGCTGCACATGATGCCAACAAGAGAGTGGGAAGAATGAAAAGTTTCAGGTTCATCGTGAGGTTAACTCAACTGGAAGTTGTAGGGACAAGTCAATGATGACGTGACCCTCTGGGATTGTGAGAGAGAAACTCTCGTTGTTTATCGTATTTGCTGCTGACGTGTCGTTGATGCGCAACAAGAAGCGGGTGATGCCGCTCTCGGCGCCGACGACTCGCAAGCCGACGAATTTGCCGTCGGGTGCAGCAAGTTCAAAAAGTAAATCGAAGGTCGAACCCTGTTCATCTGACTCGATGAGACCAAGGTCAACAAGTAGCTCGGAACTGAGCCGTGCGGAGAAGTGTAAGAAATCCTCGACATGGTTTTCATCACTATCGAGCTGGATGACGTCGGTGCATCCGGCAAGCAGGGCTTGAGACATATGCACTGGAGTGAGGGACTCAAGGCGGAAACGATGCAGTGAGCTAGTCGGTGGAACCGAAGCCAGCTCGTCGAACTTGGCGACCGGGAAGATTGCAGTGCTTGATTGGGTGCCGAATACCGCAGGCAGCTGAATCCGCAAGTCAGTGCCATCAGATGCGCTGACGACCTTCGCCTCCATCTGTTCGGCTTCGCCGTCCATGGAAGTTGTCGCTACCGCTATCACCGCGTCGACACGGAAGTGGGTAGCGTCCTTGAATTGGAGTTGGCCAGTCTGGCTGCTACCACGACTCGTCTCGGTTCGGTAAGAAGCATGGCGAGGCTGCTCAAGATCGAAGCGCGCGACCGCCAGCCAGTCCTTGGGGGAATCCGCCTCCGATGCTGCCTTAGGGTCTGCGGGGTCGAAGGATGAGTCGCCGCCACTACAGCTGACGTTGATGGCCGCCAGGATTCCCGTCGCCAACCACAGGGCGGCAGGCAACCCCCTAAAACGCCATGTCGCCATCATCATCGGCAATCTCGGCATGCAAGGAGGCCAATGCCATCTGGACAAAGGTATCCACAGGGAAGAGGTTCTTGCGATCGATGTGATTGGAGTTGAAGTGGTCGTTTTCGAAGATGTTCGCGCCCATCTCGAACTCTGCGAAGTCGAGTTCGAACACCATCGCCACCTCGTCATCCACGCTCAGGTTCATGGAGAAGCTGGTCGGTAGCCCCGAGAACCGATCGAAACTCATCTCGTAGTAGAACTCGTCGAGCGCCTCCAGTTGTCCTGGACCAACCATCAGTTGGTCGCCCATCAGCTCTTCCTTCATGCGCGCCACGATACGCACCTCATTGCTGTCGACCTGAAAGTCCATGATGTCGGACATCAGCATGTAGGCGCGTGCCCATCCGGCAGGATTGAGGCCGCGCTCGAAAAACTCCTCGACGCTCATGCCTTCCGGCAGCAACGACGACAAGTCGACATCGGCTTCAGCCAATGTGTGCCAATAGATCTGCATGAGTTCCTCGAACAACTTGATGTCCAAGGTCAAGGTCATGTCCTCGATGCCGATTCCGGATGCCTTGATCTGCGCTCCTAATCCGTCGTCTTGGAACTCCGGAGTCAGATACAACTGCTCGCCATCCGCCAGAACATTGATCGCGAAGTCGAGCTGTTGCATGCCTGAGAACTCCGGAAAGTTCGGCAGCTCGGCATGAAACCAGATCGTCTCCTTGAAGTGACGAAGGTCTTGGTACTCGAGCTTGACTCCAAGCTGGATATCGAACGCCAGATCCATTCCGTTTTCGTGAATGGTCAAGTCGAGCTTCCCTTGAGCGCTAGTGCGGAAGGCGGTGGAATCGACTGACAGCACTGGCAGGCTTTCTACCCATTCCGAATAGGTCTTCGGGGTAACAGGACCCTTGACGACGTTGTCGGCCTGCAAGCCAGCGCTAGGCTCCATCGAGCCGGTGCCGGGGGAAGATCAGGCAGCGAGGGTCAAGAGCAGAAGGCTTGGGTAGTTTTTCATGGCAAAAAAAAGGGCGGGAACCCCGGGTCTGGGGCACCCGCCGGGTGAATGCGACTAAGTCCTAGAACTCGAGGTCTTCCTCGTCGCCGGCATCCATTGGCCCCATCTGCATCTGCAGCATGGAGGTCAGGTCGGTGACCACGACGCCTTCAGCTGGGGTGAAAGTGAAGGTGCCTTCAGGCCACTCTTTCACCTTACCGGTGTCGCTGGTGGTGATCTTGGTGTGACCCTCTTCAGCCTTGATCTCAGCTGACTCGAGGAACCAAGTCTCGGCATCGAAGATCATGAAGCCAGAGGCTCCCTCTTCCTTGATCACGAAGCGACGCTTGCCTTCGGCACTGCCGTCTTCCTTAAGGTTCAAGCCACTGATGGCTTCAGAGAGCATGCCCTTCAACGCACCACCATCGTTGATGTCCACACCGCTTTCGGCTGCGATCATCTTCTCAAGTAGGCCCCACTCGACCTTGACTGGGCCGGACATCATGCCGCCCGAAAGCTTAGCCATGTCTGGAGAATCCAAGTAGAGGTAGGAACCGTCGTTGACGACAGTGAAGGTCTGCTTGACAGTGCCTTCGAATTCGTCTTCGGTGTTCATGACGATTTCCATGCGGAAGTGCTTAAGGTCCATGAACTTGACCGCAAAGGTCATGTCCATCGCCTTCTTCTCGCCTTCGAATGCTTCGATGGCGAACGTTGACTTCCAGGAGCTGTCGAGTAGGGTTGAGACGTGCTTGACTACGGCTTGAACCGCAGGGTTAACTGCGACAGCCTCGGTTTCGGCTTCTTGGGCAGTCATTGGAGCGACGGCTGCCAAAGCGACCGCGCCGAAAAGGAGTGATTTCTTAATCATGTGTGCTGTTTCCAGATTGGAATGGGCCCAGGATTGTAGCGCGGCTGCGCAAATCTCGGGAGGCTCAATGTGTACGCACGATTCCTTTTGTAGTTGGCGGGAAATAGCTTAAAGCACGCCAAATACCACCAAACACCAATATGCGACCTGGAATACTCCAATCGCCATCTTCAGGATCTTGCCCAAAAGAACACCAAGAAATGCCCCAAGCCCGATGTCCAAAAGCTTGTGAGCCTCCTTATTGGCGAAGACGACTTCAAACAGGATCGCACCGGCAAACGCACCAATTCCTGAACCGATTAGAGTTCCCACGATTGGGATTGGCAGGAAGGGAGTGCCCAAAACAGCCCCGGCGATTCCCCCAACAAAGCATCCCCACATTCCTGCCTTCCCTGCGCCAGCATTCTTCGTAACCTTTGTTGCTGTAAGCAGTTCTATCACTTCTGCAAGAGCTGCTGCCGACGTCATGATGATCAGCGGCATCCATCCCAACCCCATCAGCGGCCCACATAATCCAACCCCAGCGATTATCCAGGTCCCAGGCAGCCCAAACGGAATCAGAAAGACTCCTAGGCCTGCCACCAACATGGTGCCAACGCTGTAGAGGATGTAGACGACTTCGTCCATGCCGGAGTGTACGCACGCAGGACTGTCATATTGGCAGAGTTTTGTTGGCCTGCGGGTTGCAATGTGTTATCGGACGTTGGCTGCCCCTTGGCCAACCTAGCGATAGGAGAACACAATGAACCCCGAACAATGGACCCAAAAGTCTCGCGCAGCGGCGCAGGCATCTGAGCAGCTGGCTCGCGAGAACTCACATAGTGAGGTGCATCCAGCTCACTTGCTCTTGGCACTATTGCGCCAGGAGGATGGTCTAGTTCCTTCGTTGCTGACCAAGGTCGGGATTGCAGTCTCGCTTTGTGAGTCACATGCCAACGATGAGCTGGTGAAACTCCCCCGCGTCGATGGAAGCGAGATCCGCGGTTCACAGCAACTCTCATTCTTGTTCCAGGCAGCCGATGCCGCGCGCCTAGCCAACGGCGACGAATTCCTATCGACGGAGCACCTCCTTCTTGCCCTGGTCACGGCTGACACTCCGCTCGGGCAAGCCCTCAATCAATCCGGCCTCAACGCTGATGTCGTCCGCGCCGCCGTCCAGGAACTGAGGGGTGATCGCAAGGTCACGAATGACAATCCTGAATCACAGGATGAGGCTCTCAAGAAGTACGCACAGGATCTCACTGCCTTGGCGCGGGAGGGTCGCCTCGATCCGGTCATTGGCCGCGACGAGGAGGTTCGCCGGGTAATGCAGATCCTGTCGCGTCGTACCAAGAACAACCCGGTACTTGTCGGTGAGCCTGGTGTCGGCAAGACCGCAGTAGCAGAAGGGCTGGCTTTGAGGATCATCGCTGGCGACGTGCCGACTGGTCTGCAGAAGCGCCGGCTCCTATCGCTGGATCTAGGAGCCCTACTTGCCGGCGCGAAGTACCGCGGTGAGTTCGAAGAGCGACTGAAGGCCGTCCTCAAGGAAGTGCAGGATTCGAACGGTGAAGTCATCTTGTTCATCGACGAACTGCACACGATGGTTGGCGCCGGCGCGGCTGAAGGAGCAGTGGATGCAGCCAACTTGTTGAAGCCAGCCCTTGCCCGTGGCGAACTGCGCTGCATCGGTGCCACCACGTACGACGAATACCGTAAGCACATCGAAAAGGATGCCGCCTTGGAGAGACGCTTCCAACCCGTCCGCATCGAGGAGCCCGACGTAGCTGACACCATCGCCATCTTGCGTGGCTTGCAGGAACGATACGAGGTTCACCACGGAGTGAAGATCACTGACGCTGCCTTGGTCGCAGCGGCTGAATTGTCGAACCGCTACATCTCAGATCGGCAGCTCCCTGATAAGGCTATCGATGCCGTGGATGAAGCACTGAGCTGCCTGCGCCTTGAGCTGGATTCCATGCCTGCCGAGCTCGATGCATTGGAGCGCCGGATTCGTCGTATCCAGATCGAACAAGCTGGCCTTGAAGCTGAGGGTGGCAGCGACGCCAAGACCAAGATCGCATCCCTCGAGGCAGAGCGTGCGGAAGTCGAGGAGCAAGCACAGATCCAGCGTGCGCGCTGGCAGAACGAGAAGTCCAAACTTGATGCCATCAAGGAGGCCAGCAGCTCAATCGAACGACTACGCACCAAGGCAGACCAACTTGAACGATCAGGCGATCTCGAGGAAGTCGGGCGAATTCGCTTTGGCGAGATCCCTGAACTGGAGAATGACGTGGTCGAGGCTACTGCCGAACTTCGAGAGCTTCAGGGCAACTCGCCCATCCTTCGCCAAGAAGTAAGTGCGGAAGGAATCGCGATGGTGATCGCATCTTGGACCGGCATCCCCGTCGATCGCATGATGGACACTGAACGCGAGCGACTGCTGCACCTCGAGTCACTGCTCAAGAAACACGTGGTCGGACAGGATCAAGCCGTCGAGGCTGTTGCCGATACCATCCGTCGTGCTCGGGCCGGCCTGCAGGATGAAAGCCGCCCATTAGGTAGCTTCGTCTTCCTTGGTCCAACCGGTGTAGGAAAGACCGAGCTCTGCAAGGCGATTGCCACTGAACTGTTCAGCGATAGCCAAAGCATGATTCGACTTGATATGTCCGAGTATCAGGAGAAGCACACCGTCGCACGTTTGATCGGAGCACCTCCGGGATATATCGGTCATGACGAGGGCGGCCAGTTGACTGAAGCCGTTCGTCGCCACCCCTATGCGGTCGTCCTGTTCGATGAGATCGAGAAGGCGCATCCCGATGTCTTCAACACCTTGTTGCAGGTCCTGGACGATGGTCGACTCACCGACAGTAAAGGCCGGACGGTCGATTTCCGTAACACCCT
>CAZJGH010000168.1:0-6073 GCA_964545405.1 uncultured Planctomycetales bacterium
CACCGAAGGGCCGTTCTTGATGTTCTCGCCAAGTTGCTCGCGCGCGATCGCCAGCACGGTGATGCCGGCGGTAGCCATCGAGCCACTGTAGACCCCGGCGGGGCGATAGCTGAATCCGACCGGCGAAATACCGGTCGTGCGCTTTACCTTCTGCTGACACAACAACGCACCTTGGATGGCGTCGTACCAGACCTTGGGAGGTATCTCGACACCGGCCAATGCTGCGGCACGCAAGCCGAGAGCAGCGAACTGGGTGCAGGATAGGTCCCAGGCACCAGCAGGGTAGGCCCATTGACCATTGGGCATCTGCCATGAGATCAAGTCCTCGGCACGCTCCTCGATCTGCTCCAAGTAGCGATCGTCGTTCATGGCAGCTAAGGCAAGCCGCGGAGTAGGTCTTGTCCGATGGTTCGCAGCTCAGGTAATCGATCGCACGCAGGATCGCTGGGTGATGCGGGTCGACACCAGAGCTGAGTAACGCATAGACAGCCAGCGCCGTAGCACCGTTGCGATAGCCGGCTTGGTTCTCTTCCCACGAGCCATCAAGCAGTTGGCGGCTGAGCAGGTAGTCGACGCCATCATCGACGGCACGGTTGATCACCGCTTGTCCGACTCCGGGTGGTTGCTGCATCTCGAAAGCCCAAGCTCCACCACCGTTGGAGATCTTCACCAACAGATGATTGAGCCCTGCTTCGAGATTCAGGATCACCGCATGATCGAACGCGTTGTGTGCTCGCGGACCGTTGAGCGCGAACACGCTTTCCCCATTCAGCCATAGTTGGCAAGAATCGTCGGCCCCGAACATGACCGGCAATTCCATCTCCGATGTCGCTGTCAGAGGCAGGTACATATACACAGCCAGCTTGCCGGTCTTGCCGCAGACTGACCAGAGATCGAACTTGCCACTATCGACTGGGCTCTTGCCACGCGGTTCGATACCACGCACGACCTTCCAAGCTACTGCTCCGATACCTTCCTGGAAGTCATGCTCCAGCCCTGGCCACGACTCGCCGACTACCATCTGCTTGATGAAATCTTCCGGTGCGTGAGTTGCCCCAAGTGCATTGCCATCAGGGTGATCGAATGGGCCAACCGCACGCCACTGACCAGCAGTGACCTCTTGTTGAGCGGCGGCAACATCGTCCATTGACAGCGACATCACTGCAAAGCTGAGAAGGCAAGTTAGGACAAGGCGCGGTCGAGGTAGGGCTCTCGGGGACACGACCTTCAGATTAGCAACTAAACGACGATTTATGCACGGTCATTGAATCGACACTTCTAGTCCCGTGCCGATTTCGCCACTGCTTAGATCAACCACTTGGAGCCACGCGGAGCTTCCAGCCAGGGCAGTCGGCAGGTTGATCTGGACGCTTGCCTGGCCGACAGGGTCGCTGCTGACCGTAATACGCCCAATCGGGTGAGATAGTTCCAGTGCGCCCAAAGGAGTCGGAACCGGTCCGGCCCCGGTCAAGCTATATCCGATAATGGCCTGAGAGTTAGGGGTCAGGTTGAACGCATTAAGCACAGCGGTTGAGCCGGCAGTCGTTGAACTCACCGATACGCCTGGCGCTCCACCATTCTCGACGACAGCTCGGACGAATAGCTCGCGCGGATCAGGATTGAAATCGCTGAAGGCATCGGTGCATGAACTCGACACAAGGGAGTCCGCACTCGAGGTCGCGCTGTACGCCAAGGTGAAGCCGTTGTCGCCGCTGCATGATGATGAGGGACGTAACTCGACGATGAAGTCGTTGGCTCCAACGATCAGGTTCAGCCCGGAGACGTCGACGACCTGCCAGTTCTGTGAATCGAGAATAGCGGTCTGGTCAAGCAGGGTGGCAAGCACCGATCCGCTGGCGGAATCGCGAATCACTAGGTCGAAATCCTTGTTCGTTCCCCACTGCGAGACGGCGACGTACCGCACCTCCAGCAGTTTGCCTTGAGCCGATGGCGGTGGAGTTAGGGTTACGGCATGTGCCCAATAGGACCAGCCTGGCAAAATTGAGCTGTTCTGGATATTGCGTGAGTAACCGGTGTAGAAACCGGAGTCGACGAAAAGCTCGGTACTGTTAGGCGGGAGGGGAGGTGAAACGATGTTGCTGCGTGCATTAGCCCCCGACTCAACAGTGATTAAACCATCAGTCCAGCCTTGGGCGAAGGCCGAGCCAGCGAGCAACGCATAGAGCGCCACTCTCCGCAACAAGGGGAACAGCAACATCCATAAGGTTTACCCTGCAATTTGGGGTAATAAGCCCTAAATTCAGGGCATTTATGGATGCTGCAATGCCGTGGGGCAGCTTAGTCGCGGCGCATCAAGAGCATCAAGATGTGCTTGAACATGATGACGAAGTCGATCAACAGAGTCGCAGCAGCCGCAGCAGCCATGTTCTCTGGATAGCGCTTCATGATGTTCTGGGTGTCGTACAACACGAAACCGCCCATCAAGACGACGAAGGCAGCGGAGAATCCCCAGCCACTGACGAGGCCGCCACCGATACCGAACATCGACATGACAGCGATCGCGATCAAAGCGAAGAAGCCCATCCACAAGGCACCACGCAGCCATAGGAAATCACGCTTGGTAGTGAGGGCGTAAGTCGACAATCCACCAAAGACTGCGAGGGTCAGGCCGAAAGCCTGGGTGACGATGTTGGTGCCACTTGCAAGCATCGATGGCTCCAAGACAACCGACCCATCAAGGATCAGCATCTCTGCGCCGCTTGATTGAACCATCGCGATATAAACCAATGGAGCGGTAAGGAAGCCCTCGAGGACTCCGAACAAACCCAAGCCCAATAGGCTGATGCCGGTGCCGGCGGAAGAGGCGAGCCTCAGCAGGAAGAACATCGCTCCCATCAGCAGGATGAAGCCAATGAAGCCACCACTCATCAGACCAATAGCCTTGGCCATGAGGGTTTCATTGAATGTAACCAGCAAAGTAGTGCCCATCCAGACGACCATCGCGCCACTGAACAAGGTGTAGACCTTGCGCAAGAAGGCGATGCGAGTCGCGGGATCGGCGTTGATGACACTGTCGGCTGCGGCGGCGTGAGCGCCCGCAGCTTGGCTTTGGAACATGTTCATGGGTCGTATTCTATCTTCGGTTGTCGAGAATGGCTAAATGGCGGTTCGAGGCCAGCTCCAACGCAGTACGAGCGCGCCAGCGCCAGCGCAGCAGAAAGGCAGCACGAAGTGGGTGCCCATCAGAAGGCCGCCGATGCCAATCATTAGGCCATAAATGAGGGCAATCGAGCCGATCCAGCCGGCCAAAATTGCTTTGACCTGGCCTGGGGGATTGGCCCCAAGCGGGCTCCACCAGCCAACCGGCCGCACCTTGGCGAAGAAGGCCTTCAGGTGTTCGCGTTCGACCGGCTCCGTCAGCAGGGTAGTGATCAAGCACACCACCAAGGATGAACCCACCACCAATGGGTAGGACAATGGATAGGGGATGGCCAGCAGGTTGTGGTCGAGCCCGATCTTCGAGGTATTGAGCAGCAGTGTCATTACCGTGCTCGTGGCGAGTGCCGAAACCTCAGTCCAAGTGTTGGCGCGCCACCAGAACCAACGCAGCAGCATCGCTGGTCCTAGGCCACCGAGTAGTGACAGGGAGAAGGTGAACAGATCGGCGATGCTGTCGGCGACGGTGGCGAACAAGCCGGCGATGATCGCGATGCCGATCTCGGAGAATCGACCGATCCAGACGTAATGCCGGTCACCTTCGTTGGGGCGCAAGAAGCGTCGGTACAGATCGTTCACGATGTATGCCGACGCCATGTTGAAATGAGTATCCAAGGTACTCATGAATGCGGCGAGGAAGCTCGCGCAGAGCAGACCGAAGAGACCTGGCCCGAGCAGCATCGCCATCATCATCGGGTAGGCCGCCTCGTGATCCTGCTTGAAGCTGCCATCAGCTTGCTCAAGGACCGGCAACGCACTTGGATCGATCAGGATCAAAGACGCCAAGCCCACCAGGATCCAGGGCCATGGTCGCAGGCAGTAGTGGGCGATGTGAAACCACAGTGACGCGCCACGGGCATGACCTTCGGTTCGGCAAGCGGAATAGCGCTGGACGCCGATGCCGCCACCATCGGCATTCTTGTTCAACCAGCCTTGCACACCGACGAAGATCAGGAAGCTGCCGAATCCCTTGGTCCACCACGAAAGTGCTTCCCATGAAGTCGAAACACCGGTTTCGGGGTCGACGTCGGTGGGGAACATGGTGGTCAGGTGTTGTGGCAATGTCGCGAATGCCTCCTGCGCCGGTCCGAGGCCGCCAAGTTCGTCGACGGCTTTCCATGCCAGAATCACGGCACCCAACAAGGCCAATACGAATTGGAACAAGTCGGTTATCACTACTCCCCAGAAACCAGACAGGAATGAGTAGCTCAACGCGAGAATCAGCGCGCCAGCGACGATCCAGCCGTCGTACGTCTGGTCGCCAAGGTCCAAGACCACACGCACCAGCTTCTTCATCGCGACCAACACCCATGTAAGGATTACAGTGTTGGTTATAAGCGAGTGATAGCCGCCATAGAATCCGCGCAAGAAACGGGCTGGGCGACCGTGGTAACGCTGCTCGATGATCTCAGCGTCGGTGGTCACTTCAAGGCGTCTCCACCATGCCGCCAATACGACGATGGCCAGGCTTCCGCCGACTGCCATTCCCCACCAAAGCCAGTTCTGGGCGATGCCGTTGGAGCGCACCCAGCCGGCGACGACCAGGGGAGTGTCAGCAGCGAATGAAGTCGCTACCAAGGATGTGCCCGCAACCCACCAAGGCAGTGAGCGTCCGGCGAGATAGAAATCACCTGTGCTGCGTGAGGCGCGGCGAGTCAGCAGGATGCCGACGGCCATCGCGAAGACCAAATACCCGCCGATGGCAATCCAATCAAGAAGGTGGAAGCGCGGCAAGAGTATGGCTTTCCGTTATTCGCCCGCGGTGATCAGCATGCCGAGCAAAGCCGGCGAAAGGCCAGGAAGATACCAACCGCGTGCAGCGGCGGGAGCGAGTTCAGCGGCATCAGGCGAGCCGGCGACATAAAGCGCTGGGTGGTGATGCTGGATTGCCTCGAGCCAAGGTCCTGGAATGTTGGGTAGGCCGTGACCTTCACGAGCTCCACATAGGATCAACAGCGGTCCCGGGAAAGCTGCCGGCGGTTCTGAGTCCGGCTGGAAGATGGGCATATCCCACTCCTGCAGGTACTGGATGGCGTCGGGGGTGGATGCCATGTTGAGGGCGAAGGCCGGTCGCGAATGGGTGCGGCCAGCGGCTCCACCCGGAAGCGGCCGCAACAAGGTCTTGGATCCGCCACCAAGGATCAGTGGACGTGGTGAGCCGACCTCGCGGTCGAGAGCCAAGCGGACTAGCTTGTCGAGTCGGCTTACAGCTTCGAAGACACGTTCTTGATCGAGGTCGCCGCGGTCAGCTGCATCGCGCAGGGTGATGGCGAGAGTGACCGGGTCGGCTGGGTCGAGCAGCAGGTCGACGCCGGCATGAATCGAATCGACCGCGAGTTCCTCTTGAGGGCCATCGCCGAAGCCAGTCATGCTGATGGAGTCGGTGACGACAACGCCGTCGTAATTCCAATCCTTGCGCAGGATGTCCATCATCATCTGCGACCTGCTGGCAGGCTTACCTTCAGAATCGATGAGTGGATACTCGAGGTGCCCAACCATGATGCTCGGCATAAGTGGGAGCAAGGCTTGGAACGGTTCGAGGTGAACACCAGGTTCATCGAAACAAACAGCCAATTCGGTGTGGCTGTCTTGCGAACAGTTGCCGTGGCCCGGGAAGTGCTTGCCGCATGGAATACCACCGGCTTCGTTGATGCCGCGTATGAAAGCGCCAGCACACTCGATCACGCGCTGGACCTCGCCACCGAACGCGCGATTGGCGATGATCGGTGAACGCACCGCGTCGCCGACGGTCTGATGGAGGTCGAGGACCGGACCGAGAATCCAGCGGACGCCAGCAGTCGCTGCGTCTGCAGCGGTGCGGTGGCCTGCAGCATAGGATGCTTCCTCCCCCCGAAAGCCCAATGCCCATGCGACCGGTAACGGCGTGAGCCCAGCG
>CAZJGH010000169.1:0-6027 GCA_964545405.1 uncultured Planctomycetales bacterium
GATATGACCGGACGCGGCCAACGCAATCGTGGACGTGCCACCACCGACCAGGCGCGGGAGATGCTGGACAAGCGCTATCCCATCGCACGACCCTACTTCTTCTTCCTGCACTACCTCGATCCACACCACCCCTATGGTGCCCCTCCTGGATTTGATGGCAGACTCACTGCTGGCCTTCCGGAGCTTCCAGAGCGTTACCAGGGCCCAATCGACCGTGAAGGCGTAATCAGGCTGGAACAGCTACACACGATGCGTAGCGATCTCCTGAGCGAAGATGAAACGACCTATGCTGAGGCACAAGCTGGCGCCGCTCATTACCACCAGCTGTATCTCGAGAATGTCCTGTTCCTTGACAGCATGCTTACTGAGGTCCAAGAGCGAGTAAACCGCTCCGGGCGACCAACGTTATGGATAATCACCGCCGACCACGGTGAACAGTTCGGTGAGAACGATTCCCTGATTCACGGCAACCATCTGTTCCAAGATTCGATCCGAGTACCGTTCATCATCAACGGACCGAAAGTGCCGCGGGCTCATCGCACCGACGTTATCCCTGATGTCGCTGATGTCGCCCCTACCGTCCTTGCCTACCTGTTGATGGAGCCTCCTTCGAACATGACAGGGCGCCCACTGTTGATTCCAGGTGCTGAACCTCGCCATCATCTATGTGGCGATGATGCTCGGGTCATGATTCGTGTCGGCGACTGGAAACTGATCGCTCAACGTGGTGAGACCTCCATCCCGACCGCGCTGTACGATTTGAGCGTGGATCCTGAAGAACTGAACAACCTGCTCGATGACGCTGAGCACGCTGGCAAACTCCAGGAGTTGAGTGAGGAGCTCGAGTCGCAACTCGCGTTAGGCACCTACGAGACCAACACCGAACTGGCTGCTGGTCAAGCTGAAGCTCTGGATGAGCTTGGTTACGCCGACGGCCAGGCCGGGCACTAGAACCCGAGCGCCTCGAGCGCAGACTTGCGTCGTTCAGCATCTTCGGTATTGCCAAGGCGCTCTTGCAAGGCGATAGCGGACCGTTGTGCATCCTCGAAGCGTGGGTCTCGCTGAGATACCGCGTCCATCTGCAACCTAGCGTCATGGAAACGCTGCAGGTTCACCAAGTAGTAGGCGTACTGAAGTTGGACCTCGCCGAAATCAGGGCGGTGCTTCAGGACCTCGAGGATGTGTGTCTCGAATCCTTCCACTGAGCCATCGAACAACTCGTTCCAGCCCAGGACGAAGGCATTCAGGTCGTCACGTATCAGGCCGTTCTCGATCAGCCAAGCTGCCTCTCTAGCTGCGACATCCATGGCCTGGTTGGATTCGATAGAAATGGTCTCGGCCGAGAAGTCGCCCCGCAACCATAGGCTGCGATGGAAATTCGTCTCCGCGAACGCGGCATCACGTTCCCACCTGTGAACCTGAACCCACATGCTGTGACCGAGCAGGGCGAAGCCGACCATGATCAGTGACACATGGATGCCACCGCGTCTGGTCAAGCGCCCCTTGCGTTTCAGGGCCTTACCCAACAGGCTGTAGGATTGCTGCTGGACGAGGCGCTTGATGGTCAAGGCCCCGAAAGCGGCCATCATTCCGAAGCCAAGGGCCAGCAGGAATGGAATGCGCCCATACAAGGAGTGAGTGGCAAAGAAACCTAAGGCGTAGGCGCCGAGCAGGATTATCTCTTCAGGCCAAGTCGGAACTCCAATCTTCGACTGGCGCCCTTCGGCTCGTTGTTTCGTGAGTGCTGCAGGCTTGCCGAAACCAAAGGACAGGGCATCGTTGGGACAAGCAGCGATGCAGTCCATGGTCTTCATGCAGTTGGGATCCATGACCACGCCGAAATCGCGGACCTCCTCATGGACGCGCACATCAGAGCTACATGCCGCGGTGCACTTGGCGCATTGCTGGCAAGAGTCGTTCACCCTGATTCGACCGACCGCGAAGTTGTCGACGGCACCAAGGATGGCTCCGTAAGGGCATGCATATGTGCAGTAGGCCTTGGAGCCGAGCAGGTAGATAACCGCGAAGCCGGTGATGAGCAAGGTCAGCACGGATTCCCACGGGCCCGGGAAGGTCGCCCAGAACGCGTTCGTGCTCAGTTCGACTGAGGTTTCCGGAGCGGGGTGTCCCATCCACATCCTGACGATCACCGGCCACAGGAACATATAGATGAAAGCGGCTATCGGCACCAGCTTCAACGTCCGCGACTTGAAAGGCCGTGGACGAATGCCGGCGCGAGTCAAGAGCCAGCGACAGAAATCCTGGAGCAACAGGAGATGACACCCCCAGCCACAGAAGTAACGCCCGAACACCAAGGTGGCCACCACCGCAGCGGTAAGCAGGATCAGACCAGCATTAACCACACCTTCCTTGGCGAAGCTCATCGCCTCGGATGGTTCAAGCGGAGACAAGGCCCTGCCGCTAGCCAGCCACCACAACACGTGACCGAGTATCAACAGCTGTACGACCACAAGGACGATCGCACGGCGTCTGCTGAACTTGTTGCTGGGTTTATTCATGCTCAGGAAGTTTACTTCAGCCAATCAAAAGAAGGAGGGACCAACCCGAAGGTTGGTCCCTCTGTATCAAAGTAGGTGAAGGCCTACTGAGGAACTACAGCACTTGCGTAGAAGATCTTGCCAGTGCCTGGCTTGAAAGGAATGATGGCAACCTGCCCCAATACTCCTGACGTATCCGAATCGAAGTGCATGCTGTGCGAAGAACTCCAGCGGATAGCGTTGTTGTTAGGGTTGGCGTTGAAGGTGCCGCCGTACCAAGCCTGAATCTTCTGACTACGACCTGGGTAAAGCCCTTCGTAGGAAGTCCAGTCGGTGTTGATGTAAGGCTCACCACTGTGGTAATCCGCATCGGTGAACTGCTTGTCGGACAAGGTCTCGTTACCGGTCAGTGGAACGATGAACGCGCGCACAGCACGGTCAGAGTCACGGTTGTAGACAGTGTAGTCGTAAGAGTATCCGCCACCTGGGTTGACAGTGTTGCGGGAAGCCACGAACACGCTGCCGTCGTTAGGAAGCTGAACCTCGGAAATCATCACGTTAGGGTCAACTGCCTGCCAAGCCATGATCGCTGATTCCTCGCGAACAGTCTGACCGACGAAAGAGATGTTGTATGGAGCGCTACCGCCCGAGAACGAGATCTCGCGCCAGCTTACGTTGTTGGAGCCGTTGCCTAGCTCAGCGTTGTCATCAGCAGTCATGTACTGGATCTCGGCGAAGTAACGAGCGCCAGCGTTTTGCGCTGGATCGATATCGACGTTGTTCACGATGATACGACGAGCAAGCTCACCCGAGTAAGGAGGATCAAGTACTGGCGGGTACGGGAAGTAACCGTTGTAAGGGTTGATCTCCGAACGTGGGCCAAGGTAGCTGCGGAAGCCGTTCAGGTAAGCGCTGTATGGGTCGGAGCAACCGATACCCAAAGTCGAGCCGCTGGTGTTCTGGCAGGACCCACAGAGGGTTCCGTTCAGAGCCGAGAAGCCATGCTTCAGCCAGTTAAGCCCAAGCTGCTCGAAGCGACCGTCCTTGAGACGGTAGATGTTGCTAGCAATCACTGGGTGCTCATTGGTCCACGAGATCCAGTTGAGGACATCGTTACCCTGGTTGCAGGAAGTTGAACCAAGGCTGTACGAGCTTTGGCCCCCTGAGGTTCCGTGCTTCATGTGATCATGGATATCACCAACGATCACGTCTGGCATCAGAGCCATGTTGGTGGAACTTGGGTTGGCCTGTAGACCGTGTCCGAGGAAGGCGACAACCGAACCACTAACGAGCACAGCTGGGAGGAGAAAACGTGTCTTCATGAGAATTACGATTAGCGTGAAACGGCAAGGATTGGGGCCGCGATGAGGAGGGGTGTGGAACTCGCAGGCCATCCAGGGGGAAAACGAGCTTCTACCACTAAAAGTAAACTACTACAAAATGAGGCTCAAAATCGGAGGAAACCGCCAAAAAAAAGGATATTAGGCCGATTCTTCATCAAAAAAGACTACTCGCTGGTCGCCATTCAGGTGCTTCAGGCGCGCCTCGGCGCTCTGTGCCGAACTACGGTCCGGGAAGCCATCACAACTACGCAGCACACGCCACGGGCGCCCAGCCCTGGTGCTCTTGGCGCCTCCAGCGATTTCACCATTGTGCTGAGCCAAGCGACGCTCGACATCAGTCGTCACCCCCACATAGGTCCTATTGCCATTGGCAGAGATCAATAGGTACAGCGCCCAATCCTTAGTCAAGCGGATGCCTCCTCAGGCTCGGAATCGGATTCCACCATCCCGGCCGCGATGCCTGGGAAGAACATCGTGATGCTAGTGCCAACACTTTCCTCCGACTCTGCGAGTAACGCGCCACAATGGCTGTGAATAATCCCGATGACTCCGGCCAAGCCAAGACCCTTCGAACCACTCCTGGTTGTGTAGAATGGATCGAAGATGCGCGGCATATCGTCGGGACTGATCCCACCGCAATCGTCGCGCACTGAGATGCCAACGAGCTGATTTCCTGAAGCGCTTCCGGTCAAGAAACTCTCAGTGAGTTCGACCTCGTCCGCCTTGGCCGCGAAGACATGAATCTGCACCTCAGCACGCGATCCACCAGAAGCGTCGGCCGCATTATTCACTAGGTTCATGAGTGCTTGTCGAACCTGCGGTTCATCTGCGGCGACCGCAGGCAGGTCGGGCGAAATGCTGGTGGTCAAGCGCATGTTCTTTGGCAGGGAAATCTCCATCAAGCGGCGCATCTCCATGACCATTGCCCCGCAGTCGACCTCAGCCTTAACGCCGGTGCCATGTCCTGAGAACACGAACATCTGGCGGCACAAGTCGGAAGCTTCCCGGCCGATATCCAGCACTTTATTGATTGCTTGGTAGCCAGGATTCTCAGGAGGAACGTCCTGACAAGCGATATCAGCGTGACCGATGATGCCGAACAACCGGTTGTTGAACTCATGGGCCAAGCGCCCGGCTAGCTTGCCCAAACTCTCGAGCTTTTGGGTCTGGAGGATTTGGGTCTCAAGCGCCAGTCTTTCGTTCTGGTCGGCCAACAACTCGGAAATATCAGTGGCGACGGAGAAGAAACCATTTACTTGGCCATCGGCACCAACGTTGGGTAACAAGATGCGGTCGATGGAATGGACCTCGCCGTCGTTGAGCTGCAACCTCTCTACGAAGCGGACCTGCTCCCCACCTAAAGCACGCATTGAGTTCCGGCTGAACTCGGCGGCTGCGGATGGCTCGATCAGATCCTCAAGTGGTGCGGGACCTAGATCCTCGATGCCCCTGAACGCAGCCTGGTAAGCCTTGTTCGCGAACCTGCGCACCAGATTCCGGTCGTAGAAGCAGATCATCTGTGGCAACACTTCTGAGATATTCCTCAACCTTCGTTCACTTTCCTGAAGTGCGAGGCTGGCTGCCTCCCTTTCACTCACGTTCACGATCAGGCAAACTACACCGATCACCTCGTCACCTGTGCTCCTCAAGAGCGAGCCATAACAGTCGCAAAGGATCTGCTCACCGTCAGCGGTAACCGCATGCAAGGTGAAGTGTTGACTGCCTGATTTCTTCTGCGCGAAATGATGCCACCGTGCCCAGGCACCTGCACGCTCCGATTCGGGTATAAGGAAATCAGGAGCGGTCTGGCCCAGCGCCTGTTCGGGCGAATACCCGAACACCTGGATGGCCTGCTCACTCCAGACCTGAATCGCCAGGTTCACGTCCAACTCGATCAATGCGATCGGCGAATGGAAGACCAGTTGTTCGAGTTTCTGGTGCGCGACCTTCTCGTTGCCGTGCTTGATGACCACGTAATCGGACAATAGCGATAGGCTCACGGCGCAGAACCCGAACAAGTCCAGGAACGCCCAACTTGATGAGCGTGCTCCACCTCCGCCGATGTCACCGAACAAGTCAGTGTTACTGGTCGCGACCCAGCTTGCTACCGCAAGCACCAAGAGGACCAGATGTGAAGTCAGGAAGAGACCGCAACGAGCCGCACTCCAGAACAACCCAACGCCTGG
>CAZJGH010000170.1:0-5792 GCA_964545405.1 uncultured Planctomycetales bacterium
GTCCTCCCGGAGGAACCCCCGATTACTAGCCCCCTGATAAATGATTGGCGATCGAGCTTAGGTTGGATTAGGGATCGTCTTATTATTAATCCACATACGGCTTACTACTCCGTAGAGGCTATCGAAGAGATGAGAGTAAAAGCGGCAACTAATGCACTGCGTATATTGAAAGGGCAAACACCTTTAAACATTGTATGAGATCCATTATAATATATAAAGCAAAAAGGGAAAAATAATGAAACATAACCCATATCAAGTAATCACGACTTTCGAGGAATTAATAGCCGAGTATTGCGGTGCACCCTATGCGGTAGCCGTAGACAACGCCACAAATGGCTTATTTTTATGCATGAAATACCTAGGTCTAGAAGACCAAGAGATAACAATTCCGGCTATTACCTTCATGTCGGTACCCTGTGCTATTATTCATGCGGGAAATAAGGTAAATTTTGACAAGAATCATCCGTCTATTGTTGATGGAAAGCGCCTTCGAGGGCAGTATAAGCTGGAGCCCTTCCCTATCTGGGACAGCGCGCTGACCTTTAGCAAGAATATGTATATACCTGGGCAATTCCAGTGCCTTTCGTTTAGTGGTCCCCATAAGTTTTTAAAGCTTGGAAAGGGCGGGATGATTTTGACCGACAGCAAAGAGGCTTATGATTGGCTGAAACGCGCTGCCTATTTCGGACGTCGTCCCGTAGACCATAAAGTTGAGGAATTTGACATGCTTGGGTGGAATTATTATATGCTTCCCGAGATCGCCGCAAGGGGAGCTGTTTTGATGCTGGGCATAAAAGATGAAAATGAAGATCTGGAAATTGAATACCAAGATCTATCTAAATATAAAGTATATACGGAGGGAAACCGATGAAAAAGGTTATTTTAATACAGCCCTATTATGAAAATATCTGGGAACCTATTGGGTTAGGGTTTATTGCGGGGTATCTGAAAAAGTACCACGAAGGAGAATTGGATCTACGATGTTATCAGGGAAACTTTGACACAGATGAAACTATTGTGGAAGCATGTATAGGAGCTGATGTAGTTGGATTCTCCTGTACCTCTCCGGCGTGGCCGCATGCGCTGCGTTTGGCAGGGGAGATTAAAGAGGTTAGCCCCTCCACTCGAACTGTGTTCGGAGGGTGGCACCCGTCCGCGCTTCCACAGGAATGCGCAGCACACCCGTTTGTTGATCAGGTGGTAATTGGAGAAGGAGAAGAGATCTTTCTAGACGTTGTTAACGGAAACACCGATCCCATCGTTCGGGGCACAAAGCCATCGATGCTCGATCTCCCATGGCCGGACCGCGAGATTATCAAAAACTATAGAACAGTGGATCTATGTGAAACCATGAACGGAAAGAGAACAGCTTCCTTTCAATGCAATCGGGTGTGTCCCGTAGCTTGTGCGTTTTGCGCGGAGAGAGTAATAACCGGAACACGGAACCGCCGTGATAACCCAATTCGCTCCCGTCCGGTCCCAGAACTGTGTGATGAAATTGAGCATGTTATTAAAGAACTAAATCTAAATTATTTTAAGTTCGTCGATGCAACGTTTGATATCACCGCAGATTTTGTTATTGAGTTTTGCAAAGAAAAGATTAAGAGAGGCATCACAACAGAGTGGGAATGTCTTATCCATGCTACTTTTGCTAGTGAAGAGATGTTTAGGTGGCTTAAACTGGCACAATGCCATCAGGTTAATATTGGCGTTGAGACCGGAAGCCCACGAATCCTGAGAGATATCAAAAAAGGACTCACGATTAAAAGTGTAAAGAATGTGTTTGCTTGGGCCAAGAAACATGGCGTCGAACGAAGGGGCTTCTTCCTCTTTGGTATGCCAAACGAAACCCGGGCAGATCTATTACTCACTGAAGAACTAATAGATGAGATCGACCCAGATGTCGTCGGGTTCACCATATTGTGCCCCTATCCGGGAACCGACCTTTATAAGCCGGAGCTACATCAAAATGTAGATTGGGAAAAGGCTGATGAATATTCTAACGACTTTTGGTGCACTGAGCACTTCACCAATATCGAGTTGAAAGCGCAACAAGCCTATTTTAAAACCAAATATGATTTATTGCTTTGCGAACGCCAAGAGGATTCCTCACAAGGCGGAGGCTTCGGCGACATGCGAGAACTAGAAAAACAGTCGACGTCCACCCCGATTGGAACAAGTGTTAAAAATGTTAAAATGCCAGCACCTCAACCGACCGTAGTACAGCTTGAGCGCTCCAAGACAACGACCGAAACTTAATATGATGAACTTGCTTGTAACAGGTGGCTGCGGCTTCATCGGATCCAATTTCATAAAAATGGTGCTCGATGAGTCTCATCGCGATTTGGTATCCAAGGTAGTTAATTTGGATGCTTTAACGTATGCTGGCGATCTAGAGAATACTAAAGATTTTCATGCTGACGACAAATATGTGTTCGAAGAGGTAAACTTATGCAACCCCGCCGCGTTACTAAGGGTATTCGTGGAGCACGGTATAACTCATGTGGTACACCTTGCAGCAGAAAGTCATGTGGATAATTCTATTTTAGATCCTAGCGCCTTTGTAGACAGTAATATTTTAGGAACGTTTAATCTTTTAAAGATTGCGCGACAACTAAAAGTTGAGAGGTTCCATCACGTGTCAACTGATGAAGTGTACGGAGAGCTAGGAGAAACAGGCAAGTTTGATGAGAACACAGCATACGACCCTCGAAATCCATACTCTGCGTCCAAGGCAGCGTCAGATTTTCTAGTGATGTCTTATTTTCATACTTATAAACTGCCTGTCACAATCTCTAACTGCTCAAACAACTACGGACCTCATCAGCATGATGAAAAATTTATTCCCACTGTGATTCGTTCTTTGACAAACAAAAAGAAGATCCCTTTATATGGCGCGGGACTGAATGTCCGTGACTGGATTTATGTAGGAGATCATTGTGAGGGCATCTGGAAGGTATTGGAAGATGGCGTTCTAGGGGAGACATACTGTATTGGGTCTAATTGCGAAAAACGTAATGTTGAGGTCATCGACACCATCTGTACATCGATGGGCGTTGTCCCGTCTGAATGGGTAGAACACGTTGAAGACCGCTTAAGTCATGATTATCGTTACGCTATCGACAATAAAAAAATTAAAGAAGATTTGAATTGGTCCCCTAGAGTCACCTTCGAAGAGGGTATACAGAAAACGATTGATTGGTATAATGAAAAGTATTAAAGGAATTATTTTAGCCGGCGGACAAGGTACGCGACTCTACCCTCTCACTAAAGTTACTAACAAACACTTGCTTCCCATCGCAGGGGAGCCAATGATTTATTATCCCTTGCGAAAACTGACCGAAGCCGGCGTCAAAGATATTATGGTGGTCACAGGTGTTGATCACGCCACCGGGATTACGTCTCTACTGGGCTCTGGGAAAGATCACAACTGTTCCCTCACCTATAAGGTTCAAGACGAACCTGACGGCATTGCCGGAGCCCTGAGGCTGTGTCGTAATTTCGTAGGAGATTCATCTTGCGTGGTCCTCCTGGGGGACAATATTTTTAAGGATAATTTAAAAGAAGAGGTGGCATCCTTCTTACAGGGCGACGAAGATTGCCGGCTCTTCTTTAAGCGAGTCGCAGATCCTCGCCGCTACGGTGTGGGGACCTTTGTAGAAGACAAACTAGTGGAGTTGAATGAAAAGCCTGAAAAGCCCGAGAGCAATTTGGCTTGTGTTGGTATCTACTTTTATTCTAATAAAGTTTTTGACGCCATTGAACAAGTGGAGCGCTCCGATCGCGGAGAGTATGAGATAACCAGCGTTAATAATACCTTTATTGACAAGGATAGTTGTAGCTGGGCAACCCTCGAAGATGTCTGGTCTGACGCAGGAACCATGGACTCCTATCATACCACTAATTGGTTAATGTATAAGGAGAAATAAATGAAGTTGCTGCTGACTACTAGAGCAGATAATACTAGCTGGGAGTGGGCCAAACTTGTCCACCCGCTATTCCAACAATATGCGCACCGAATCGGAGCAGACTTTCTTGTACTTGACGAAGCCACCGACGCCAAAGATGCTACCGGAGGAATCGGCAACGGAGTGTATCAGTACCGAATCCTGAAGCACTATGATTTACACGAGCACTATGATCGGATTATAGCTTTGGATACTGACATGATCCTGATGCCATCACTACCCAATCTATTTGCCGTTGTCCCCTATGACAGTGTAGGTTCGATTTACGAAGACATAGGTACCCGCGCCCCACAACGCCACCAGTGCATGCTTGCCGCGCAGCAACAATTTGGAGAGATCGGATGGACGTCTGGATATATTAATACGGGGGTGTTTGTTACTTCTAAGTGCCATCGGGATATCTATCGTAAAATTAATGATCAATATTTCGGTGCATGGGGAACAGATGATATTCATATTGGGTACCTCATAAATAAGTATGGGTATAAGGTTCACGAACTTTCCTATCAGTTTAATCACATGACGATGTATTCTGAAAGCTGGAACGACTCACCCAACCGCTTTGACTCACACATTATTCACTATGCGGGTAGAGGAGTGTTCGATGAGGGCGCAGCCCGCAATAAGATGCACCAAGCTCAATTGGATTACGAAAGAGTATACGGATGAAAAAGCTGTTCGCCGGTCCGTGGGTAGGTGAGTTCGGCTGGGAGCTATTTGCATGGCAGGCGTACGTGCGTGCCTTATCTCGCAATTTTGACCACACTACTATAATCTCTCGTCCGGGCTCTGAAGCACTATACTCAGACTTCAGTGACCAATTTGTCGGACACATGCCCGACGGCGGACTCACAGATTCCTTTTTCATGCACAATCTAGATTTTGTACAGGAATTAAAAAAAGTGATAATGGGAAACCAGATTCGAATGGATAAAGAGACAACCCTCTTTGTCCCTAAACGGCTAGGATTCCCTCCCTACACTCATTATGAGCAGTACCTAATGATAGGGGACTATATGATTGCCCCAGAATACGTTGCATATGGGAAGAAAGCTCCGCGGAAGTATGATTATATTTTTCATGCTCGCGATCGCAAACTTAGAGAAGAAGACAATTGGTCTCTAGAAAACTGGAGCGAGTTAAAAAGATTACTAGGGGACAAACGGATTGCATGTATCGGGACTAAAGCGGAATCTGCCTTAATCGAGGGCACCGACGATCTGCGTGATATCCCCTTAGGAGACCTCTTCGATACACTTCATAACGCCGAGTGTGCATTTGGTCCCTCCTCCGGTCCGATGCATTTAGTCAGTTTATGCGCGCTCCCTCATGTTGTTTGGTCCATCCCAAATAATAAAATCCGGTACGAGCTAAACTGGAACCCTCTACAGACTCCTGTGCTATTTGATAGCAGTAGCGACTGGCACCCCACGGCAACAACCATTTACGAACAATTTATAGACTGGAGCACTAGCTGAAATGACTAAAAAGATTTTAGTTACCGGCGGAGCTGGCTTTGTGGGCTCTAGGCTTATTCAAGAGCTGGTGAAGCTTGAAGGAGTTGAGGTTTATTCTCTGGATAATTATTTTACAGGAGTAAGAGAAAACCATGTTGCTGGCGCCACCTACATTGAGGGGGATTGCCGAAATATCGGGACTCATATTGAGTTCTCGCCTGATATTATTTATCATTTTGGTGAATACTCCCGAGTTTCGACAAGCTTCGATGACTATGAGCTAGTGTGGGAATATAATGTAGTGGGAACGCGAAGTGTGATAGAGTTCTGTAAGCAAAATAAGTCCAAGTTAATATATTCGGCGTCC
>CAZJGH010000170.1:5802-6026 GCA_964545405.1 uncultured Planctomycetales bacterium
ACGATGGGAAAAACAAAGATTGCTCCCCGTATGCGTTCCATAAATCCCAAAACACAGAACTAATCAATAATTATGGTGAATGGTTCGGGTTGGATTATGTGATATGCTACTTTTATAATGTGTATGGCGCCGGACAGATCAGTGTCGGAAAATATGCTACCGTCGTAGGGATATTTGAACGCCAGTATTTAGCTAAAGAGCCACAATCAATTGTCTTCCCGGGA
>CAZJGH010000171.1:0-5918 GCA_964545405.1 uncultured Planctomycetales bacterium
TCTCACGCAGCATCGACTGCAGTGCATCGACCAGGTTGTCGTCGTGGGTCGCGACTCCGACATAAGCTCCGCCTTCCAACAGCAGGCGTAGGCAACGGAGGAAGCTGTCGTTGACGTCTTGGTAGCTTTGATAAGCGATATCAGCTGGCTCGACGTAGATGCCCTTCACCAGCCTCACGTTCAAGGGTTGGTCACTGTTGGCCAACAGCTTGCGCAAGTCTTCCTCGGTGCGGAACAGCATCGACTGGACGACGATGCCGACGGTGTCGCCGTACTTCGCCCGCAAACGTTCGAAGACTCGTAAGGTCGCATCGACCGTCCATGATTCCTCCATCTCGAAGCGCACGAAGGCACCTTGCGAAGAGGCGGTATCAAGCATCTCAGCGACCGAATCGTGGCACAGGTCCTCGGAGATGTTGATGCCCATCTGAGTGGGCTTGGTCGAGATGTTCAGCTCCAGTTCCCCAGCCACCAGATCAGCCAACAGCTGCTGATTTTCCGCGACTGCGGCGGCGACTTCGGCCTCGTTGCTTACGGCCTCGCCGAGTTGGTCATAGGTCACGCGATAGCCGGCACGAGCCAACTGGGCACCGCGTTTGAGCGCGTCGACGCGCTGTTCGCCAGCGATGTAGCGGGTACTGAGCCGCCGCATGATCGGCTTCGGAACCAGTGGAATCAGGGATGCAGTGAGTGAGTCGAACCAGGACATGGGCAGTCAGAGGGGGCCGTGTGCATAGTTTAGCTCGCTGCTCGCTTATACTGGGGCAATGAACCGCAAGCTGGTCTTCCTATTCGGAATGCTCACCGTCATCGCCATGAGCTGTTCTGGCGACGAAGTCGGTGATTCAGGCTCACCGGCGCTGCCGCCATTGGATATTCCACTGGCAGGCGCTCTTGGCCCTGATTCCAAGCTGGATGTCGTGGTGGTCTCCATAGATACCCTGCGTGCTGACCGTCTGCCTTTTTACGGGGCCGAACATGCGACCGCTGGCGACCCGCAGCAGCCATGGTCCTTAGCTTGGATGGCTGCTCAGGGCACCACATTCGACCGCACCTGGGCCCCAGCAGGCATGACCTTGCCATCATTCGGCACCTTATGGACTGGCCTGTCGCCCTTGGAGCACGGTGCGAAGGGCAATCACCGCCGGGTCACGGCTGAGACCTACCCGATGCAGCTAGCCAGACAAGGATGGGTGAACCATGCTGTGGTGGCCAACCGAGTACTCAGCAAAGGTTGCGGTGTCGATCGTGGCTTCGCAAGTTACTACATCCGCGCGAAGGAGCAGGAAGGCACCGGCCCAGCGTTACTTCTGAAGAGCACGGGCGAGGTCGTCGAGCAACATCAGCGCACACTGATTTGGGCACACTACATGGCGCCACACCAGCCATATGAACCCAACAGTCAGCATCTCGGCAAGTTCTCCACTGCAGGTGGGGTCGCCGGCGATAAGGCAACCTTGGAAGCGATTCACGCTGATCCGGGATCAGTTGATGATGCCACCATCGATCATCTTCGTGGCCTCTACGATGAGGAGATCCTCACCGCCAACGATTATGTAGTCACCTTCCTGAGTGGCCTCGATCAGCAGTATCGGCAGGCCGGACGCGGCGGTCTGTTGGATAACGCGGTCGTCGTGGTCGTGAGTGACCACGGAGAGGAACTGGCCGATCATGAAGGTTACTTCATGCACGCCAAGAGCATCTACTCAGGCTCAACCCACGTGCCGCTGGTCGTCCTTGGTGGTGGGTGGAAGGCCGGCCACAGGGTCGGTCGTGCTGTTGCCCTGGCTGAGGTCATGCCGATGGTGTTACACGGTGAACAGCCGCGCTCAGAAGTCTTCTTCTCCGCTTGGCATGAGCTGTTCTTCGCAGCCCGCGACGAGCGCTGGACCTTGATCCACAACCCGTCGAACAACCAGCAGGGACCGACTGAGCCTCCTAAGGGAGTGTTCTTCGTCTACCCTCAAGTGGCGCTCTTCGACCGCTTGGCTGATCCCCTTGAGCAGGTAGACGTAGCAGCTGAGCACCCGGAAGAAACTCGTCGTTTGCTTGATGCATTGCATGACTGGTACTTCGGGCTCGATCAGACCGCCGGCGCTGCCGAGGTCAACTTGACTCCCGAGGAAATCGCCAACCTAGAGGAGTTGGGTTACACCGACGGCCAAGGCGCCGTATTGAATCCAGACCTGCCGTGGACCGGCGCCCAATGGAATCCCTAGTTGACCAACCGAGCTTGCGCGACCGCATCGCACCATGGATTGAAGGTGGCTTGTTGGCCTTGATCGTCATGGCCGTAGTGACGATGGGTGGGGAAGCCGTAAGGACTTCCTATCACGGCTACTTGCATAGTTCGATCGGCGAGGCGGTGCTGCGTGATGGTCTTCTGCCCGAGAACCCCTATCACGCCGGATCAGGGTTGCAGTACTACTTGCTGTACCCACTCCTTGGAGTGCTGGTCGGGCACCTTGGAGGCGGACCGCTGTGGGGATTCGCGATCCTCAACATCTTCGCGGCTGCCTTGATGGGGCCAGCGTTGGATGCCCTAGGCAAACGCTTCGGTCTTGATTTCCGCGCTCGTCGTTTCGCCTTCGCCGCCATGGTATTCGGATTCAATGGATTGGGTTGGCTGTTCATGATGTGGTCGGGTGCCGAGCCCATGCCTGAAGGTGCGATGCCGTTGGTGGTCTTGATGGACTCCACCCAACCGTTCGACGGCTTCAAGTGGGATGGTCGACTCCAGTCATTCCTGCCCAAGTTCCTGAACGTATCCTCCTTCGCCTTGGCACTACCGTTCGCGCTGTTCACTCTTTCTGAGAACTTGCGTGAAGGACGGCGCTCACTGTTCCTTTGTGCTGCCCTACTTGGCATCACTAGCGCCATCAATCCATTGGTCGGTTTGTTCGCGGGTCTGTTGGTGTTGGTGCAGAAGGTTCCTTCCTTGAAGGGTGGGGTGCATGTCCTGAAACAACTCGTTCCTGCTGCCATCTTGGCGCTGATCATCGCCGTTCCGTTCCTGCTGCCGGTCCTTTTCGCTGACTTGGAGCATGACCCCAACGCCGTCAGCCCCAAGCTGCCATTCGAAGGAGTAGCGTGGGCCAACCTTGTGGGCCCGCTGGCCTTGCTGCTGCTGCTTGGCATACCAGGGGCTTTGATCATCAAGAAGAACCGGGCCTCATTGCTGGTGGCGGTCGCCATCGCGGCAGTGTTCTCCTTCACTTCATTGCCGTGGGGCAATGAGTACAAGTTCCCGCGCATCGCTGGAATACTCCTGGCGCTTCCAGCTGGAATCCTGCTCGGCCATTGGTCAAGGAGATCGCCCGGCGCCTTGTCGGCAGTAGCCTTGTTGGCCTTCTGCGTGCCGATGACTTGGCAGACCGCCAAGGTCTATGCTGCGTGGGGAGGTGATTCCCTGTATTTCCTCGATCACGTCGAGGATGGTCGCTTGGCTGCTCGAGAGGCATCCCGAACCCGCGGTTGGCCATTGACAGTGGAACAAGCCGAGCGCGAGCTGCCGGCCGCTGCGGTAGTGATGATTCACCCACGCCACCCGGATGTCGGTGGTGGCAAGATGGGAGCTCAAGGCAACCAACTTGCGCCACTGCTGAACCACTCGCTGTTCGTTGATACTCCGCAGATCCATAACAACAGCCTGCATGATTTGCGTGACAGGCTTGATGCCTGCACCGGATTCTGGGAAGGCCGGCGTTGGCATGCCAACGGTCGGCAGCAGACTGAGCCGTACGATGCCAACCAAGCACTAGCGGACGCTCGTGAGATCGTCGGGGATCGCCCACTAGCCGTGATCACTCTGGAGATGCCCGAGCCTGCCGCTCGCTTGCAGGCTGCTGGTGCTGAGTTGCGGGCCCGGGAGAACGGGGTGGAGTTGTGGCTGTTGCCGGCTTTGACGCCAACGGCCGTAGACTGAGTGCCGCGCTCAAATCCAGTTTGTTGACGGACTGACGGCAATCCAGGTCGGCCGATGTTCGTGCAACCCTTAGACAGCGCAGCACCCCGCGGCCACTCAATGGCACCACTGAGATGGCTTGGCGGAGCAAGGTATTGGCATCGGTCTCGACACCGGCGGCCTGAAGATCATCGAGTTCGGCTGACCTTGAGTAGGTGAACCTTCGGTGCTGACTTTGTTCGACCTGGAAATTCCTGCAATCCTGCAGGAGCTTCAATACTTCTTCGTCATGCGGTGGCGAAGGCGGTTGCTGCAGATCGATCGCTGAGACCGGCCCCATTTCCACGAACAGGTCGAATCGATCCTGCAAGGGCCCGCTGATGCGGTTGCGGTAACTATCCAGCCGAGTAGGTGTGCATCGACAGGGGACCTTGGGGTGAGTGGCGTAACCGCATGGACACGGGTTGCTGGTGGCTACCAACATCACGTCTGCCGGATAGGTCGCCCATTCACGAGCTCGCTGCAGCCGTACCTCTTTTTCCTCTAGCGGTTGCCGTAACCCTTCCAATACAGGACGCGAGAACTCCGGCAACTCATCAAGGAACAACACACCACCATGCGCGCGCGCGATTTCTCCAGGGCGAAGTGGCATGCCGCCCCCCAACACCGCTTGTTGGGAAGCACTGGTGTGCGGCGCCCTGAAAGGAGCATTACGTGGCATTTCAGGGACAGGACCGAGCAGCGCCTCGACCCGAGCCAGTTCCAGTGCGGCGGCGGCGTTCAATGCTGGTAACTTCGCCGCCAGGCGCCTGGCCAACATGCTCTTGCCGGTGCCGGGTGGCCCCTGCAATAGCAATGAATGGCGGCCAGCAATTGCCAACAATGCGGCCCGTCTTGCGACCATTTGGCCGCGAACATCATCAAGCCGAAGGGTGCGTGGAGGATCAGCCGGTGTCGAAGCTGCAGTCACGGCTGGTGTGGCCTCGAACTCCTGAGGCCTGCGCAGGAATCGCTCGACTTCAGCAAGGTCTTCCAGGCCGAAGACCTGAATCGATGGCGCTATCGCCGCCTCTTTGGCTGAATCGACTGCCGTCACGACAGTGTGGCAATGATGTTCGAGTGCCGCCAAGCTTGCCAATAATGTTGCTCGTGCTGGCGCCCGTAACCCACCTTGTAGATCGAGTTCGGCCAAGAACAGGATGGGTTCCTGGGGACAAGGGAGCTGGCGATCCTGAATAAGAAGTGAAACTGCCAAAGCCAGATCCAATGGCAGGCCACGCTTGGGTAGTTGTGCAGGTACCAGATTGAACAACACCTTGCCCTTAGGGAAGTTGAAACCATGGTGGGCAAGAGCCGCTGGCAAACGCTCTCGAGCTTCTCGAGCCACCGCATCTGGCATGCCGACCATGACCACCCGCGAAAGGCCGCGCCCCAATCTAGTTTCCACATTCACTAGGTGGGCGGAATCACCGAATAAGGTCGCGCCTAGGACTGGAGTGTTCATGAGAATGAAGACGTTCGTCCATCGCTGCGGTCATTCGTTTTTGTGCCAAACGATGGATTGCTCCAAGGTCGACCGTAGTGGAACCCCGAAATACTCCAACAACGGCCTCGCAGGCAGTGGGTAGTTGCGCGGCCCCGATGAAGTCCAGGCAACCTGCGGTCGTAGATACTGCAGCAACTCAGCTAGTCCATCGGTGGTAAGGCCATGATGGGGAATGAGCAAGATATCTATCGGGCCAGGACGGAGATGCTCGCGCAATTGCCTCAGGCTGTAACCAGATTGATCGCCGAGCAGTACCACACGAACATCCTCGGCAGTTACCTCAAGCACATGCCCACCGTCGTTGGCGACACCATTCAAGGCAGGCCGACAACCTATCACGCGCACTTCGAAGGGCTGCAAATCAATCACGCGGTGGCACCGCCCTGGTTGGCAGTTGACTTCCAGGAACGCTTGCCGTTGAGCTAGGAACGGCAAGCCATTGACATGGTCGACGTCGCCGTGGGCGCG
>CAZJGH010000172.1:0-5881 GCA_964545405.1 uncultured Planctomycetales bacterium
GCTCATCGACGAAGTTGCGCACCATGTCGCGCACCATTATTTCCTCTTCACTGAAGAGACCCTGAAAATTGTAGAGATCGAGCTCCTGGAAGCCCGCGGTGGTGTTGATCGTTTCTGCGACGGTCATGACCTGCTTGGTATGTTGCTAGGGAATGAGGGGCAAAGAGTACCCGTCAGGACGTCAGCCACACACGCAACGGCCCCAAAGGCAGTGGTGTACGACGGCTTTCGTCGGGCGCCCATGATAGTCGTGCCCAATCATTTGCGGCGGTTTTGAGAGCCCCCACATCCAGCCAAGCAGGCCGAATAAACTCGAATTAGGTTTTTTATAGAACGCCGGCTGCTGAAAGGACTTCTTCCTCGGTCAAAACCCGACTGGAAGCCTTAGCTGCAGCAAGAACAGCGGCAATGCGTTCTTCGGTGGCATCGTGGCCACGTTGTTCCAGGAACCAGATGACATTCGACTTGCCACTCATGGGTCCGACGGAGATCACTTGCTCGAGGCCAAAGTCGCCAGCAGGTACGCCAGAGTAAACGAGGTCTGACAACCAGCGGTCGCCGGTCTTCATGGCCTTGATCACCGCTGCAGCATGAACGCCGGTCGCGGTCTCGAAAGCATCTTCACCGAACACGGGGTATTCAGGGCGGACCGGACGGCCAGTGGCTTCACTGGCAAGCTGCACGTATTCACCCAGACGGGTGAGATCACGCTCGACCCAGCCGAGCAATTTGAGGTTCACCAACAGCAGGTCCATCTCGGTGTTGCCGGCGCGTTCGCCGATGCCGAGTGCAGTGGCATGAGCTCGTTCCGCGCCGGCGGCCAAGGCGCTGATGGTATTGATCAAGCCAAGTCCGCGGTCACGGTGACCGTGCCAGTCGAGGCCGACATGACTCGCACCACGTTCGGCCAGGAAGGTACCCAGGTACTCGAAGATGTTGCGAACCGCATACGGGATAACCCCGCCGACGGTATCACAGATGCACAAGCGGTCGGCGCCTTCATCGATCGCGGCACCATTCAATTGGTCGAGAATCTCCGGGGTGCTGCGAACCGTGTCTTCGGTGACGAACATCAAAGGGAGGTCGTTCTTCTTGGCGAAGCGCACGGCATCGCGTACGAGGCCGACCATCTTCTTGATGTCCCAGTTCTCGGCGTACGCACGAATCGGGGAACTACCGATGAATGCGCAGACCTCGATTGGCGCGCCGACTTCCTGGACCATATCGACTACCGGCTCGATATCGGAGATCATGGTGCGGCAAGCCACGTTGGGAGTGATGCGCAGTGGCTTCATCTCCTTGGCGATGGCGAGAATGTGCTCGCGGGCATTGGAGCCGGCACCAGGCAAGCCGATGTCGGCAGAGTTGATCCCGAGCTCATTCATCAGATGGACAAGCTGGATCTTCTTGTCCAACGACGGGTCCTTGACGCTCGGACATTGCAGCCCATCGCGCAAGGTTTCGTCGTCGAGCATTACCTTCCCGGCAGGGGGAGGTTCATGGTGAGGGCCAACACCGGCCCAATCGTAGATGAGGTTTTCGCGTTCCACTTGGATGCCTGACGCCTAGCGCCCACTTTCGCCACGCAGGAAATCTTCGAGATCCTGTTGGCTCCATTTTGGCGACCGCCCGAGCCCGGCTAGGACGCGTTCCACGACCCAGTCGGCAAGACTCAACGGCACGGCGAGCATTTTCGCAGAATCCTCTCCTTCCGACAGGACAATTCCTTCACGTCGCAAGCGACTATTCGGTGCGACCAACGAGCGTTTGGTGAAGGCGTCCTCGCGCCGGTCGGAGACCAAGCGCAAGCACTCCATCGGGCTTAGGTAAAGCTCGGCATCGAGGATTTCGGCGAACAGCAAGTGGGTGACTATCAACACGTGGTCGGGCCCTAAGTGATAGTCGGCAGCGAGCCTTTCAAACCCGAATTCGCGGCTTTCTGGAGTTTGGGCAAGGCGGCGGCGAATACCCAACCAGCTACTGCGCACGGCCTGACGCAACTCCAAGGTCTTGGGATGAGGGTGCTGTTCTGGGTCGACGTCGAACAACACAGCGGTGCGCTTGAGGCACGCGCGACGCCAGGCGTGAAGGTCCCACAGATAGTCCTGTTCACTCCCGTATGGAGAGTTGCCAATCTCGGCGTCAGTTCCTGCGCCGTCATTCACGGTGGCAGGAGATTCCTCGCTATTGGCCTCAGAAGATGGCTGAGATACTTGCGGCCAGAAGAGAGCTAATGCCGAGGTCGCCGGTAGGAAAAAGCCATCGAGCGGGTCTAGCCCGTTGCGAGTCACCTCGCACAACACCCATTCCTGAGAGCGCAAGGTGGCGGTGGGGCCGAGCAACAACATTGCCTCGCTTCGCGGTACTCCAGCACGCAGCAGTAGGCCGATCAAGGTTGCCCCAGCCAGTGGATCGGAAACTCCAGATATACGTCGGTGAAACAGGAGAGCCAGGACCAGCAATTCACGGCTGGTGAGAGCGGCCGCAAGAGGCTGCTCCTGAATGCCGGGCAGCAACTCAAAGGTGTGCGCGCTCAACCCCTCGACCTTCTCGCGCGTGCGGCGCAGGGTGTCTTCCGAGGGTGTGGCGCCACGTGCGGCGTTGTCTTGAAGCGTGCGTAGCTGGTCGCAGACTTCTAAAAGGCCATCTAGAGGAGATTGAGTAGTCACTTTCTACTTCCAGACTAGCAGCCCGCTGGGAGCAAAAGCCGCGTCACTGCGGCGATTTCGTCACTCAGAAGACTCTGTATCGCGAAGCTCTGCACCCCAAGCCTGAAGGCTCGTGACGGCCTCCTGACCATAGACCGGAACAGCCCAGCGGCGGGATTTTCGGAACGGCTTGCCAGGCGCTAGGCCGACCTTCCAGAGCAATCGAGTTACGATCGCCACTTCATCCTCATCCTTCAGGATGATCCTCACTTCCCACCCCTTCTTGTACTGGGAGTAGCCCTCTTGCTGGCGACTGGAGTCAGGCTTCCGGCAATATGCATTGCGGTTGAAGAAGCGCGCGAGACGGCGTTGGTCTGAGCGGCGATTGGCGGAAGCCTCTGCCATTAAAGGATGATAGGAAAATTCGGAGGAGGAGGGGTAGGATAGTCCCAATGGCTCGTGTCCGTCGCCGCGAACTGCGTCAGCAGGTATTGGAAGCTCTCCGTCAACATTTGGAGGATGCTGGCGATCAGCCGTTCGTGCCACAGGATTCTCACCACGCCGCCGACCTTGCCGACGTGATGTGGATGGACCTCGATCCCGAGGAAGCACGGCGCGTATTCCACAAGCTCGAACTCACTGCCGCAGCCGAGGTGTTGGCTGAGGCCGAGGAGAAGCTGCAGGCCCTGCTCCTTGAAGGAGCCGAGCCCGAGTTCGTCGGCAAGTTGTTGAGCGAACTTTCCTATGACGACGGCGCCGACGTGCTCGATGAGCTTCCCGAAGAGCTGCGCCTAGAGGTCATGTGTTTCGTGAATCCCGAGGACGCGGCGGAGTTGCGCCACCTCTCGGAATACGACCCCGACAGCGCCGGCGGCATGATGACCACCGAGTTCCTGACTGCGGGGATTCACGACAACGTCGGCGATGTCCTCAAGCGGATCAAGCGCGACGAGGGCGAGTCGGAATCGATCTACGTCGTGTTCATCGTCGACGACATCGGCATCCTGAATGGCGTGGTCAGCACCCGTGAGTTGCTCGAATCCGGCATTCATGACCAAGTCTCGGACATCATGATTCCGGATGTCATTCAGGCCAAGGTCGACGAGGACCGCGAGGATGTCGCGCACGGGATCCTTCACTACAACCTGTCGGCTATTCCGGTAGTCGACCCGCGCGGAGTGATCGTCGGAGTCGCGACTGCCGACGACGCCCTCGAGGTCCTCGAGGAAGAAGGTTCCGAGGATGCCTTGCTGTTGGCTGGTGCGCACGGCGAATCAGATGCCGGCGAACCTCTGGCGACGATGGTCGGACACCGCGCGCCTATGTTGGCGATTCCAGTGCTTGCCGGCCTCTTGATGGCGAAGATCATGGTGGTGTTCGAGGGTCCAGCCGAAGAGGAAGTCGAGACCTTCAAGATGTTGGTGCGTTACGTGCCGATGGTCCTGGCTTTATCAGGCACGGTGGGAATGCAGACTTCAGCGGTGTTGGTACGCGGCTTCGCTGTCGGTCAAATCGTCTCCGGCAGGCGCCTTGGAGTCTTCATCAGTGAAGTGAAGATTGGCATCGCGCTTGGCGTCATCTGTGCTGTGGTCGCCGGCCCAGCCATGGGGTGGTTGATCGGAAACATGGTCCAGGGCCTGATTCTGGGCTTTGCCTTGATGGTCTCGATCGGCTGGTCGGCAACTGCATCCAGCTCGATAGCCTTGGGCAGTGAAGCGGCGGGCCTCGATCCTGCGCTCGTGTCCGGACCCCTCATGATCGCCATCAGTGACCTTTCTGCAGTGGTGCTGTTCCTGGGGATGGCGTCCACCCTAATCGAATAGTCGTTCAAGTAGACATTGATTCGCCGTCGCGCATTCCTCCTGTCAACAGCGGTGTTCTTCACCGTCGCAGCGTTGTTGGTTTGGGCGAACAAGCCGTTCAAGGTAGTGGGCAGTTCGATGGAACCAAGATTCGTCGAAGGCGATTACCTGGTGTTGCGCGATACCCAACCGCGAATCGGCGAGCAGGTGGTGTTTCTGGAACCGGACAGTGGCAAGGTCGCTGTCAAGTCCGTCGCCGGGTTGCCAGGGCAGAAAGTACAACTGGTAGAGAACGACCTGTATCTCGACGGCAAGATTCATCGGCGTCCGATCTATTCGGCAACTGATCTGGTACCCATGCTCGACACCAAGATCACCGGCGCGACGAACCCTGCTGCACCGTCCTTCCCTTTGGCCGAGGCCGGGTTCGTACAAGAAGACACGATCTGGAAACTCGATACGAGCGGTGTCGCATCACTGACTCGCCAACCCCTCGACTCATATCTGTTGCGTGGGACATTCATCCCAGGAGAAGCGTTCGCCTCCGACTTGGGTATAGAGGTGGAGTATGACTTGCGTTCGCCTCAAGCCGAACTTCATCTGGTGCTCCATAAGGGGCGGGCTGCATTCACCTTGATGTTGACTGAAGGTGGCAGCAAGTTGCGCTTGCTTCGTTCCGATCAGCCGGCGAACCAAGTGGAGGTCCTGTTGGAGCAACAGATATCTCCAGCGCGCCCGCAAGGCAGCGCCTTCTTGACCCTCGCCAATCGCGCCATCACCTTCGCAATCGATCGACAGCCACAGATCGACGGACGCGCCTACCAGCTGTCGATGCAACCACCCTTAAGCGACGGCCCGGTTGATATGCCGATGTTCGAGCTCGCTGGAATTGGTGGCGTCGGCCCGCTCACCATCGGGCGCTTGCGGCTCGGGCGTGATATTTCCTATCGACCGACCGGAACCTGGGGGGTATCCGGGGCGTTTCAGCTCGCAGACGAAGAGTACTTCCTGATTGGTGACAATCCCTCACAAAGCCGTGACTCCCGCAACTATGGTGCCGTTCCGAGCGACCGCATCTTGGGGACAGTTTCGTATCGTGCGTGGCCGCGTGGATGGACCGAATGGGGCTGGGAAAGTGACTAGCCCAAGCCCTGCAAATGCATCACAGGAGCCTGTAGATAGAGGGGTGGTCCTGATGCTGGCCTTCCAGCGAGGCGATGACGACGCTTTCGAGGAGCTAGTCGAGACCTACCAAAGCGCCGCGTTCGCGATGTTGCGAAGGATTTTGGGCCCACATGCCTTGATCGAGGATCTTGCCCAGGAGGCATTCCTGCGTGTCTGGCGCAGCCGCGAGCGCTATCATCCAGGAGGCAAGTTCACCACATTTCTGTATCGAATCACCTACAACCTTGCGCTGAACCGCCTGCGGGA
>CAZJGH010000173.1:0-5845 GCA_964545405.1 uncultured Planctomycetales bacterium
GCCAATCAATACTCCAGCGCCCACGACGGCGGCCGTGGTGAGGATGGAAGTCGTTTTAGGGAATCGCACATTCTTCCATCGGCATTTACGAGAATCCCATTTAATTGAGGCTGTTGACACGCAGTCCTAAAGGTGAGGTACAATGGGGAAATTGGAGGACAATTTGTGTCGTACTCAAGCGTAGAAAATGCCGTTAAAGCCCTAAAAGCGGGCAAAATGATTATCCTTGTCGATGATCCTCGCCGCGAAAATGAGGGCGACTTGGTGATGGCAGCTGAAGCCATCACTCCTGAGGCCATCAACTTCATGCGCAAGGAAGGTGGAGGGCTGATTTGCCTGTCACTTTCTGGCGAGCTGTGCGAGCGCCTGGATTTGCGTCCACAGGTTGCCGAAAACACCTCCAGCATGGGGACGGCGTTCCTCGAGTCGATTGAAGCCCGAGTCGGTGTCACCACCGGAATCTCCGCGGCCGATCGTGCGACGACCATCCTGGCCGCGGTCAAGGATGGCGCCAAGCCGACTGATTTGGCTCGCCCTGGTCACATCTTCCCGTTACGTGCTCGCGATGGTGGCGTTTTGATGCGCCCCGGTCAGACTGAAGGATCAGTCGACCTGTCGCGCATGGCTGGCATGAAGGCTGCAGGAGTCATCTGCGAGATCATGAACGAAGATGGCACCATGGCACGGATGCCTGAGTTGGAGGTCTTCTCCGAGAAGCATGACATCCCGATCCTGACCATCGAGGACATGATCGAATACCGTCGTCGCCGCGAGATCTTGGTCGAGCGCCGCGTGACTGCAGTGGATTTGCCGACCCACTATGGTGGTTTCCAGATGCACCTGTACAAGTCACTGACCGACGACAAGGAGCATTTCGCCCTGACCTATAACTGGGGTGATGCACCTGCCGATGGCGTCGGTAGTTTCCCGAAACTCGAGGATGAGATCACCGTAAGGGTGCATTCCGAGTGCTTGACCGGTGATCTATTGGGCAGCTTGCGCTGTGATTGCGGTCCTCAGCTTCATGCAGCCATGACTGCCATCAAGGAAGCTGGTAAAGGCGTATTGCTTTACATTCGTCAGGAGGGGCGTGGTATCGGCTTGGAGAACAAGTTGAAGGCCTATCAACTGCAGGAGCAGGGCCTCGATACCGTCGAAGCCAACGAGAAGCTGGGCTACCCAGCCGACATGCGTGAATACGGCATGGGGGCCCAGATCCTGAACGATCTTGGGGTGCGCAAGATGCGCTTGTTGACCAACAACCCTAAGAAGTTGGCTGGTCTGCACGGCTACGGGCTTGAGATCATCGAGCAGGTGCCGCTGCAGGTAGACCCTCAAGAACACAACGAGCGTTACTTGAACACCAAGCGAGACAAGCTTGGACACTTGTTTCCGCACAAATAGGCCTAGCGGCAAGACTTCCTATTAGGAAGGGAAGCTTTATGCGACGATGGACGTCATAAGTGCGTCGTGGTTATGCCTTTGCCTAATGATCAACAACCGTCGGCTCCTAGAGTCGCCCCTGAACAGCTGGAGGAGCTGTTTCGGGACTATGGTTCGAAGATTTACGGCCTTGCTTTGCGCTGTGGTTTGGCGCCGAAAGAGGCTGAAGATGGTGTGCAAGAGGTATTCCTGAAAGTTCAGCGCCGCATCAGCACCTTCCGTGGTGAGGCGGCGTTGTCTACTTGGCTTTATCAGGTGGCGCTCAACACGCTGCGTGATCATCGCCGCAAGGTGGTGCGCCAGACGCGTGCCACCACGATGAGTCTGATTACTGATCAGCCAGCCGATCCGACCTTCGTAGGCAGCAACGCTTCGCCTGAAGAAGAGGCCTCGGTTTCAGAAAGACGCCAGATGGTGCGAGACGCTCTCGATCGCCTGCCACCCAAGTTCCGTGAGGTATTGATCCTGCGCGAGCTTGAAGGCATGTCCTATCGCGACGTCGCACGCATCCTGAAGGTGAAACAAGGGACCGTCGAATCACGGATCTTCCGGGCGCGGGAACGCCTGGGCGCTGAGCTTAAACGCATGGGGGTGAATTAATGGGTCATCACAACAAGGAACAGGAATGGGATCTGCGCCTTTCGGCGTGGTTTGATGGCGAGTCATCGGATATGGATGCCGCAGAGGTGCGTGCACATCTGATGGAAAGTCCCGAGTCGCGGGCCAAGTTGCAGGAATGGCGAGGATTAAGAGAGGACCTCGCCTTGCTGCAACCAGCTGCCCCTTCGGCAGACCAACTGCTAGTCATGCAGACTCGCTTCGAGGACGGCTTGGCTAACGAGGTCTTCCGGGTGGCTCGGGCCCTGCGTCTGTGGAACCGCGCCGCTGTGCTTTTGCTGGCTTTAGGACTGGGTTTCTGGGTAGTCGATCGCCTGCTGCTGTCGGTACCCACCAACACCTACGCCAGTGAGCCGGGGGCTATCGACGAGGCCATCCGCGAGTTCATGGCTCGTCCTGCCGAGCAGAATTGATGGGGCGGTCTCCCTGGAGCCTGATCCTGCTGCCGGCCATGCTGACCTTCGCCGCAGGCTTCTTCGTCGGCCAATCGGTCAACAGCCACCGTTCCAACACTCCGCTTGAGGAGCTTGCTCCTGATCTGCAGGCCTATGAGGCCGGGATGGTGCGGGCCTTAGGCCTGACCAGCCAGCAGAGCAGTGATTTGCGCGTCTTGCTCTTCCACTATGAGCGTGAACGTGAGAAACTTCTGCAGCAACACCTGGCCGAGGTCGACTCGGATTGGGTGGAGCTCGACCAGCATTTTGAAAAGTTGCTAGCCAATCGCATCCTGGATGCTGAGCAGCGTCGCACTTCTAAAACCTTGCAACATCCATCGGTAGTGGTCGCGGAGGCCTCCGCACGCTAACCTGATGGCTTGAATTGACATGGCACGCAGCCTAGGCATCCACCTTCAATCCCACGGATTCGATTTCGCACTGCTCGAGGGCAGTGCCAAGCGCTATTCCGTATCCAAGTCCGGCAGTGCGGTATTCCGCGCTGAGGATCTCCGCAGTACCAAACGGCTCGGCAAGTTGATCGCTGATACGGCGAAAGCCGGCAAGGTCGATCAGGTCGTGATCACCCTGCCCTCGTCGGGCGTGGTGATGCGCGAGTTGAGCATGCCTTTCAATGACCGCGAGAAGGTCATGCAGGTGCTCAAGTTCGAGATCGAGTCCGAGCTCTATCACCTGGATATCGATGACGTGGTCGCTGACTTCATCGAACTGAACGATGGCCGCGCCACTCCGACCTTGTTGGTGAGCGTGCTCGAGAAGGAGCGCATCGGTTCGGCCCTTGAGGTTCTCGATGCCGCCGATTGCGATCCACCGGTGATTACCTTGTCGCACGGTAGCCTGCTCGACGCTCTCGACGTGTTGCCGCGTGAAGGCAGCACCGCTCCGGAAGATCGCGAGGCTTATCTACACGTCGGTGCCGAATCCAGCCTGTTGATGGTGCTGAACGGCGACGGTTCCTTGTACGCGGTTCGCGCCCTATCCCTTGGATGGCTTGAGCTTGCACGCGGCTTGAATGTCGAGGATGCGCAACTTGCTCTACCTGTGGAAGGTGATGCAGCTGCAGATGGTGAGGATTCAGGTGCTGAGGAAAGTCCTGAGTCTGCTGGTGAGGAAGGCGAACAAGACGCTGAGTTCGAAGCTCCCACTGAAGAGGATGAAGACGACGAGGATGATCATGAAGTAGCGATCGGTGGCGATTCCTCACTGCCATTCGGTATCTCGCTTGAGACCGCCTTGGAGTTGGCTGATGATTCGACCCGCAACCTGTTCATGACGCGCTTCTCTTCAGAGGTTCGTCGTGGCCTAGCTGCAATGGGCATTCCAAGCGGCGGAAGTCTTTACATGCTTGGTGCCCAGGTGCCAGGCCTCGAGGATTTCCTCGAGCAACGGCTCGGCAAGGATGTCGCGCCTTTGGACTTAGGTCTTGAGGATGAAGGCGGCACCGCCCCGGAGCCGCTTGCTGTAGGTGCTGCATTGCGTGGCCTCGGTGTCGATTTGTCACCGATGAACTTCCGTCAGGAGGAATACCGTTACGCGCGTGGTCTCGAGCGGGTTGAAGGCCCTCTTACATTCGCGTTGGTCGGCATCATCGTGTTCTTCGCTATCGGCTTCGTGATGAACCTCAAGGCCCTGAAGATCATGGAGAACGATGCGGATCGGATCTTCAAGAAGGCTACGGCCAAGGTCGAGGTCCTCAACGACCGCGTGCGCACCGACGAGGAGTACCCGACCGAATGGATCATCAAGTCAGATTTCGCTGGCCTAGATATCCCCGATGACGAGCGCATCATTCGCTTGGCGTCGAACGTCCGCAAGGGCAAGAACCAACTCGATGAGTTGATGGGGGCCACCGCCTTGGAGATGCCAGTCTCGTGCCTGGATGGATGGCGCTTGCTGATGGATTTCCTCGACGAGGAGATGGCCAGCTACAACGGCAAATGGATGGTCGAGAACTTCGAGTTCAGCTCGGTCGAGAAGACTTCGCGTACCCCTGCCCACGTATCCGCCAAGTTCGGCATCACCATCTTCCCTGATGGCAGCGGCAACTTGATCGGGCGCTTCGATTCCCTGACCGCTTCATTGAACCGCCAGAGCTGGACAACTGGGCAAGCGTTGATCCCGAACACCGAGTCAATCGGAGAGGAGGGGGCCAAGACCGGAGTGGTCAAGGTCCAGATCATCACCAATCAGACCGTGACCGAGGAGACCGGCCAATGAGCAACCGCACAACTCTTTACTTGTTGATGATCCTTGCTGCCGCGGCAGTGGGCTTGCAACTGTGGTCGAACTCCAGCCTGAAGACTTGGGATGAGTCATTGGCGATCCACAAGGCTCGCTACAAGACCATCTGGGAGACTTGTGATGACCTGACCATGCGGCGCGAGGATGCGCCGAAAGGCACGGCCGACAACTCGTTCCGGATGCACTTCCAGCGCCAGGCGCATAAGGCCCACATGGGTGACATCAACGTCAGTGTCAATCCACTGGCCGCGAAGCAGAACTACGCCGACACGCGTTTCGAGATCGACTTCCATAAGGGCGACGAAGGTTTCCAGCGTGCCAGCTTGCGCACCTTCCTGTTCCGGGCTGAACAGCTCTACCCACGCATTCGTACCACTGCCTTCAATATCCGTCCTATCGGCGGGACTGGCCGCAGTCGTGGTATCGATCCTGGGGTCGAAAGGGATGACATCTGGGAAATCACCAAGATGGAATTCCGCCAGCGCACGCCAGTAGCTAAGGCTAACTAGGCGCGGCGCCGTTAGGCTGGCGACATGTCCCAGATAAGTCGCCGCCGTTTTCTTCGCGTTGCAGGTGTTGGCGTGGCCGCCAGTGCCTTGCCCAACATCGCTCAGCCGTCTGGCGCCAACAGCGCATTGCCATTAGCTCCGGCTGACGACAAGTCGTGTGTGGCGATCTCGTCCGCCAATGGCATCGATAGTGTCGCTGTCGCTCGTGCCTTGGTCGTTGATAAGGGTATGCGGCCCGTCTCAGCAGCAGTCCGTGGTGTCGCATCGGTTGAAGCCGACGAGAACGACATGTCGGTCGGTTACGGTGGCCTGCCAAATGAGTTGGGCGTAGTGCAGTTGGATAGCGCGTGCATGGACGGCCCGACCCACAATGCTGGAAGTGTGGCTTCGATCGAAGACATCATGCACCCGGCGCAAGTCGCTGAGCTGGTCATGGACCGTACCGATCACATCAACCTGGTCGGCCCAGGGGCACGACAGTTCGCCCTGGATCACGGCTTCAAGGCACAGGACATGCTTACCGAACGTGCGCGTGGCATCTGGCTCAAATGGCGAGCCAAGCGCAGTGGCGACGATCGC
>CAZJGH010000174.1:0-5829 GCA_964545405.1 uncultured Planctomycetales bacterium
AGCGCATCTGCTTTGGGAGCAGAGGGTCGCAGGTTCAAATCCTGTCTCCCCGACCACCACTAAATCAACCAGTCACGCGCGAGCGTGACTGGTTTTTTCCTTTGTTGCAGTCGTGATGCTTATTGCTCCCACTGACTGAGGGGCTGACATCAGCTGCCAGTCTCACGCAAAAACCACCCATCGGACGAACCAACGGGCGGTTTGAAATGGAGCCAGAGACGAGAATTGAACTCGTGACCGCCGCTTTACGAAAGCGGTGCTCTACCCCTGAGCTACTCTGGCAAAAGAAGAGCCGGCCCACCGAAGCGGACCGGCTCTATTGGGCCGGGGTGCGACCCCCACGGGGCAGTAGTTTACTGAACCGAGACGCCAGCGGAAAGGTGCCCGCCAGCCATTACGCCGATCGCACGAGCGCAAGCTTCAGCCAACTGGGCATCGCCTTCCATCATTGCTGACTGGAATACTTCGGCATCAACACTGACACCTGAACGCGAGTACAAGTTAGCAAGAGCGCTAGCAGCAGCAGCCCGTACGCCGGAATCGCGACCGGTATCAGCCACCAGGTTGGCAAGCGCTGGAGCAGCGGTGCCGTCGCCGGAGAAGCCGAGGCCGTGAGCCGCGTACTTAGCGATACTGTCATCGCGACCAAGAGCATCGCGCATGGCGCCAACAGCGCTTGTACCGAAGCCATCGTGTGCTGCGTGTGCCAAGGTCTTGGCAGCGGCAGTTGCGATAGCGACGTAACGCTGACGCTCGGCATCGAGGTCCTGGAAGCTGGCCTTGATGGTGCCGGCGTCGAGACTGTCGACGACGTTGGCATCAAGATCGCCGTTCTGCTCGTTGGCGTAGACGAAGACTGGAGTGGAACCGAAACGTGGGTCCATCCGCAAAGTCTTGATTACGCGACTCGCGTAGAGGTCGGCGAGTGGATCAGCGAGGACGAAAGCGTCGACGTTGATGCCCAAGTTCATGTTGACCAGACCGTGAGCACCATCAGCAGAGCGGACCGCATCGATGCCCATGGCGGACAGGTCAGCGGCGAGTTGCGATGAGCGACGATCGTCTTGATCGATGATGTGGACGACGCGCTGGGCATCTAGTGCGAGTGCCGAAGCGAGGTTGTTGACCACGGCGTCGGAGTAGTCACCCTGGTGTGCCAGGGCGATCGCAGCACTGTGGCTGACGCTAGGTACCGGACTTGCCAAGGCAGTCTGGAAACCTGACCATTCCTTGCCACCAGCACCATCAAGTGCACTGATCAGGACCTCGGAGGCAGCGATGTGCCCACCAGAGACTCCCATGTGCAGTGCCTGGTTGACACTTTCGTGACTGATGGTCAGAAGAGCGTTGTTCTGTGCAGCGAGCTGACCTTCCAGGTCAGAGCCACCCTTCACCAAGCCTTGCAGGACTGCAACCTGGCTGGCGTAGACCAGAGCCAGATCGGAACCAGAGTCGGCACCAAGCTCCATGGCGCGCAGCAGGTAGTGCTTGGCCATTTCGAGCTCGACGACTTCCTGAGGAATGTCGTAAGCCTGCAGGTTGCGACCGTCGATGGTCCAAAGTACGCCGTAGTTCTCTACTGGCGACAGACCAAGATTGAGGTCGTGGTTGAAGTAAGCCAAGCCTTGAGCGGCCAGGGCGCCTGCGACATCCGAGCCATCGCCGTAGACGATAGAGCTGGCCATCGCCTGAACGCTACCGTTGGCATCGTTCACGGCCATGTCGAGGATGCGTGCATTGCCACGTGCATCCTTCAATGCATGCAGCACGTGCAAGGTACCAAGGCGAACTTCCACGTTAGTGGAGTGACTTGCAGCCAGGACTGGCAGCATCGCGTTGGAGCCCATCCGCGATAGTGCGTACACGGCAGCAAGACGCTTGCTTTCGCTAGCGTCGCCAAGTGCAGCAACCAGCGGTACAGCGCCGAAGGGGCCGTAGTTTTGGCTAAGGGCGAAGATTGCTTGCGCGCGATCAGCGTAGCTATCCGAGAAACAACCCTCGGCAGCAGCGGCGGCAGCACTTTCATCACGCATCTTGTCGCGGCCCTCAGTGCGGGCAGCGGCGAGAATCTCTCGCGCGAAAGCTTCGAATTCTCCACCAGCTACGAGTAGCTCGAGAAGAGCATCTTCGCTGTTGTGAAGCATTTGCAACGCGTCAGCGTTGCCGGGGTTTGAGGCGACGATCTCTCTGAACTTCTCCCGTGCAGCCTCGTAGTTGCCCTGATGGTAAGCAGCCATGCCCTGATCGAGCAGCTGCTGGCCATCTTGCGCAACGGCGAGAGTGGTGGAGAAAGTGAAGAGTGAGGCGCCTACTAGCAGGCGAAGGGCCGAAGTCCGGATTAGGCTCATGTTCTACCCTGGTACGTTTGGGCTCGGGTAAGGAAAGGGAAGCACGGGGCTGCGCACGTTAGTGTGCGCACTCACGTAGGCAACATCATAAGAACGACATAAGTCCGGTCAAGGGATGCCTGCCGGACTCCACACTCCAAGGACTGCCGGAGACCTCGCGCCGGTGGTGGTTGGCCAGGTAGAAGGCTCTCCTAATAGGAAGGCGTCGGCCAATAAGGCGAAGGCCACCGCTTCGCGGAAATCCGGATTCCAGCCAAGGTCTTGGTAGGAAAAAATGCGAGTGACTCCCAAATGTCGGTCTAAAGCCTCTCGAATGGCCAAATTATGAGCACCGCCCCCACATAAGAAGACCGGACCACCTTGCCAATCTGCAACTTTGAGGCTCGTGAATATCGACCATGCGACTAACTCGACAAGAGTCGCCAACAAATCTGGCAGTGTCAAATCTGGGTTTGCAGCGCGCAAATCTTTCACGAAATTAACCCCAAAATGTTCTAAGCCAGTGCTCTTGGGTGGCGCTTGGGCAAAGTAAGGGTCTGCCTGGAGGTCGGTCAGGAGCTTTTTCGCAACCTGTCCAGAACGGGCAAGCGCCCCGTCCTGATCGAACTCAAGACCTCGCTCCATACGCATTAGGGCATCCAATGGCCCATTAGCAGGACCTGCGTCCCACGCCACCGGCGGACCACTGGCTGGCAACAGGGTGATGTTGGTAATCCCCCCCATATTGACAATGGTGCGTTCCTTCCCGCTACCACCGTGCAATACCCAATCAGCGAATGGAGAGATCGGTGCTCCTTGACCACCTTGGGCAAGATCAGCGGCGCGAAAATCTCCGACCACAGCAACTCCAGCAGTTGCAGCCAAGGTAGAGAGACAACCTAACTGAAGGCTGCCATCGCGTGGGTTACCGCCGTGATGAAAAACCGTCTGCCCGTGACTACCTATGCAAGTGACGAAGTCGCGCGGCACATTCACGGCCGTCAAGAACTCGCGTGCGCAGCGGCCGAAGAAGACGCCCAGTCCGTGGTGGAATCTGGCGACGTCGGCCAAACTCCACTGCAGTGCCGCATGGATGGCCTGTTGCAGGTCTTCAGGAAACTTCGCTGAACCGGAATGAAGTAACTCAACCTCACGTTTGATTCCACGCCCTCCGACCCGAATCAGCGCCAAGTCGACGCCATCGGCTGATGTACCCGAATTGATTCCGAGGATGTGACGTGGTCGCTCGGAATCTGAGGTACGCATGCCCCTACTTGGGGATGGCCAATAGCTTGCCGATGTTGAGCACCGAGTTCTTATCGTTGAGCTGTGCGTTTGCTGCCACGATGCGTTCGATCCCGGCCTCTTCCTTGCCGATGCCGTAGTACTTGCGCGAGATCTTCCACAGCGAATCGCCGCTGATGACCTTGTGAGATCTCATCCCAGCAGGAATGGCCTCGGAGTCATGGCGCTTCACTGTTTCGCTACTGCTGCCCTTGGCTGGCAAGATCAGCACATCGCGAGGCTTGATGTTCTCGACCGTGACTCCAGGATTGGCATCAAGGATGTCTTGGATGAAGGACTTCTTGCTCGAACCGAGCTCGGCTTGAGCGATTTCCGAAAGGGTGTCGCCAGACTTGATGGTATAGCTGCGCACCTTATTCACAGGTGCCGGCTTAGGATCCACGTATGGCTGCGTCCCTGGCGGCTTGGGCGAAACGTAAGGCTTATCCAAGTTCTTGCCCAGATCGTCACCACCACCTTGGTCCTTGCCGGGGTCGATTGGCCAGCTACCTGGCAGCTCGTTGGAGTTGTCCTCTGCTTGCTCTTCGGGATTATTCAGTGGGATATCCACCACAAGCAATGGTGGTTCTTGGATGGCATCACCACCACGCGGCTTAAGCCCCTTGAACACCACGACTGAGAGGAGTACGCCAACGAGGACGAGCGCGCCAATTATGATTTGTTTTTCAAGCCTTCCCATGATTCCCTTCCGGTGTGCTCAATATATTGTTTGAGAAGCGAAATCCAAGCAAAATCTTGTGCCACCACATCTTGTGGTGGTTTAGTCGATGCACACTACATATCTTGGAGGTGCCGGCGCACGGCTTCCTCGATACCACGAGAGCGGTACGGCGACAAGAACCAAAGCTTGCGTTTTGTCAATCCTCGCAACACCTCTTGGCCCTCTTCGCGGGTCAAATGTTCAGGTGCAAAGCGCGCCAAATACTTGAGCGCGGCCGAGCGGTCGACGGAAGTCAATAAACTGCCGAAGCACCATCTGGCGACTGGGTTCGGAGCCCATGCCGCACCAAAGTCAATAATGGCCACTTCCAGGCCTTGGCCTAGCAGGATGTTCTGGCGCTGGCGCAGGTCGAGGTGAAAGACCCCACGCGCATTCATCTTTGCTGTGAGTCCCAGCAGGTCGTCAGCAATGCGTCTTGGCGCTAGGCAGAACGTGTCTGGGTCAAGGGGCCTACCAGGCACCTCCTCCATAGAGAACGCGTCAGCATCAATACGCTCGAGAACCCGCGGAAACCCCTGCAGCCCCTCCAGGCGGCGCATGATCCGCCGTTCCCGCCCCATCAACAGCCGTGCGACCCACCTCGTCAACCAAGTGACCGGGCGGCAATCCTTAACGATTCGGACATTGCCCTCTGCGTCTATCACACGCAAGACAGCGGGCTTCCAGCGCGAGCCACGGCTCAGCAGCTGTTGCTGACTGGCTTCCAATGCCGCGCGCGGCCACTCCAGTAGCGGCGCGGGACTCATTGTTAGGAAACGGCTCCGGTAAGCACGAACGGCGACCACATTGGCGCAAACCACACCGCCAGCATGACTAACGCGAGGACCAATCCCCACGATAGTTCATGGTTTTCGCGCACCATTTCCCATGAGAATGACCTGACTTGACCACTGCGCCAAGGAGTCAGGCGCGGCCAGAAATCCGGGACATTGGCGGCATGACGATCGACTTCTTCGCCGAACAAGGCCTGCAGGCGCGGATACTCGCGTTTCATCTTGCGCGGCATATAGAACCCCAGGAACACCACAACCAGCACCAAGGCGAATCCATAAACACTTTGCCCACGTGTAGTTTCGATGTTTCCCGCAGCTAGAGCCACGCCCAGCATGGCCAAGAACGTGCCGAAGTAGGCTGGATTGCGCAAGTAAGCGTAGGGGCCGGTGGTGACCAGCAGCTGGTTCTTATCCAGGTGCCCAAAGGCCCACAGCCGCAGGAACCACGCCAGAGCCACTAGGGCGCAGCCAATGGCAAATGTCAGCGGACGGGGATCAGCAAGTGAAACCAGGAGCAAGCTGCAGATATATACTGCTGACTTGCGCCAGGTCAGGCGCTTGGAAGCTCGGTTGCTAGCACTCATCGGTCTTGCGGGGAACGGCCCCGGATAGGATGATTGTCGCTTCGTCCGCCCGTCAATCAACCCTTGTCATGCGAATCCTCCTCATTGCCCTTTTGATTCTCCTCTTCTCCTGCTCTGGG
>CAZJGH010000175.1:0-5788 GCA_964545405.1 uncultured Planctomycetales bacterium
CCTGGGTTGGCGTGAAGGCTTGATCGTGGCTCTCGCGGTTCCGGTGTCCTTCGCGCTGGCATTGTTCACCAACATGCTGCTCGGGTACACCATCAACCGGGTGACCCTTTTCGCTTTGATCCTGACCCTTGGCCTGGTGGTCGACGACCCGATCACTAACGTCGACAACATTCAGCGTCACATCATGAAGAAGCTGCGCAGCGGACGTGATGCAACCTTGGATGCCGTGGGCGAAGTCCTGCCGCCGGTCATCATGTCGACCCTGACGGTGATCGTCTCATTCCTGCCGATGTTCTTCATCACCGGCATGATGGGTCCTTACATGGAGCCGATGGCTGGAACGGTGCCGATGACCGTCATCTTCTCGACAGTCGCCGCTCTGAGCCTAGTCCCATGGGCTGCCTATAAGTTGCTGCGCAAGAAGGGTCTCGACGGTGGTAACCAACCCGAAGTCGTCGATTCGCCGACTGCCAAGAACGCCAAGGAACCACTCCTGCACCGTCTTTATCGCGGCACCATGAGCGGGCTGTTGAAGTCCCGTTTGCGCCGCTGGGGCTTGTTGGTAGCCGTAATCGCCCTGTTGGGTGGTTCAGGAATGCTGGCGATAACCGGTCTCGTGCCGATGAAGATCCTGCCCTTCGACAACAAGAACGAGTTGTTGCTGGTCATCGACATGCCTGAAGGCACTGCGCTCGAGAACACTGATGCTGTGATGCGCGACCTTGAAGTGGAACTGGCGACAATTCCGGAAGTCACCGACTTCACCACCTTCACCGGGACTCACGGACCGATCGATTTCAATGGCTTGGTCCGTCACTACTTCTTCCGAAGTGAAGCCAACGTCGGCGACATCCGCATCAACTTGGCGCCGAAGGAAAGGCGCGCGATGCAGAGCCACGACATCGGCCTACGTATTCGTGATCGCCTGACCGCCATCGCCGATTCCCATGGCGCGGTCTTGAACCTGGTGGAGTCACCTCCAGGTCCACCGGTCTTGGCCAGCGTGGTGGTGGAAGTCTATGGCGCACCGAATTCCGAATACGGCGACCTGGTCGATGCCGCAGAGGTGGTCAAGGAGCGAATGAAGGTCGAGCCGGGTTTGGTTGATCTCGATGACACCGTAGACACACCACGCGAACATTGGGAGTTCATCCTCGATCGCGAGAAGGCAGCGTTGCATGGCGTCGACAATGCCAACGTCACAGCCACCCTTAGGCTTGCCCTCGGTGGCGATGCGGTCGCCTCATTGCACAGGTTGAATGAACGCCAACCGTTGCCGATCAGGATTCAACTGCATCGCAACGACCGTACTGGTATCGAGCATCTGCAAGGCTTGAAGGTGATGGGTGCCACTGGCCAAGTTATAGAGCTCGCGGAGATCGGAGAGTTCGTCAGCCAACCAACACCGAGGTCGATCTTCCACAAGAACCTCGAGCGGGTGGTGTTCGTCCGCGGCGAGATGGCCGGCCGCTCCCCCGTCGACGCCATCCTGGCCATGCAGTCAGACCTCAACGACAACCCTGCTCTCGGTAATACCGACATCGAGTGGGCCGGCGAGGGAGAGTGGGAAGTCACCATCCGAGTGTTCCGCGACCTGGGTTTGGCCTTCGGTGCCGCACTCATCGGAATCTTCGTGCTACTGGTGATCCAGACCACCAGCTTCGTGATGCCCTTGCTGATTATGTCGGCCATTCCGCTGACGGCCATCGGCATCCTGCCAGGATTCGCGATCCTTAACCTGATAGTCGACCGCCCGGTCGGCGGTTATGCGACACCGGTGTTCTTCACCGCCACTGCGATGATCGGCATGATCGCTCTAGGTGGCATCGTGGTACGTAACGCCATCGTGCTCATCGAGTTCATCCAGAACTCGGTCGCTGAAGGGGTCAAGCTCGAGACGGCGATCCTCGATTCAGGTCTGGTGCGGATGCGGCCTATCCTGCTGACCGCAGCCACTACCGCTATCGGGGCGATCCCCATTACCTTCGACCCGATCTTCTCGGGGTTGGCGTGGTCATTGATCTTCGGCCTGGTCGCATCGACCGCGTTCACCTTGATCGTGATCCCCACGACCTACTACGCGATGTTCCGCAAGAAGCAGTAGATGCTCCACGATTCCTGATCGCCGGACGGAATCAAGCTCGAAGCCATAGCGACGAATCGCCGTAGCTATAGAAGCGCATCTGTTCGTCGATCGCTGCTGCGTAAGCCTCCTTCACCATCGCCAAGCCATCGGTCGCGCCTTGTGCTTGGGCGACCCCGCCCACCAATGCCAGCAAGGTGGAGCGTGGAGTATGGAAGTTGGTGATTAGGCCGTCGACTACCTGGAATTCGAAGCCAGGAAGGATCATCAAGTCGGTCTGCTCGCGATCGCCACGTGCCCAAGCTTCAAGAGCACGGCACACCGTCGTGCCTACCGCGATCACGCGTCCACCAGCAGCACGGGCATCACTGAGCTCCCGCTCAAGGTCATACCCCACCACGAAGCGCTCGGAATGGATCGGGTGGTCCTCGACTCGTTCGGAATCCACCGGTAGGAAAGTACCTTGCCCGACATGCAAGGTGACATGCGCGAACTTCACGCCCTTACCGACCAGTCGCTGCAACATGCTGGAATCGAAATGCAAGCTGGCAGTCGGTGCCGCCACCGAACCGTCTTGCTGTGCCCACAGTGTTTGATAACGTTCGCGATCCTCGGCGGAATCATCCTCTTCGTGAGCAGCAAGACGCAGTCGACGAATATACGGCGGAAGTGGGGTCGAGCCGAATCGTTGGAGCAGGTCATTCCAGGAACAGTCGATGAGCTTCACCACCGACCATTCGCCACGCTCGTGCTTATGTTCAAGGCGCAGGATCGGCACGAGTTCATCGGCGTCTACATCAACGTCATCACTTCGGGTGCCGACGAGCTCGACGCCTTCACGCAATCGACCTCCTGACATCATGCACCTGGCGCTGCCATCATCGTTCTGGAACAGGAACAGGCCGTCGACCACGCCGCCGCTGAGCTTGTTGAGTTTCAGCCGCGCCGGAAGGACACGAGTGTCGTTGAGCACCAACAAGTCGCCGGCGCGCAGGAACTCGGGCAGGCTGGTGAATTCGGTGAACAGCACATCGCCGGTGTTCGGATATGCCACCATCAAGCGCGCCGCCGCCCGAGTCTTTGGCGGGTGACTCGCGATCAAGCGCTCCGGCAGGTCGAAGTCTAGGTCGCTGGTCTCAACCACCGGCGTAGCAGATCCATTTGGCGATGAAAATCATGCTCTTCTACTTCCAGCGGATTCTTGAAGAACGCCGCTGAGGCATGCAACGGGCCGCCTTCACCGCGATCCTGGGCAAGCAACGCCAAGCGCGCGAGATCCAGGATGAGAGGAGCTGCCAGCGCCGAATCACTGCCTTGCCAAGTGAACTGCAGGCTCATCTTGGTGCCGAGGAAGCCCTGGAAATGTACGTAATCCATCGCGGTCTTCCAGTCATGCAGGCTCGGAACGAAATCGATCCGCACTCCTGAATGCATGTTGGGGCTCTCCTTGAGGATCGCCGGCAACACGCCATCCTTGTTGGCGATCTTGGTGCGCTTGCGGTCGGGATCCTCCAAGGCCGCACCATCCTTGTTGCCGAGCATGTTGAATCCTTCCCAGGACATCACATGCAGACGCCGGTCGCGGAACATCGGTGCCATCGCGGTCTTGACCAAGGTCTCTCCGGTCTTGCCGTCGTTACCCAAGACCGGAACACCATTGCGTCGGGCGTGGCCGGCTACCGCGGGAACGGCAGCTCCTGGAGCTGGCGTGAAGTTGACGAACGGAATGCCCTCCTCGATCGCGGCAAGGGCATAAAGAACCGACCGCGAGATATCCATCGGTGCAGTCAGCAACAACTTCATGGGATCGGCCTCGGAATCCATCCAGGCCTCCGGCAGGTCGCGATGACGTTCGGCCGACGCCAAGTAGACCACTACCGCCTTGCGCGTGCGCAACTCCTGACGCCAATCGCGAATGTCCTCGCGCAGTGCTTCGACCATCTCCGCAGGCGCCAAGTCAAGGCGATCCGCAGACCGCCGATCGACAAGCTGGCGGTCTTCCGGTTCGGGAACACCTGGAGCGATCGACATCTCAAGCCGGTCGCGTAACCCGCCACTCAACTCGACAAGGTCTGGTGGCAGGACTCCAGTGCGGGCAAGATCGTCTGCGGAGCGATGGGCGTCGCCGGCGACATCCCAACCGGTCACGCAGAAGCGTTCGACATCAGACCATTCGATGTCGGCGAACTCGGGGCCAGCAGTGACCATCCCGGTGGGTGGCAAACCCGAACGCAGTCCTTCGATGCCGTGCAGAACAGTGGTGCCGATAGCACCACGCACACCGACCAGGAACAAGCCTGTCTTGTTGGGGTCCGGATTCATGGACGTGATTTTCGCACTAGTTGGGGCCGTCGCCAAGCGGCATACGGCTAAATATTATCTTCACCGGATGGCCGATGGTCGGCAGCATATAGACGTTGGGGTACCAGATGCTCTGATTGTCGGCAGATGGGTCGGCGCCGGCCAGAATATGGTTGGCTGGCGAGAAATTCACCAGACTGACCAGGTTTCCCTCGCCCTGAGCGGCGTAGAACTCGGCAGCGTCCTTGTGAGGGCGCACGAAACGTGAGCCTAGGTACACCCAACGGCCGCGCTGATAGGTGGTCTCGTCGCGGATGTTGAGGACCAAATCCTCTGCGCGGTAACGGAACCGCTCCATGCGGCCATCAATCTCACGCTCCCACTCCGCATAGATGTAGAAGCCATCACCGTGAGCCGGAGTGTAGGAATAAGGTGCAACTCCGTTCTGTATTTCATCCATCGTCGGGGCTGGCTCAGTGGCGGTGAATTCGCCATTGACCCCCTTTTCCACCCCAAGCAGCAACATCGCGGCATTTAGAGCCTCGGCTGAGATGTCCTGACACGCGAACATCGCCTCGTGGTCCTTGCCTTGAGGTTGCAGCACGAGCAGATACTCGAGAGGCTCGATGCGCTGGCAGATAGTCCCATCGATGCTGATGACTTGTTTCTCGGCATCGACATTCACTCCTTGGGCGGCCAATGCGTCGTAGAGCGCGGTCAGGTCAGCTGACTGATCGCTGGCTGGTTCCTGGCTATCTGATTGAGGAACAGCGAGCAGGCCTAACGCGACCAAAGCGCAGGCAGAAACGGTAATAAGGAGCCTTCCCATACTGTGAGGTTAACGCAGAGCAGGCCCAGCGGTTCACCCTAACGTGAGTCAGTTGAGTCTTGCGGCAGCAGGCGGCGTTTGATGGCTGTTTCTGCTGCGGCTAGCTCAAGATCGCCAAGCTGTTCTGCCAAAGCGGAAATCGCGGCATGAATATCGGCATCCAGCGGTAGATGCACTGCCCGGCGCTGCTGCAGGCGCAGGGCCAAGCTGGTGCTCTGCTCCGTTCCCAGCCCGAGGGCGTACTCGGCGGCAGTAGCGAGGATGTCGTCTTCGACCCAACCTTGGAGCAGAAGCTCGAGGTCAGCTAGCGGCCGTTGCTGCTGCAAGACCTTGGACACCAGGAGTTGTTCAGCGAGGCGGTCGTGGAACAGCACCCAACCTACCCCTACCGGAGCGAAGGACTGGGCAATGAGACGTGGGCTTTCGAACAAGGTCTCTGGAGTAGCAAGCAGCTGGTCTAGTGCCGCATCACTTGCTGGCCCGTAAGGGAGCCGATGAGCGGTCAAGCCAGCTACGCGCACGGAATCCTGTGGATGCAATGGGCGGGCGGCGAGGTCAGCGAACCACTCACCGGC
>CAZJGH010000176.1:0-5731 GCA_964545405.1 uncultured Planctomycetales bacterium
CAAGCCAACCCGCAACTTCTGATTAGAGCTTGGATCAGCCGGCAACAGTGGCAAGCCATCGAAAGACACGATTCTGATTCGGAAGGAAGATGCCTGCGTAAGCAGGATCTCCTGCTCGATAAACCCATCGGTCAACGAGGACATCCATACCCCATGGGGAAGATAGCCCTCGGCCTCGATGGTGAAGAACCCTGAATCACGTGACAAGGCCCGGCATTCGAATATCCCTTGTTGATCAGTCTGACCGTACTCGACACTCAGGGAACCGCCCTCTGGCATCGGGCGTGTCAACGAGATATTCGCACGTGGAACCGGAGATAAGTTCGTCCTATCGAGAACCCGGAAAGTTGAGGCGACCATGCCTGGAGCCAACTCGCCGACAACCACTATCACTGGCTCTGGCCCGGTGTGAACCTTGGCGACGGTCTCTTCCGCAGTGTTGAGGTGAAGCTCGTATGGCCCGTGAGCGAGTCCTGGGAACTCGAAGCTTCCATCCTGAGCCGTTTCGACCTTGTGGGTACCAGCGAAGTATGACAATCCCCTGTTCGCTGAATCGCCGCCGAATGCCGGCTGAGATTGCACGCGAACCGAAACGCCAGCGACGGCATTACCATTCCGGTCATGGACGAATCCAAACAGCGAATCCGCTGGAGCCAATACGATCTCGTGAAAGTCAGTTGGTAGGGATTCCCAGCCCTCTCCGTAGTAGGCGTAACCCTCCGCGATGACCATAAGGCTGGCGAATCCTTGATCCTCGAAACCGGTAATCTCGAAATAGCCTTCCGCATCAGTGGTTTCCACACGCCATTCGGATGCGGACCGCGGTCCGCGCAGGAAAGTCCGCGATTCCACCCAGCCACGTACTTCTGCTCCATGAACGGGAAGACCATCGTTACCAACGACGCGGCCGCGCATTCCACGGCCCGGCGCCAGGACGATCGTCACGCTACGCTGCTCAGCATCCAACTCCGCGTCGGTCGTCGTGAACCGCGGGTCGGTCGCGCGCACCCTAACCCGTTCATCGATCGGTAAGGTCAAAGTCGCCTTGCCATCTTGATCGGTCAGCAACTCCCTCTCAATCGTATCGAACGGTATCAGTACTCCCCCCGTCAACATGGTGGCGTAGAACAACCCCTCGATCGCTATTCCTGGCAATGCTTGCCGGTCTTGATCCTGAACTTGAACCTGCACCTGGCGCGAGCTGAACAGATGGATCGTTTGACCGAAACCATCGTCTCTAGCGGCCAGCGACGCCTCGTACTTCATTGGGAACATGCCGGCCGGAACTTGGAGGACCGCGGCCTCGAACTCACCTGGAATGAAGAAGGTGTTCACCTTGCCGCTGCCATCCGTGAGGTAGGTCTTGCTCAGGGTCAGGCCACTACCCATCGGTGAAGAGCTGACCTCGATCGGATGGTTGGCGATCGCCTCTTGATTCGGTCCCTGCAATGTCAGCTCGTAGTCGTATCGATGTGGGATAGCGATGACATGCTCGAACACCTCCCCCTGCGATAACTCTATGGATTCATCCTGAATCAACTCCCCGCCTGACTTCTCTAGCTGCAGGGAGAATTCGGCATCGATCATCCCCGCCGGCACCTGAAGGCTCCACCAACCATCGGAGTTGGCCTTCCCTAGGAGCGGTGCAACAGTCTTGCTCTCGATTCCAGCTTCTGAATACCGCAAGCCGACCTTGACGTCACGCTGAAGGGCGCCGGTGCCTTGCTCGACAACACGAACGCGAACTACCGCACCTATTGCATCGACCTTCGGCTCCGGCAGACCGATTGGCTCGTCAACCCTCGTGATCGTCCCTTGGGGTGCTTGCTCAACATCAAGCGCAGCCACCTCCATGGGTTGAACATCAGAACCGTTGTCATCGATGGAAGATTTCTCACCTGAATCCCAAGGTTGGTAATAGACGAGCGGGATAAGGGCGATTGATGCAGCAGCAATAAGAACTTTCGCTTTCATGGTCGTAATCAAAGTCGTGGTCAATGTGGTCGCCTCTACCTTCGTCAGCGGAACCGTGAAAACCAAACAATGTGCACGCCATTCGCCACCTAGGCTAGCTTCCAGACGGATACGGAGCATCTCCAGTCCCCGGGTAACCCTTGCCTTCGTGGTGGATTCCGGAACCTTCATTCGTCGAGCGATCTCACGCATGGTCAGGTCCTCGAAGAAGCGCAGGTAAAGCGTAGTGCCGTAGGGCTCCTCTAGATTGCCTAGCGCAACAGCGAGGATCCGGAATGTCTCCATGCGGCCAGACAGGTCGTCGGGTTGCTCCCGAGTTTCCGCATCCGCCCTATCGGCCCAATACCTATCCGCAGCTGATTCTTCGCGCCGACGCCGAGCCTTTTGCTCACGCCAGTGCATGCCGGACAGATTGCGCACGACCGAACCTAGCCAAGCCTTGGGATTGTGATTGTTGCGGGGAGGTCGCTCAACGGCAGCGAGCCAGGTCTTCTGCTCCAGGTCCTCTGCAGTGGCAGAATCCGAGACCAGACTCCGCGCCAGCGCACGCACCCACCCACCATGCTCCAGCAAGGCTTCAAGTTTCGGCGAAGGATTGGCGTCAACCATGGTTTTCACTGCAATATTGCTGCAGGACGCATTCTAGACCATGGAATCTGGGGAATTTCTGACATCGGATGCCAAGAGTCTTGCCCTTACGGCATCTGCCACCATGCATCCATCTGGTCGGCGACCTCTGGCAGGCCATCCAACAGTTCACCGCGCACGAAGGGATACATGTCGTTGGTGCTCCACCACGCCTCGCTCATCTCCGCGAAGAACTCCATCTCATTATTCAGCGCATAGGCCCTTTGGGAACCACCACTCACGTACAGGACTTCATCGAGCAAGCCAGCATCGCGCGTGGCCCTGAAGCCATCCAATATCCCCTGGTGCCCATAACCGATCACTTGGTGATGCCAAGCATGAGCTAGTTCGTGCAGGACCATGGCAGGCTGTTGCTTCGACCAGTCGAGGAAATTCTGAGCGTTACCGAACTCGATTCCTAATGCCCAATCCTCTGGCATGTCATGCTCACGCAGCCATACGGGGTTGGGATGGTAAGCAGCGCCCTTATTCGCATCGTGAGCCAGGTGCATCCTCAGCTTCACCTCCTGTAGACGCGCGACCGAGTCAGCCGGCAAGCGTGTCGCTATTTCCCAAAGCTTGATCTTCATCAGGTCAAGGACCTTAGTTCGGAGTTCCGTCTTCGCATACAGCTCCTTCTGGACGAACACGGTCCAGCCCTCTATCTCCAACTCGCGATACTTCCATTCCCCTTCCACGATAGTGTCGGAAGGTCGCACGCTGCCATCCAGGAGAGCCGGTGCGAAAAAGAGGATAGGCAAAAAAGCGAGGAAGCGCATGGCCCCAGTCTAGCCACGGCTGTGCTCCCTGGGCCTGGAGATTCCTACCCGCTGATCGGCAGGAGCGGCAGGCTGACTACAAGATCCTGAGTGTTGGTATTCATGGCAAGATTTCCAATGCAACAGGGTTCGAGACGAAATCAACGACACCAGTGAAGGGGTCGCCTAGTACGAAGCAGAAATGCAAGGTGCGTCCGACCAGGGCTGTGCTCAGCGGACCAACCGTATCGAGAGTGGCAGTGGCATTGCCGAAGGCATCAAGCTGACCGGAGAAATTCTGGAAGCCTACGGTGTTGGCATTGAGCCTGGTCCTGACGGTGAAGCCGTCCTTAGCGAATGGAAGGCTAAGACCTCCCTGGAGTGGCGTGCTGCCACTGAGCCCTGTCTTATTCCCGACAAGGACATAATCGCTATACCCATTCTTCTGGCCAGCGACGATGTCGAAATCGACCGTGCTATGCACGCCAGCCACCAAGTTATTCTCGCCGCTCCAAAGTGCCCGTTGGTAGCGCCGGGTCTTGAACAGCTTATTGTTGAACGTGGAAGGCACCGTGTTGACCCAATCCCAGACTATGGAGCCGGATGGGTCTACTTCGAACGCCCGGCCGGCAGGTCCGTCACAAATAAGAGTATTGCCATTCTCCTGGCGCTCAACCCCTGAGACGTGATCGGCGTAGAAGTAGTTCGAGCCGTTGCCTGAATAGGTCCATGACAATCCGCTTGGCCCGAACTGCTGCCCCGCGTTCAAGCTGTAGTTACCATTCAAGTCGACAGGGGGTGTTAGCTCATCTGCAGATGACCATGAACCTCCTGGACGACCTGTGCCGTTATTGAACAGCAGGAAATTTCCTGCTCCAGGCCTGCCAGCAGGGATCCACTGCACGTCGTGTTGTTTGAACAACATCTGATCAACAGAGGAACCGCGGTCATAGGTCTGCGGGCTTCCCCATCGGTAAAGCAGGTCGCCACCCTTGCCGTAGGTTCCCCCAGAGCTGGTGCGCGCCTCAGCGGTCGTCGTCGAGTGGTCAATCACCCAAAACTCGCTGAAGTTCCTCGAACTCAGGACGATCTGATCGAACTCGGGATTGTAATCGATCGAATTGAAGTGGATCCAATCACCGTCCGCAAGGGCCATCGGAGGGAAGTTCAGGTTCACTCGCTCGGGATGGTTGGCGACGACTCCGAAGTTAGGCAGGTTAGAGTCGAACTCCTGGATCAAATGGTCCCACAAGCGCCATTCCCAGATGATGGCGCCGGTCTTCGGATCCAGCTCAAGCACCTTCTCCGACCAGAAAGTCGGTGCGGAAGTGAAGGATGGATTGCGCCCCTGAGCAATGGCTCCTGCCTCGGTCATGTCTTCCCACGCCAAGAGCAGGATATTGCCACTAGGTAAGACCGCGACATCGTGATGAAGCTGCGCGGAACTCGAGTTGCTTTGAAAACCCCAGACCTCGCGACCCTTCCAATCCAACTCATGGATGCCGCCACCAGCCCCAGCCAGTGAGCCAGAGCCTGAGCCCCGGATCTGGTAGGTACGCAATAGGTTCCCATTGCTCAGCAGCTTGACTGCCAACCCAGGTTGGGCATTATCGGACCAGGTGTGCACGACGTTCTGACTCTCATCCAGCAGGAAAGTATCTGCCGAGTTCATCGGTGCAAATAACGTAAGCCCGTCCTGCGGCGCAGTTTGCGGCAGTGACATGACCAGGGCGAAAATGAGGAGAGAAGATAACATCAACCAATCAACAAAAAGACTCTCCAGGGGCGGTAGGTATAAGCACCTAACCCCCTCTCGTTACACGAAACTTCGCCGTGACAGCCTAGAAGATGAAGCCGTCAGTTCTAACGCTCAAGCCCATCACCACGTTGGAGAAGGCGAGGAAAGTGATCCAGTGCGTGGTCTTCGAGGCGGACTTGATCGCACCATCTTCACCGGCAAGCATGCGCGGCATCACTTTGGAGCGCATCCTCATCACCAGATAAACGATGATGAAGATGAAGATTATCTTACTCGCTATGTGATCCTGCGGGCCGCTCTGAAAGGTGAACCAATCGATCACGTTCGGGAACTTCCTCATGGCCAACATCGGTCCGGTAAGGAACTGCGCAAGTAATGCCGGGAAGGCAAACTTCATGAATCCCTGTTCAAACGAGATGAATGCTTTTGGATCGTTATCGCGCTTCATCTTAGGCACGATCACGAACGACATTACTGAGTAGCCACCCAACCAGATGCATGCACTGGTAACGTGTAAAAGAAGCAGGAGCGAGTATGGGACCATGGTAGGCGCTGCGTTAGGACTGGAGCCAGAAGCTTAGCCGCGCGGTGCCATCAAGGTAAAATCTCGACC
>CAZJGH010000177.1:0-5704 GCA_964545405.1 uncultured Planctomycetales bacterium
TCCGACCGCCAACCTGAAGGTGTAGCCCTCATGATCAGTGGCGAAACTGAAGAAACCTGCATGTCGACCTTCGGCAGTGGTCGGCGGCAATACGACTTCAAGAACGTGGCTCTTGGCGCTGCCGGTCGGCACCCCACGCACCTGGAGTGGCGGTGACTGGCTGATTATCTTGGTGATTCTGAACGCTTCCTGGCCACTGACCTCGAGACTGATCACCTGCTCCTGCTCACCATCGATCACGCCGAAATCGGCTACTCCTGGCTCCAATGTGAACCATGAGCGCAACCAACTACGCACTTCAACCCGTGCATTCAGGCCTTCGCCAGCGCCCCGAAGGTTGATGCCGACGAACTTGCGACCGCTGAACCCAGCGGTCTTATATAGGACCTTCAACACCCCTTCGCTACCGGCAGGAATGCGGTCTCCAGGGTCGTAGATCGCGCCATTCACCCACAGTTCGAGATCAAGGCAACTGCACTCGGCCAACACCGTATCGATCGCGACTGGAGATTCGACCACAGCGAACGGGAACTCCATCTCGATTTCCTCGCCAGACCAGCGCTCGCCGACGTCGATGAAGGAGTCGCTGAACACCAGTCCACGACCAGCTGGCAACTCAGCTCCACCACAGCCCCAAATCACCGCGCATGCCAGCAGCAGCGCTAGGAATAATCGAATCATGGTTTGCCCTGTCATGGTGGACCTCCCAATATACGCATATGCGCTGTCGGTTGCCGCTCCTCCTTGCCTTTGTCGCACTGCTTCCTGCCTGCCAGGTGCCGCCTGAAGTCCACGCTCGGGTCCTGGCACCTGATTTTCATGATGCCGTTGCCGGCGGCCACAGCTTTTTTGCAGCCATGGCTTTGGACGATGCGGTTGCAGAGTATCGTTGTTTCGGTGACCCGTTGAAGGATCTCTATGGGGCTGACCTCAGCCTTTATCTGTTGGCTCGTCCGCAGATGCGTGAAGAACTCGGCAACGTCACCAAGCTCGCGTGGCGACTACAACCGTTGCGTACCGAACAGGGAGAACCTGGCCAGGTCGTCTGGTGGGGCCACGACGACCGCGAGATCATCGGCCTGGTGATGGTGCCGCAGAACTACTTCGATGTATTCGAGCGCGGTGAAGCAGAACCAAGGGGCAACATCATCGCCCAACATCCGAGTGAGATAATCCAAATCAACCGCCGCAATCTGCAGCTGGAATTGAACGATCCCGTCCTGCGCGGAATCGAGCAGGACGGGATCGTTGGTCTGGAAGTCGGAGTCGAGTGGAAAATCGCCGACTTCCTTCAAGTAGAGGATTGACCCTTAAGCCTTACATCCTCGAGACGGCTTCCAGGTTGCTCTGGATCTCATCGAAGATGACTAGGCCTTTGGCCTTCTTGCGCAACTTGGACAAGGCGTCACGTGCCTTATCGGCCTTGCCGTCCCACGCCATTTCCATCGCCTTCATGCGTTTCTTGTCGAGATCGAGCAGCTCCTTGATCTCCTTGTCCTTGCCCCATTGCTTGACCAATGCTTTCCATTCGGTTTCCGCAGGTGAACCCTTGAAGATCTTCATCTGCTCTTCAAGATATTCGCTGGCGACGAAATACAGACCAGCCGCATAGTACGGCTCCAGCGCTGCAGTGCGAGTGGCGGCGCGGGCCATGAAGTCTTTCTGGAACGTATCGATCGCTTCGATCTTGCCCGGCTCTTCAGCGAACTTCTTACGCAATGACTCGCTGTTCTTCCAAGCCTTACCGAGCACCAGCCTTGGCGAACGACACCGACTTGTTCAGGAACTCAGGGCGTTGACCTGGATCCCAGCCGGGCTTCGCGTCTTCGGCCTTAGCCAACGCATCGTCGAGCATTCCGACCCACTCCCCTCCGCCTGGGTGACCGCTCCAGATGATGGTGCCGGTGTGATCGATCAAGAAGCCAGCCGGGATGCCGGACACCTTGAAGCCACGCTTGGAACCGGAGCCTGCTGCGGTCGGATAGGTGATGCCATGTTCTGAGACATAACCTTCGACCTGCGAGGCAGATTCATCAGAGAGTGCGAGGAGAACCAATCCCTTGCTTTCGTATTCGCCCCAAGCCTTGACCAGGCTGGGGATCACTGATTTACAAGGGCCTCACCAAGTGGCCCAGAACTCGACGAACACTACGCGGCCGCGTAGGTCTTCGACATCCAAGCCGGCTGGCTGGTTGAACCATTACTTGGCATCCAAAGCCGGAGCTTTCGCGCCGACAGGTAATTGCGCGCTGGCGAGAGCGGTGAAGCACACCGACGCCAACAGAGGGAGAAGAACTCGCTTCATCCCACCACTCTAACCTGCGATTAGCAGGCGCAAAGCCACTTTTACGGCCAGCTTCTAGGCGGTCGTGGCACTGCCCTGCGGTAGGACCGAAGCCAGGAAAGCACGCGAGTTCGCGATACCGGAATCCGGAGCGACAGCCACATTGAACTCAAGCTCCAGCTCTTCGCCGAGCAAGTCGCGCAGATCGCGAGCCTTCATCGCGGTCCAGACGCGCTCAGCGAACTGCCGAGTGCCCTCAGGGCCGGTATGAGGCAGCATCGCCACCAAGGTGCGTGCACCGATGTGAGTAGCTACGTCGACGTCACGGGTGTCGAGCAGCAGGATTCCTGCCAGATCCAGCAGGGCGTCATCATCGATCTCACCCTCCCAGCTGAAAGAAGCCAGGCCCAGCGGGAAACGGAAACGGCTAGAACGCTTGAATTCCTCCTCCAAGCGGTGCTCCCAGAACTCGGGAGTATGGAGACCGGTCTCGCCATCGGCGACAGCCTGGAGGAAGCGCTCGCGCGCTTCAGGCTCGCGGCCCTTGAGGATCTCGCCGATCGATTGGCTGAGGGCTGCGGCATCTGGCACCGGCAAGGCGTCGGGGCGGAAGTTACTTGGCGCACCGAATGGTGAAGCCAACCGCTCTGCCAAGGCTTCTGAATCGACAGGCATCTGCAGAGCACCTTGAGCGCCCACGAAACGCGCCAGGCCATCCGCGTCGGCATCGTCTCCTGAAGTGAGGAGGAACAGAAGTACGCGATGTTCGCGCAAGAAACCAAGGGCCCATTCCTGCACGCTGAGTGGAGCCATGAAGCTCGGGTCGACCACCACCAGACCATCGATGGTTCCTGCGGCCTCGAGGTCTGCCATGGTGTCAAGGACGACGACACCGGCAACGGCTGCGCCAGCATCAGCGGCGGCTACTTGGCAGGCGGTAACGACAGACTCGTTGGCGGACAGGATGGTCAGGGTGCGGGCTGGCATGGTTTATTCAGGGAACTCGGCGTTGTGGTGTACGGCTTGGACGTCGTCGTCTTCCTCGAGAAGGTCGACGAGGTTCTGCAGCTTCTCTGCGGCATCAGCATCGACCGGGACATAGTTGTCCGGGACGTAACGCAAACCAGCATCGAGCGGCACCCAATCCTTATCGGCAAAAGCAGTGGTCAAGGACATGAAGTTTTCAGGTTCTCCCTCCACGCCGAAGACCTCTGGCTCTTCGGTATCGATGTCATCTGCACCCGCTTCCAGGGCGACGTCCATCAACTCCTCTTCATCGAGTCCCTCGCGGTTCATCACGAAGGTCGACTTGCGCTTGAACATGAAGGCCACCGAGCCGCTGTTCGCCATCTGGCCGCCACGCTTGGTAAGGGCGGTACGGACATTAGAAGCGGTGCGGTTGCGGTTATCGGTCAGTGCCTCGATGATCAAGGCGATGCCGCCAGTGGCATATGCTTCATAGACGACTTCCTCGAGCACCTGACCATCGAGCTCGCCGGCGCCTTTCTTGATCGCACGCTCGATCGAGTCCTTGGGCATGTTGTCGGCCTTGGCGCGGTCGACCGCGTAACGCAGAGCTAGGTTCATGCTCAGGTCGCTGCCACCGGTACGTGCAGCTGCCATGATGAGCTTAGCCCAACGGCTGAAGATCTTGCCGCGCTTCGCGTCCATCTTGGACTTGGTGCGCTGAATGTTTGCCCAGTGTGAGTGGCCTGCCATGTTTCAATCCTTGGATTCGGCTATCAGATTAACGCGGCGTGGCCGGCATCCAAGCCGCATACCGCAAAAAAAAAAAACCCACCGCCGGTATAAGCCGACGGTCTCTGATGAGGAGAAAGGCTGGATTTAGCGCTTGCCCCACTGGTGGCCGCGGCGTGCGCCGTGACGACCGTACTTCTTACGTTCGACCATTCGTGGGTCACGAGTGAAGTGACCGGCCTCAGCGAGCGTGCGGTGGGCATCTGGATACAGACCGAGCAGAGCACGACCTAGGCCCATGCGAACCGCACCAGCTTGACCAGTATTACCACCGCCGTGAGTGTTCACGAAGACATCGACCTTCTTGCCGGTCTCCAGGGTATCCAGAGGAGCCATGCACACGGACTGATCGAGACCGCGTGGGAAGTAATCATTAAGGACCTTGCCGTTGACGACGAACTCGCCAGACCCTGGACGCACGCGGACACGCGCGACAGCGTTCTTACGACGACCAGTTCCCCAGTGGTAACCACCGGACTTGGTCGATTCGACTAGGCGACCGGTAGGGTCGACTTCGACGACGACCTCTTCGGATTCGCCGGCAATCGATTCGGAAGCGATTCCCGAACCATCCATGGTGAGGACCTGTTCGGTCTCGGACTCAGTTTTGTTTTCTTCCATCAGGCTGCGCTGTTATACGAGCGGCTTGGGCTGTTGGGCGACGTGTGGATGCTCCGGGCCACCGTAGACATGGAGCTTCTTGATTAGTTGACGACCCAACTTGTTCTTAGGCAGCATACGCTTGACAGCTTTCTGCAGAACGCGGTGCGGGTATTCCTCGAGAACCTGCTCGTAAGCAGTTTCGCGACGACCACCTGGGTAACCAGTGACGTGAACGTACTTCTTGTCTTCGGCCTTGCGACCGGTGACACGCACCTTCTCGGCGTTGACCACAACGATGTTATCGCCGCAATCATAGTGGTCCGAATGGGTCGGCTTGTGCTTACCCATGAGGATCATGGCTATCTGAGTAGCCATGCGGCCGAGAACTTGATTCTCGGCATCGACCAGATGCCACTCACGGGCATAGGTCATCGAATTCAAATGAGAGGTCTTGGGACGCATCTTCCTTTCCTGGGCGGATGTCCGCCGAAATGGCCGAGCATTCTAGAACAGCCTGGCTGTCTCGGCAAGAGGCAACCGGCCAGGGTATTCCTTAGCGCAGCTGAGCTTTGAGGGGCAATCTCTCCCCCCGAGGGCCAAAGACCTTCACTTCAGGTTCATCAAGCACCAACTTCCCCACTCCAGCGAGGTCAGGATACTCCATCAGGACCGCTATGAGGCGCGCTCCCTTGTCGAGCATCGTGAGTTTCTCCTTCCTTGAATTCATTGCCATGGGGTCTGGAGTGTCCCTGGCACGGCCCCAAGTGATTTCTACGCCCGTATCAAGGATGAAGGACATGGCTGGGGCGATATCAGTGGCATCACGGGGATAAGTGCTCTTACGCTGGATGGCGACGATATTCAGCCCTGAATTGATGGCTATCTGGTCGGCTTCGGGCCACAACTTGAAGGCCTCCTGGATTACTGGGTCAGCTGGAATTTGCCCAGCTGGCGGTAGCTCTACGCCGGAATCGATTGGTACCCGGATGAACTGGCGCATCACGCCTTCACTGATGCCGTCGGGCAACACAGTGCCAGTGGCATCAGCAGGTTGCGCCT
>CAZJGH010000178.1:0-5700 GCA_964545405.1 uncultured Planctomycetales bacterium
CGCGTGGCCTGGTCGAGATGGCGCGGTTCGGTGAACTCTATGGTGCTCATCGCGAGACCTTCTTCGGCCTGTCTGGTGCGGGCGACTTGATGGTCACCTGCTATTCCGAACATTCGCGCAACCGCTCTTGCGGAGAAGCGATCGGTCGCGGCCAGAAGTTGAAGGACATCCTGGCCAACACCGATAAGGTCTCCGAAGGAGTCTGGACCTGCAAGGCGATCCAAGGGGCCGCGGATGACCTTGGTGTGGACATGCCGATTACCCAACAGATCTATTCCATCCTGTTCGAGGAAGTCGACCATAAGGAAGCGGTCAGACGCCTGATGGAACGACCTACCAAAGCTGAATGAATACAGTAAGACACCCTGCCCCAGCCGCACGCCAACTGCCGGCTTCCTTCCTTCCTTCGACTTTCGCGGAAATCGAACCGTGGCTGCTCGAGCTTGAACAGCGCGAGCTGAACTCCGTCGCGGATCTCGAGGAATGGCTGCTCGATCGTTCCGAGCTGGATAGCGCCATCGCCGAGGAGTCGTTGGGCCGCATGTACGCGAACGCTTGTCACACCGATGACAAGGAGATCGAAGCGGCTCACATGGATTACCAGACCAAGGTCTTGCCGGCCATAAAGCCGGTGGATGATCGCCTTGATCGCAAGTACTTGGAGTGTCCATTTCGCTCCCTGTTGGACCAAGGCAAATGGTTGGTCTACGACAGGGATGTCGAGCTCGGGGTGAAGTTGTTTCGTGAGGAGAATGTTCCTCTTGAGGCCGAGGAAGAGGAGGTCGCCAATCGCTATGGTCAGGTGATCGGTGCGATGACGGTCGAGTTCGATGGCGAAGAGCGCACTCTTGCTGCACTAGGGACCTATGGCGAAAGCCCGGATCGCGCAGTGCGTGAAGAGGCGTGGAAGGTCGCGGTCGCGCGTCGTCTGCAGGATAAGGATGTCCTCGATACCGTCTTCGATGAGTTGTACGAGTTGCGCAGGAAGCAGGCTGCCAACGCGGATTTCGCCAACTACCGCGATTACATGCACACCGCCAAGGGGCGTTTTGATTACACGCCCGAGGATTGCTTGGCATTCCACGCCAATGTCGAAAAGCACGTGCTTCCGGTCATGAAGCGTATGTTGGAGTACCGCCAACAGGAGCTTGGTCTGGAAAGCCTGCGGCCCTGGGATTTGGCGGTGGACTTGGATCAGGCGCCTGCGTTTGAGCCTTTCCAGGATCCCGATGGCCACGTCGATGTTTCGGCCAACCTGGTGGGGAAGGTCGACCCGTTGTTCGATGAGGAAATGCGCTGGCTATACGGCGAAGGCTTGTTCGACTTGAGCACACGCCCGCATAAGGCACCCGGTGGCTTCATGGACACATTGGAGCGCAAACGCGTGCCGGTCATCTTCGCCAACTCAGGAACCACGCACAGCGATGTCGGGACATTGGTGCACGAGGGTGGCCACGCCTTGAATGCATTGCTGTCACGTGACTTGGAGCCGGTTGCTTATCGCATGCCACCTTTGGAGTTCGCTGAGGTGGCTTCCATGGGGCTTGAGGCGATGGCGATGGAACACCTGGCGGATGTCTACCCTGCTGAAGATGCTCGTCGTGCGCGCATCGCCTCCCTGGAGGATATGGTCACGACATTCCCTTGGGTGGCCACCATCGATGCCTTTCAACAGTGGATATACACCGACCCAAATCACGATTGTCGAACGCGTGAAGAGAACTGGTTGAATATCCAGGCGCGTTTCAGCACGAATGTCGATTGGAGTGGTCTCGAAGTCGAGCGCGCGGCGTTGTGGCAACGTCAACTGCACTTGTACCAAGTGCCTTTCTACTACGTTGAATACGCGCTTGCACAGATGGGCGCTTTGCAGCTGTGGATTCGTTACCGCCAAGATCCGGCTGTGGCAGTCGCTGATTACAAGAAAGCACTCGCCTTGGGTGGTTCCGTTAAGTTGCCGCAGTTGTTTGAGGCAGCAGGACTGAAGTTCGACCCCCGCGGGGATGGCTTGGGCGAGTGGATGGCTGAAGTTGAAACTGCTTGGCGCGCTGAGTTGGGAATCTAAGCGTGGCTTCGACCTGGGTGGTCGGCGATATCCATGGCTGCGCCGTCGAGTTGCAGCTGCTGCTGGATAAGCTCGATCTGCAGGAAGATGACCAACTGTTGTCGGTGGGTGACTTGTTCCATCGCGGACCTGACCCGACTGGAGTGCTGAGAATCCTGCAAGGCCTCGGGTCGAGTTTCGACATGGTCAACGGTAATCATGAGTTGACCTTACTTAACCGGTTGCACGGACGTCGCTGCAACGGGCTCGATGACTTGCGTGGCGATGGTCGAGCATTGATGCATGAAAGCGTCATGCCGGTCGCCGACGAATTGATCGAGTTCATCAGGGATCGCGACTTCATCCAGAGACGTCAACTCGGCGGAACCACCTGGAGTGGGAGTGGCGCGGATGAGTGGTTGCTGGTCCACGGTTGCGTTCTTCCAGGTCAAGTCGCGGAAGATATCCCGCCTAGCCAGTTAGTGCGAAAGGGCCGCTTGAAGAACCTGCCGGATAAACCGTTCTGGTTCGAACATTGGCAAGGCCCTGAGTTCGTCGTATTCGGTCATGCGCAATCGGCTGCTGGCCAACATCTGAATAGCGAAGGCGAGATAAGTTGCTTCGGTTTGGATACCGGATGCGTCTACGGAGGAGAGCTGTCGGCGCTGCGAATCGAGGATCTGCGAATAGAGACCCAGCCAAATGTCCTCGGTCAACTTTGAGCGAGTTGGGTTTTGTTAATCTGGACGCGTCGTCCTGACAATCACATCACCATGTTCGTCATCCTTCGCCTCACCTTATCGATATCGATCGCCACCACCTTGTTGTGCCAATCACTGGTGGCAGGAATCTTCCAAGAGGGTGCAGGGACACAGTCAGGCCCGGAGGCGAATGTCCAGGCCCGGTACGAGGGTGCTGGATTCAGTTTCACCCAGCCGCTTGGTTTCGACGTCCGCGAGAATTTCAACGGCCAGCTCTACTCGGCAGAGTTGCGCCGTGATGATACCGACGATGACGAGGATTACGCTGCGATCCGTCTCCTGTATGCCCCCAATGCGGCAGCTCAAGTCACCCCTGAGCAATTCGCCGAGATGATGTTGGGAGATGTCCAAGCTTGGGCCGCAAGGGAATCCATGCTGATCGAATCAACCATGGAGACACGTCGGTCATTCTTGGGCGCGGAGAGGGTCGGCAAGCAACTGGTCATGAGGCAGTCCTTTCCGGTCGGCACCTTCGATATCTTCGCGGCAGAATGGGAAGGTCATCTGATTGGTGTCTTGACCAAGGTAAGTAACTCCGAGAAGGCCCGGATGGCCAAGGCCATTGACGTTGTCCTCGGTAGTGTCACGGCAAGCACGCTCACGCCCGAAAGCAGGCGCAAGACCAGCCTCGGCCGATTCTTCCTCGAGTTGCCGGTCTACTTGCCCGAAAGCCGTGAGGAAATCAGCGGCGTGCAGATCCTGCGATTGGGTCATCCTCAGGGAGTACTGGAGATCAGCGTCCCGCCAGATAGCGACCCCGGCAACTTGTATCTCGTCGACTCGCAGTTCGAAGGGAAACGAAACACGGAAGTGGAGCAGGCAATCAAGGCAGCCGGCGGCCAATACCTACGCAACCGTTGGCCAGGGGTATGGGCAGGTGAAGGGATTCTTGCTGGTACACGAATGGACATCTTGAACCCAGCAGGCGAATTGCAGCATGTCTATAGCTACTACATTCCGGTTGAGGGCAGTGCCATCTCCTTCAACTTCGAGTGCACTCCAGAGACCCGTGACGTGATGACCTCATTCCTTTCTGAGGTCGTGTCCGACCTAACCGCACCCGGAATGGACAGTGCTCTGCGGGACGTATTAGGTGGACGTAATCTTCGACAAGACCATGGCTTGAGCTTCTTCTACCCAGGATTCCTGAAGCTCGAACTCGAAGAAGGAGACAAGCGGCGCTTCGTCATGACGCCTCCATTCCCGGAGCACCAGCTTGATTTCCAGATCCTCCTCGACCTACATGATGCACCTCTGGGTGAAGGCGAGTTCGAGAAGGAGTTAAGAGCTATCGTCGAGCAGTATTACCCGACAGCCGAGTTCGGTGAGTCTTGGGGGATAGGCGGGTCGGTGTTTGGCGTCGAGCAGGAAGGGCTCTCGATAGCTTTCAGTTTTGATGGAGATGATTTTCAGATAAACGCCCTGCCCTCTCCGCATAAAAGTGGTGAACTGATCACGGCTGTCATCTCATGTTCTACCGATGCTAACGCGGCATTGTGGATCTTCGCCAACCTCCATGGCGGTTTGACGGACCTTGATGATGGTTTGCGGTATGTATCCTCGAAGGATGCCCGCCTGACGTTTGACCCGGCCGATTGGTCCTTGGACTTGACCTCAACGGCATTCGGCAGCGAGTTCAAGTTCGAGACGCGTGATGGACTCACTCGAGTGCGTGTCGATGTCGAGGGATGGTCTGATTGCCTGCCGACTGACACCTTCTTCAGCTTGGCAGCGCGTGCCAAGAGAAACTTCAAGACTCGCCGCGCATCATTCCCGATCGAGATAGGTAAGTCTTTCAGTCAACCCGATGACTTGCTTCATTCCGAAAGCACGACCACAACCATGGTCGGGGGGGCATTTGCCGTACGCAACACGATCCTCGCCGGTGCCGAGGGTGAGGATGAATATGAGTTCACCACCTGGACAGCGCGCCTCAACGAAGCCGCAGTGTTGGTACGCTCGAGTTCCATCGCCGACGACGCTGAAGCGAAGCAGGCCATTGCAGCCTTATTGGATAGCTTGGTCCTGCAAGGGATAAAGGAATATCCTGACGAGTTGGCCGTGTTCGATGGCCTGCAGATAGCGGTACCAGTCGGGTTCCTGTGGGACATCAAGGACGGCGAAGAGAGGTTCCTTGAGATCAGCGATCCGTTCGACGACAGCAGATTCATGGAGGTCTACTTCACCGAGTCGTTCGTGGAAGAAGACGTGCAATCCCTGAAGGCAGGCGTGGAAGCGATGTTGGGCTCAACCGGAGAGTTGAAGGTGTCGACTGGTGCCACTTTATTCCTCGGTGAGCAGGTCGATCTGCATCGCTTCTCGACCCATGACGAGGAAGGCAATTTCATCGATCTCTATTGGGCCATAATGGACATCGTCCAGGACCGCTTCTTCCAGATCATGATCACCATGCATGAAGATGCCGAGGCAAATGGCGAGTTGGACGTCTTCCTCAAGATGCTCAGCACGGCGACCTACACCAAATAGGCTTGTCGCTTACTTGGGCGCTTCGAACCGGATCGGTACCAGAAGCTTGCCACCCTCAGCGACGCCATTACGGGTCGCCGGATGGAAGTGCCACTTCTCGACGGCTTCGATCGCGGCCTCATCCAAGATGTCGTAGCCGCTGGAGGTGCGCACCGTGATGCGTATGGGGTTGCCCTTCGCGTCGACATCAACCAACAGCATGGTCAGCCCGTGCCAGCGCAGGCGTTGGGCCCGGCGCGGGTAGGTCGGTGGCGGGCACTGGGCGTTATCGATGGCAGGTGCCATGACGACTGATACTGGGGGCGGCGCAACCACTGGGGCCGGCTTGACTGGTTCAATCGGTGCTTCCACCGGTTCTGGAGCCATGGTCGGGCGCGTGCGGAGGTGGCGCGGAATCCAGGGACGGGG
>CAZJGH010000179.1:0-5591 GCA_964545405.1 uncultured Planctomycetales bacterium
GTCGGGTCTGGGTATGCCTCCTTGGTCACCACCGCAGTGCCCATCGACGACTTGAGCTTGCCGGAGTGATAAAACACCACTCCATCTCCTTCTCGCATTTCCCGTAAGTTGTTTCTGGCCTGGTAGTTGCGCACTCCATCCCAACATGTCTCACAATCCTTGAGAAACATCTCAAAGGTGTATTTCGTGGGTTCCTCTTTCACCAACCAGTAGGCCATGAATCAATTCTAACCGCACGCTCAGGGCGGGAAAGAAATGTCTCTAATCGGCGTTAAACTACGCCCACCATGACTGAGAGACTTGCTGACTATGACCGCTTGAAGCTGGAGGAGCTGAACTACAACAGCTATCTGAAGGTGCCAGAACTTACTTCGCTACAGCACCTGCGATCGGATCCCCTGCACCACGATGAGATGTTCTTCATCGTGATCCACCAGAGTTTCGAGTTGTGGTTCAAGGAAGCCTTGCATGAAGTCGGGTTGATGGTCACGTTCCTCAACAACGACGACGTCGCCCGTTCGCTCAAGGTGCTCAAGCGGGTTCAAGCTATCCTCACTTGCCTTACTCAGCAGATCCAGTTGCTAGGCACCTTGACCCCCGATGAGTTCGCTGGATTCCGTGAAGCACTAGGCACTGGCAGTGGCTTTCAATCCGTGCAGTTCCGCGAGATGGAGTTCGCCTGCGGACAACGGGATCCTTGGTTCTTCCAGTTCTTCGAAGCCCGCCCCGAAGAGAAGGAGCGCCTACAGGCTCGCTTCGAGGCCCCAAGCCTCTATGACAGCTTCCTGCATGCGATGGCACGCGCAGGGTACGAGGTTCCTGATGAGGTCCTCAACCGCAAGCTGACCGAGACTCATCAGTTGAACGACGACTTGGTGGATGTCTTCCGTGAGCTCTACCAGGACGCCAAGACCGAGTACCACTGGGTCTTGGCCTGCGAGGCACTACTTGATCTGGATACGATGTGGTCAAACTTCCGCTCTGCGCACATCCTCATGGTCTCGCGCACCATCGGCGGCAAGAAGGGCACCGGCGGTTCGAGTGGCGTACCTTTCCTCGAGTCCCGGCTCAGCCTGCGCTTCTTCCCCGAACTCTGGGAAGTGCGGAATTCCGATTGGAGTTAGTGATTCATGACATTGTCAACATCCCTGAATGACCGCCATGCCTTGGTTTGTGGCGCCAGTAGCGGTATCGGTCGAGAAGTGGCTCTCGCCATGGCCGCAGCCGGAGCGAAGCTTTCATTGCTCGCTCGTTCCACCGATAAGCTCGCTCAACTTGCTGATGAGTGCAGTGCCGCCGGAGCAGCTTCGGTGGGGGTCTCCGCAGTTGACCTCGAGGACCGTCAGGCCCTTGCCGCCGCCGCCGACGAGTTGGTCGCCACGAATGGCGCCGTGCACATCCTGGTGAACAACAGTGGTGGCCCTCCCGGAGGACCATTGCTCGATGCAAGCGACCAGGATTTCCTCAAGCCTCTACATAGGCATCTGTTCGCTTCCCATTACCTGGTGCAACGTCTGGTCGGCGGAATGAAGGCTGCTGGCTACGGCCGCATCCTCAACATCATCTCCACATCAGTGAAGGAACCGATCGCCGGGCTGGGAGTCTCCAACACCGTGCGTGGTGCGATGGCGTCGTGGGCTAAGACCCTCGCCAAGGAGTTGCCTCCAGGTATCACCATCAACAACCTGTTGCCGGGATTCACCGCCACCGATCGACTGGATTCATTGAAGTCCACTGTCGCCGGACGCCAGGGAATTTCGGAAGACGATGTGGAGGCCAACTGGTTGGCGACGGTGCCGGAAGGTCGGCTCGGCGACCCTCGTGAACTAGCTGCGTTGGCGGCATTCCTTGCCAGCGAGGCCGGCGCCTTCGTGCGTGGTCAATCCATCGCCGTCGATGGTGGGCGCTTGAATTCGATCTAAGCCATGGATTTCGACGTCTTCTTCTCGATCTGCCAGACTCCGGTCGCAGGCCATACGCCAAATGAGGAGACCATGTTCAGCAACTTCTTCGAACAGGTCCGGTTGGCCGACCGATTGGGGTATAAGTGCGCTTGGATCGCCGAGTCACATCTTTCCACCGAGGTCCAGAAGGAGAACGAACGTCCTGTGGTCCCGCACTTCCAAGGGGAAGTCGGCTTGAACGTGGATTTCTGCCAGCTTGCCCATAAGGTGTTCGCTTGCACCAATAACATCGAAACAGGTGCGGCGGTCATGAACATCGTTTGTAACGGCGGTCCTATCGCGGCAGCTGAGCGCATCGCAGCATTCTGCGCGTTGCATGGTCTCGACCCTCAAGAGAAGCGACGCATTCACGTCGGTTTCGCGGCAGGTCGGTTCGAGTTCATGAACCGTGCGTATGGAGTCGACTATCGCGATGCCGTCGAGCAGGCGGCGTGGCCGGCATATAAGGGCCAGATGTTCCGTGAAGCGTGTCACATCTTCCTGAAATTGCTGCGTGGCGACGTGATCGATAGCGAGCAGAGCCCGGCCATCAACCTCGATCGCAGCAACTTCCGTAGTGATGATGATTGGCAGCGGGTACAGCAGGCTTGGGTCGATACCCACGGTGGGGAACTGCCTGAGGTGGTGCCGTTCGACAAGCGCTGGAAGTTCGAGAAGGTGAAGGTCGTGCCTCAAGATTGGCGCCGTGACCTGCTGCAGTTGGTGGTCGGCTCGCATGATCCGGCCTTACAGGATGACTTGAACCGGATCATGCCGGTACAGGTGTTCAACCTGTCGATCACCGCGGACGAGGTCATCAATGCCACCCATGAGCGATTACGCAGCACCTATCATCCTGATGGTGGTCCGTGGCAGCGTTCTTATATGCCGCGCACGGTGATGGTGTTCCTCAATTGCGAACCTGGCCTCACTCCGGAGCAACAATCGACGGCTGCCCATGCCGAAGCCAAGTCTGCGCTGTCCGAATACTGGAACGCATTGGAGGGGACCATCGACCCGCACAAGGTCGCTGGCGCTACCGAGAATGCCTTGGTAGGAAATGCTCAGGAGATCGCGGAACAGATCAGTGAGCGCTTCCATCCAGAGGACCGGATGATGCTGTGGTTCGACTTCTACAACCACGATAACCAACGTGTTCAGCGCAACATGTCATCCTTCTACGAGGAAGTGATTCCCTTGGTCAACGGAGCGCACGCATGAGTGACGACCTTCACGAGAAGGCACGCCCGCGTGATGCCATGTACCCGAGATCACCTCTCGGCGAGCAAGTGGCGGGCATACCTACCGGACGTGATGTCGAATGGGAGCCATTGGTGGATTTCCGCCGTAATGGAGTTTCCGAGACGACCATCCACGGCGCCGTCGCTTGGTCCCACGGCGATGATATCTTCCATAGTTTCGGTGGCAACGTGCTGTGTTATGGGCGCAGCATGATGAAGCCGCTGATGATGAAGGTCTTCACCGATGAGTTGGCTGCGGAGTTGGACTGGAAACAACGAGCTATCGCTGTCGCCTCGCATAATGGCGACGCCGCTCACGTTGAAGCAGCGCAATCGATCCTTGCAGAGGATGACTGGGGACTCATGCAGGCTCCACTCGACGTGCCGCTTGTGCAGTTCGGCCGTCAGGTACGTCGACCACGCCGCTGGTTCCACACTTGCAGCGGCGAGCATGCCGCTTTGCTGCGCGGTTGCCAACTGAAAGGCTGGGAAGAAGTCGGGTACCTGCTGCCTCAGCACCCTTTCTTCAAGGCATATCTCCAGCAGGTCCAGCGTTACCTGGGTAGTGATTGGCGGCCACTGCGGATTGCCCGCGATGGCTGCGGCTTGCCGACCATGTCGAATACCGTCGGCGAGCTTGCGCAACTTTACGCCGGCTTGGCGCGCGACAAGAACGAGGATTGGATATGGGAGGCGATGTTCCGCCATCCTGACCTGGTCGGTGGCTTCAACCGTCTGGATTCGACAATCCTCAAGTCATCGAGTGGTCGCGTGTTGGCCAAGGAGGGGGCTGACGGCCTGCTCGGTCTGGCGATCGACCACCCCGATTACCCGCGAGGCCTTGGGGTGGTGATCAAGATCGCCCACGGCTGGAATTCCCAGGCAACCTGGTACCTGGCACGTGCAGTCCTTGGGGTTCTTGGCATTGAACTGCGAAATCCCTATTCGCTGCACCGACAGAAGGCCTTCCTGGTTCCGGGGGTAGTGCCTAGTTCATACTTGGACGAGCTTGAGGACATCCCCACTTGGGATGAGTGGGACCCCGATACCGAACGCTACGACTTCGATTGGGAGGAGTACCTGTGAAACTGACGAACTGGATTAATGGTCAAGCCGTACCACCTGAAGGTGGTGCTTACATCGACAACGTCGACCCGAAGACTGGCGAGGCTTGTGGGCTGATACCACGCAGCGATGCCACTGATGTGGCTGCTGCCGTGGCTGCAGCGAATGCCGCCAAGCGCTTGAGCGTGTTGGAGCGTAGTCAGTTGTTGATCGCGGTTGCTGATGCGATCGCCGAGCGGATTCCCGAGTTCGCTGCGGCCGAGGCTACAGACAGCGGCAAGACCTTGGCGGCCACTACCAATGGCGACATCCCTCGCGCCTTGGACAACCTGCGTTACTACGCTGCCGCCGTCCGCAATGACTCGACGGCATGCCACCAAATGGAAGACGGGCTGAACTACACGTTGCGTCAGCCACTTGGCACGGTAGCACTGATAACTCCTTGGAACTTCCCGCTGCACATCTTCACTTGGAAGGTGGCACCAGCGATCGCGATGGGCAATGCCGTGGTCGCCAAGCCATCTGAGCTGACGCCGACTACCGCCACCATGTGTGCGGAAGTGTTCTCTCAGGTGGGCGCCCCAGATGGCCTGCTGAACGTCGTCAACGGCTTAGGTAATGAGGCCGGCGAGGCCTTAGTGCTCCATCCTGACACCAAAGCAGTCAGTTTCACTGGAGGTACCCTGACCGGTCGTCACATTGCCGGTGCCGCAGCGCCGATGCTGAAGAAGGTCAGCTTGGAGCTAGGCGGCAAGAATCCCAGCTTGGTCTTCGCTGACTGCGATCTCGATGATGCTGTCGCTGGAGTGGCTCGTGCGGCGTTCTTCAACACAGGTCAAGTGTGCCTTTGTGGTTCGCGATTACTGGTCGAACGCTCGATCTGCGATGAGTTCGTCGAGCGCCTGCGCGCAGAGGTGGCTGCTGGTGACTGGACTCCAGGTGAAAGCATGGGTGCCCTGATCTCGCATGATCATCGTGAGAAGGTCAGCGCCTATGTGGACCTTGCTGTCGAGGAGGGGGGTACCGTCGTCGCCGGCGGCAAGAAGGTCGGGCCGGAGGGGAGTGCTTTCTTCGAGCCGACCATCATCGCTGGATTACCGATCGATTGTCGCGTGGCGACTGAAGAGATCTTCGGGCCAGTCGTCACGGTCCATCCGTTCGATTCCGAGGAACAGGCCTTGGGCATGGCCAACGCCGTGCAATATGGTCTCGCATCCTCGATCTGGACCTCGAACCTGTCCCGCGCTCATCGTTTGGCCGCTCGAATCGAATCAGGCATGGTGTGGGTCAACAACTGGAACAAGCGCGACTTCCGCGTGCCGTTCGGCGGCATGAAACAAAG
>CAZJGH010000180.1:0-5549 GCA_964545405.1 uncultured Planctomycetales bacterium
GGGTGGAGCAGTGATCGACACTCCCGGTGTGCGTAAGTTCCGGCCGTTCGGCATCCCGCCACATGAACTGCGGCTGCATTTCCCCGAGATGGAAAAACTCGGCAGTGGATGCAGGTTCCCCGCGTGCTTGCATCGGGACGAACCTGACTGTGCGATGATCGCCGCCCACGAGGATGGGAGTCTGCCTAAATCACGCTATAGGTCCTACTTGGAGCTGCTTGAAGAGCTCGAAAGCGTCTATGGCGGCACCGGCCGCAACGAGGAGAAGCCCGGGCCTGATTACAAGGCGCGGCGATGACTGCGCGTGGTGAAAACGAAAACGGCCTCCCCCAGGAGACTGGGGAAGGCCGTTGTGTGAGGAGTTGAATCCTAGAGGATCAACTCGGCAAGGGCGTTAGTCAGTACTCCAGAAGACAGGTCTGCAGCTTGTGAGTACAAGGTGAAACCACTTGCCTGAGCAGGAACGCCAGTCGTCATCGAAGCGACGCCAGAAGCGTTAGCGGTCAGGGTTGGCAACTGGCTGATTGGCATGCTCATCGCGACAGGACCGAAAGGAGTCACGGTTGGGCCTGCACCGGTGAGCGAGTATCCGATCAGGACACCGCCACCTGCGGTCGCACCAGAAACGGTCAAGGTCGCGTTACCGCCACCAGCAAGACCGAGGATCGAGTAGTTAGGTCCAGGACCATTGCCTACTTCAACATCATCGACCCACCAGGAGTGAGCATCGAATCCGAAGTAACGGAAGGCGACCTGAACGTTGTTCATGCCGTCGTAAGCTGACAAGTCGACCGAGATAGTGACTGGGTTGAAGTCGATGATGACATCATCAGTCCAGACGACTGTCCAGGAAGCACCACCATCGGTGCTGACCTCGGCAGTGGAAACGCCATTGCTCAAGGTGTATGGGTGGTGAGCCATCCACTCAGCCCATTCCGTTTCGGTAAGGAAGGTGAGAGTGGTTCCGTTCGAAGAAGAAAGATCCATGGTAGGGCTGATCAGGAGCGTATCTGCTGGAAGCAGGTAGTCGTAGTCATGGAAAGCCATTTCGGTGCGGTCAACACCAGTGTATGGATCGAAGATGCCAGGCACCCAGCCGATAACGCCGCTACCGGCAACGTCGACGACGGTCCAACCTGCTGGTGGAACGCCAGTGGAAAAATCCTCAGAAAGGATTTGGGAGGAGGCAGTAGTTGCGAACGTAGCGGCGGCTACGAGAGTGAGAATTGATTTCATGCGCGGAGAGGGGGCAAAAATGAGACAAAGGGGCAAATAATACCCACTCAACAGCCTATCACCCAAGAAAAAGCTGTGGCAACGTTAAATGCGAAGTCCTTGCCCCATTGCCCGTCTTGCGGGCTACAGGGCCTCTTCCAGCTCTTTTGCCTTGGGGTGGAGAATTGAGTTCTCCTTATGGATATGACGGTGAATGTCATATTCCATAGCCTCAAGCCGCTGCATCATCGCCCGGAAGCTGTTGCAAGCATCCTCAGGTGGCTGGTAATTCTGCGCCAAATCGCGCATCGCCGAAAGATGAAGGCCGGCTGCGTCATGCTCCATTTCCATCACGTTGATGGGGTTGCCGACACTTCCGCAGTGGAAGCTAGGCTTGGCCGCGGAACGTTCCAGTTCGCGAATCATCGGGAAAAGGACCATCTCCTCCTTATCGAGGTGGGCACTCAGCTCCATCACTAGATCGCGGTAAACACGGCGCAAATCGCCAATCCAAGCGAAATTGCGACCATGCACCCGGAATACCTTCTCGATCAATTCGCTAAGGGGCTGCATCTCAGCCTTGAGATACTCGTGGTGCGTGGCTTCGAGATGATCGACCAGTTCAGTCAGGCTCATCGCTCCGCAATCTGGTTCATCACTTGACTCACCTGATGCGTCAAACTCGGCTAGCGCAGCGTTGATGGCGGCAAAATCCTTGCCGTCAGCGGTGCAGGCCTCTTCGAGGGTCTGGTTGCCGCGGCAGCAATAATCGACGCCGAACTTCTCGAAAACACGGGAACGTCCGGGATTAGCGGTGACCAGATCACCGATGGAAACTGAGGAGGATGTCTCTGACATGACATGGGATATTAAGACAGGTTATTCCACTTTGGTAGGATATTTTTCGACGTAATCCACCAGCCGCTCGATCACCTCCCCCAACAAGGCGTCGGGAGTGCTCGCCCCAGCCGTGAAAGCCACTTTGAGAGGCCGTACAGCCGGCAACCAGCCAGATTCGAACAGGATCTCACCACTGTCACGGTGACGATGCTCGAGGGAATCATTGATGCAATGTGGGCCTTCGATATGGAAAGCCGGCACTCCGAGACGACGTCCGACCCGCGCCAGATTCTTGGTGTTGGACGAGTCATACCCCCCCACCACCAGGTAAACATCAGGCTTCAGGGCGGCCACTGCGGCAGCGGCATCTTGATTGTCTTGGGTGGCTCGGCAGATGGTGTCGAAGTCACGGAAGTTGTCAGCCAACGCGGCTTCACCATCGCGCTTGATGAGCGCATCCTTCAGGCGGTCCCCGATGGCTCGCGACTCGCTGGCAAGCATGGTGGTCTGATTGATGACTCCAAGATGGCGCAGGTCGCGGTCGACGTCGATGCCCGAGGAGAAGGAACCCGGACGCAAGTTGTCGCGCAGATAATCGGCGCCGATCGTGCCCTCGATGAAACCTGCCAAGACCTCGGCTTCCTCGACACTATAGACCACCACGAAGTGCCCCCCTTCGCTCTCGATAAGTGAACATGTCGCGGCAGTTTCCTCATGTCCGACAGTACCATGAATGATGGTGGTGAAGCCTTCCTTAAGGTACTTCAAGGTGCGCTTATGTGGCTTGATTACCCATGGGCAAGTGGTATCGACCACCGTTACTTGGCGCTCACGCAAATAGTTCATGTCCTCGACCGTCGCACTGAAGGCCGGCACGATGACCACATCCTGGTCATCCAGCTGCTCCCATGCACCTTCGATCGCATGGCGGCCGCGCAAGAAGCCGATGCCTTGTTCACGGAGATCCGCATTGACCCGAGGGTTATGGATGATCGATGAGATCAGCCACATCGGGCGACCTTGATGCTCGGCCCGAGCTTGTTCGACCATCGCCAAGGCCCGATCCACTCCCCAGCAGAAGCCAAGGCTGTTGGGCAGGAGTAGCTCCAGATCCCCCAATTGCTTGCTGCCAAGGGCCCGCAACTCCTCGACCATCTCGCTGCGGTATGTCAATCTGACTTCACTATCTTCGAAATTCACTCGGCAATCGGTGGGTTGGTGTGCGGACGGATGGCGCCGACAAGGTAGGTGGAGCCGGTGACAAGCAGGACTTCCGGCCCAGTCGGCAGGGATAGTCCCTGTAGGGCGGTAGCACTGAAGCAGGGGGCGATTTTAACCGGGTCGGCCGAGCGTGGATGGTCACCGGCCGATGCTGTCCACCAAGTCTCGTTGTCCGGGCGAGCTCCAGTACTGCTCAGGATAGAGTCGGCGAGCTCCTGGGCGTCCTTGTCGTCGCGGAGGGCAACGACGACACCACGTTGCTGGTCAGGAAACTCCGATCGGAATGCCTGCAGCACCGAGACCAGTGAATTGGTTGAATGAGCGACATCAAGGATGACCGTTCGCCCGTCCGCCAATTGGCGGCGCTCCCAGCGGCCCGGCAAATCCAGGGCATGCGGCTGTCGAGCTAGACCTTCAAGTGAGCTCGCGGCCACGGTGAACGGTTCAGGCAGATCCGCAAGTACAGCGCGCGCAAGCATGAAGTTGTCGTGCATGTGGGCTTGCGGGTGCTCGAAGTAAGGCAAGCTCGAGTGTGGCTGCTGCAACTCTTCACCACAGGAATCCGCTTGCTGGCGCAGAACATCAAGCGCTACTTGTGGCATGTTGAGCCCGCACCATAAGGATGCATTGGCTTTGAAGATGCCAGCCTTCTCGCCGGCGATGGTCGCCAGGTCATCGCCCAAAACGTCGACATGCTCGAGTTCGATCGAAGTCACTACTGCGGAAAGTGGTGCGACCACATTGGTGGAATCAAAACGCCCACCGAGACCGGTCTCGAGGATCATGATGTCACACCCACTTCCTTTGAACACCAAGATGGCGGAAGCCGTCAACAGGTCGAAGAAAGTCTCGCTCTCGTCGGAGGCAGCCAGGACTTGTTCGAATGCGTCGGCAATCACTTCGTCGCAAGCGAGTACTCCATCAACCCTCATACGCTCACGCCAGTCGGACAAGTGTGGTGAGGTGTACAGGCCAGTGCGAAATCCAGCCGCACGCAGGCCCCGTTCAAGAAAATGGCTTACGGTGCCCTTGCCTTTGGAACCCGCCACGTGAATGACCGGAAGGGCTGAATGTGGGTTCTCGAGGCGTTTCAGCAGCTGTTCGATGCTGTCTAGCCTGAAACGGGCAGCCCGCGGACGACTACACGATTCATAATCGGTGCGTGCGCACAGTTCAGTCCAGAGGCGTGTGAGCCGATTCATGAATGAAGCCTTTTGGGCAAGAAATGGAACGCCGCTACCTACCTGCCGATCTTGGAGACCTTGGACAACGTCATGAAGTCCATGTCTTCCTCTATCGCTTTAGGGAGGGCGGGCCGCAATATCTTCTTCTACAGGCGGAGCCACGGCAAGAGCGAGTATGGCGTCCTGTGGTCGGATCTATCGATTTGGACGAGGATGTGCGTCACGCGGCGCTGCGCCAGGTCTTCACCGAAATAGGCGTGGCCCATGCCTTCGACCTGGTTTCACCGCCCTGGGGCCTGATTTCTGACATCGGCGACCTGCAGCTGGTGCAATGGCCGGTCGGTTTCCAGATTCCGCACCACGACCTGCAAGTCAAACCAAGCGGGTCGATCGCCGCGGTGAACTGGTGCCAGTTCGATGATGCCATGCACCTGCTCGACGCCAGCCTGTTCCGCCAGAACTTGCTGCAGTTGCACCTGCGCTTGTCAGCTTAGTCGTAGCTGCTCGGCAAGTTCACTGCTTGTCCGCATCGCGCAGCAACCGACGCAACTTCACCTTATCACGCTGATGTTGCTTGATATCGATGGCGGGGAATCCAGCCACCGTCGCGCCGGCTGGAACATCCTTCATGATGGCGGCACGTGCAGCGATCTTGGCTCCAGCTCCAACGGTCAGATGCCCGACTGTAGCGGCTTGACCACCGAAAACCGCGCCATCGCCGATGACGGTGGAACCACTGATCCCGGCCTTGCCGCACAACACCACGGCGCGCCCGAGCTGGGCGTTGTGGCCGACTTGCACGTGGTTATCCAGGATGCAGCCATCGCCGATGACTGTCGGCTGGAAGGTACCGGCATCGATGCAGGTATTGGTACCGATCTCGACTCCATTCCCGATCTGCACACCGCCCACTTGCGGAACCGGCAGATGGCGCTGGCCATCCCAGACGTAACCGAAGCCTGCAGCACCGATCGCGGTGCCGGCATGCACCACACAGCCGGCGCCTAAAGTCACCCGCTCATAGATCGAGACGTGAGGATGGATGATTGTCTGAGGGCCTATTACGACACCTGGCCCGACATGTACCTG
>CAZJGH010000181.1:0-2182 GCA_964545405.1 uncultured Planctomycetales bacterium
GACGTGTTCAACGCCGTGATGGAGAACTCACTTGGTTTCGAACCACCGAAGGAGTTCTTCCCAGGCTACAAGCCGAATCGGATGAAGAACCTGTTCTAGCCTACGCCTGGTCTCAATCCAGTAGCTCGGTCACGCCCACCGCTGGGTCGTCCGTCGCGCTAGCGCCGGTCATGGTGAAACGCAGACGCCGGTGATTGCCTGGTGCAAGTGCAGCGTCGAAGCGCAGTGCCTGCGGCGCGTCGGCGTGGATGTGTTCTGCCCACTCGACATTCCATAACCCAGGAGTGATCGGGCCACTGTCGAAGTTCCCGGCGGCATCCGCCTTGCCAGTCTATCCGACTTGCTCCTCACTGTTGTTGAACCTGACTATCCCATGGCGCACCGGTTCTCCAGTGGGGGTGCGTAACTCACCACTGATGCGCGCACCGATCTCCAAGATCACTTCTAATTCCTGCTCGGTGTCGGCCGGGACATTAAGGGTGAGATCATCGGACGAGAAGTAGACGCTATGGCTGACCTCAAACCGATAACTTCCTTCAGGCAGCCATTTGATCGTCAGGTAGCCGTGCTCATCGGTCACTCCATTGATGAGCGGGTTGGTCCGTTGCTGGTCTGAGGAGAAGACCTTCACGCTGCCACCCGCAAGGGGCTGGCCGTCGGCTGCACGCACGAAGACGATGCAGTTATTGAAAGCCTGTTCATCGGGGATGTCCTCGCGTTGGAAGACGTCCTCGATCTGCAGGGGACCAGGCAGTTCCTTGGTGGTGCCAGGGTCTGCTTTGAGTGGATACTCAGCCGGTTCCTCGGTATCCGCATCGCGTTCCGCGATCGGCGGACAGGAGACCGAAGCGAAGAACACGAAGGCGATGAGCAGGATGACCATCGCGAGCGCGTAACGAGGAAGGTTGCTCAACCGAAGACCTTCTCAGGGACTTCGACAGTAGCGTTGACTGCAGTACCGTCGTTGGGGTCGATCGCCTGGACTTCAGTACCGTCGACGGCGATTCGGCGACGCAACATCCCGAGCCCGACAGCGGAGTTCTCTTGCGGTGACCAGACCCACGAGGTTACTCGACCCATCTTGTGCCCCTCGGCATCATGAATCTCGGCACCTACCAAGGGCCGTGGTGGTCCTTCGAAGTGCAACTTGCATAACTGTCGTGGCGCTTCGCCATAGGTGTTGATCTTGGCGACCACTTCCTGACCGGCGTAGCAACCTTTGGTGATCGATGCACGGTGCCATTCGTTACTCGCAGGCAAGGTGACATGCTGATCGAAATCAGATCCCCACCGCGGGCGGCCAGCCTCGACTCGCAGGATGTCCAGCGCAACCCATCCTCCAGGAACGGCTCCTTGCTCGCGCAGGGAGTTAGCTAGGGCGACGACATCATCTTCACTGCCCAGGAACTCGACACAATCAACCCCTCGGTCAGGGCGACGCAGCATCAGCATCCCATCAGCGCGGTCGCTGGCGAAATCGCCCTCGTTCGAGAACCGTAGGGGAGAAGCAGCTTCCGCTGCAACAAGCGCACTCGGGCCGAGCAGCAACAGGCGAGTCGGTTCAGGAGTCAGCCATTCGATATCCTCAGCGAAGTGATACGCTTCAACCTGCTCGAGGAAATGTCGATAGCACTCAGTCGGCATATCGACACCGATGCTGATCTCACCTTCCGGGACATCCAAGCGGTAGAGCAGCAGGTCAGCAACCCAATGGCCCTTGCCATCAAGCATCGCAGACCATTGTCCAGCGCCCGCTTCTAGTTTCGAGATATCCGAAGACAAGATGCGTTGTAGGAAATCCACAAAGTCGTAACCGCGCATCTCGATCCAAGCGCGGTCGCCGCCGTCAGCGAGCATGGTGGAGGTGCGTGCGGCTTCGTATTCCGGGCCGGCGCCTGCGACCCGAAGGGGCAGGCGAATGTGGTCCATCTCAAGGAAGTCGGCACCCCATTCACGGAACGTATGTTCGAGCGGGGTGGAGATGATCTTCATGCCCATATTCTATATTTTCGGAGGCTCAGATTCCGCAGCAACTACCGGAATCAGCACTTTATCGGATAAAAGTGGTGCCCGATGCACGTGAATCCAATCCAGTTTCCGGAAACCTGCTGCGGCGACCTCATGACGAATCCGTTGCGGCGAAGGATTAGCTGGGGCGCCTTCGCGCAATCCCAACTTGTGG
>CAZJGH010000181.1:2205-5488 GCA_964545405.1 uncultured Planctomycetales bacterium
CGCCCCCAAACCCGCAATGTTCGTCCATGTCGGTAGTCGATGACAGCTCCTAAGCGACTGACACGGTTCAACTCGCGCAGGAATCCGATACGAAGTTCCGGGTCGCGCACCAGATGCAGGAAACGCACGCAGATCGCGACATCAACGCTGTCGTCAGCGAACGGCAGCTTTGCAAGGTCGGCGGCTAAATAAGTGGAATCAGGATATTTAGCCTGCGCTTCAAGAAGCATCGGCAGGGCTAGATCTGCACCCAAGACGACCAAGTCGCGGTCCGACCAGAGTTGCGAGAAGCGGCCGGTACCACAAGGGATGTCCAACAGGCTGTTCGCCGTTTCATCGCGGAACTCCTCGATGCATGCCAGCGCCTTGCGCAAGGCCTTGGCCTTACGTGCATCCCGCTTCGCTCCGACCGCACCAGCCCACCGCTGGTCGTAATCGCGAGCTACCGATTCATCGCGGTAAACCTCGAGTTTGGTGGGGCGTGGCTCTGCCATCGCTACAGATTATGCGGTCGCGAGGCTTGGCGATATCCTCAAGAGCCGTGAAAGACCAAGACCCTCTACCGCGACTTCAAGCGCGCCCTGAAGATGCGCACAAGGGCGACTGTGGTCGAGTCTTATTGGTGGCAGGAAGTGATGGTATGGCAGGCGCCGTGGCGTTGGCTGCGACTGCCGCCCTCCGCAGTGGCGCTGGCTATGTCGAGGTGGTCTGCCCTCATGGCATATTGCCGGCCCTGACAGAAGCGGTGCCAGCCGCGATGGTGCACACCAACGGCGATGCTGGCCAGCGACAGCTTGAGGGCTCATCGATTGACACCATCCTGGAAGTTGCGGCCAGGTCTGACGCATTGGTCATCGGCCCTGGCCTTGGCCCCTCACCGGAAACCGCGTGGGTGCCTCAGCTCCTCGAAGCATTACAGAGCCAGGATCCTGAAATTCCCATCCTATTGGATGCTGATGGATTGAACCAACTTGCCGCTACGGACGTTGACCTGAACATCTGCTCCTCCAACATGATCCTCACTCCACATCCCGGCGAGGCCGCTCGGCTACTCGGTTGGGATTCAGCCTCATTGATCCAGGCTGACCGCGATGCTGCCATGACCCAACTCATGAGTGCATGTGATTCGGTGGTCCTGCTCAAGGGGGCAGGTACTCTGATCGGCCAACGTCAACTTGGAGTCAAGCTCAACCGCAGCGGCAATTCAGCTTTGGCGACGGCAGGTAGCGGTGACGTCCTTAGCGGGCATGTCGGTGCGCTGCTCGCAGCAGGCATTACCCCGTTCGATGCCGCGCGCCTCGGTGCATATCTGCATGGTCGTGCCGGCGACATGTATGCAGCGGAATGGGGGCAAGATGGGCTGACGGCTTCTGACTTGGCCAAGTGGTTATCCAAGTCCATGCGCGAGTGGCGGGCGAACCCTACCGAGGTGATCGAGTGAAGTCCCTGATCCTGTTTGTTGCCCCTTGGTTGTCGGCATGTCCATTGTTCGGTCAAGAACCTGAGCCTAACCTGCTGGCTTGGATTCACGATGGCGCCACTTCGCCACTTCCGACCGAGGCTTCTATCGATGTCACCTTGGCTTGGCACTTGGCACAGCTCACGCCAGCCACACACCTTGAATCTAACCCGCTGGGAGCTGGCGTCCACCCTGATGCTATTCGGGTCGTTCTTGATGCTTGGCGGCAGGACACCATTCCCTTGGAGTGGCAAGATGCCGCATATGCTCGACTGCGCGGCAACATCGATAAGTCTGCAGCTGGCCACATAGCCTCATTGTTGGCCGACCCTAATGCTCCTCGTCATACCGACCTGCTGAACCTGTTGCTCGAGGCACCTTTCGATCAATCCCGCGAGGTGTTGATCGACTTCGTGCTCGATGAAAGCAATGCCGCAGCCGATCGCGGCCGAGTCGCCGAGTACTTGTTGTTGCTCGGCGGCCGCCCGGCCCTGGATTCGATCCTGCCAAGCATCACTCCTGACTCAGATGCACCTTACTTGCGTCGACTGTTCAGCGCTTGGAGGACCTTCATCAACGCTGCAGACCTACCTTTGCTGGAGCAGCTTGCGACCGAGGCTGACGGCTATGTCGCTCAGTTCGCCTTACAACTATGGGCAATCAACGAACGTGATTCCTCAGCGCGGATGCGCATCTATCAGCTTGCCCGCGGTGCCGAATCCAGTTTCCGAAGTGCGAGCATGTCAGCCTTGGCGCGTGGCGGCACGGATCCTGAGATCACCGCCGCGCTCATCGCGGAGCTCAACTCGGGTGGCCGAAATGCTCGCAGCATGGCCCGCCGCTTCATCCCGCAGTTCTCGGATGAGCAGACCTTGTTGACCATCTACAAGGAACGTGCTGCAAGCATGTCGCCAAGTCAGGCGATGCAATGGATGCCGGAAATCGCCAGCTTGTCGTTACCGGAAGCCTCACGTGTCGCGATGCAATGGCTGATCGATGGTGGCTGGTCGACTGGTGCGCCTGCCCGCAGCGTGGTGCGCTACCTGGCTCGCTCATCAGAAGTCGATCCATTACTCGCCACCTTGTTGAGCATCGACGACCTGCCGAAATACATTCGCTTTCCGCTCGGCTTGGCACGTGGTCCATTCTCCGAGGATGCACGCGCCTACTTGCGCAGTGCCTTGCCGGAATTGATGCCGAGTGAACAAAGCCAAGTCTTCTACGTGCTTGCGGCGAACGGTGAGTTGGATGACCTGTTGCTGATCCGTGATTTCGTGTTCGATTCAGCCAAACCGACCAGCAGCCGAGTTGAAGGGATGCGTGCGCTCGCCTCGGTGCCGGCCGCCCGCGAGCTGATGGGGCAATGGCGCGATCCTCTGCCGCAGGAGTATCAGATACTGGCTACCTTGGTCGAGTTGCTGCTGATGAGCGAAGAAGCGGAATGGCGTCGATGGGCACTTGAGACCGCGATGACGCCGCCGATGTCATTCGATGAAGATGAAGCGCGCGGCTTGCGCACGGTGGCGTGGCGAGTCCTTGGCCAGCGTCGAGCACCTGGAGATTCGCAGCTACTCGCGAACGCGATAGCTCAGCAGTTACCGCAGATCGCGAGCCGCACCCCGAGTGGCGAACCATGGGCGACCCTGTTCCGATTCGAATCAGAGTTCCCCGAGCTGGCTATGCTCCTGGCTTCTTTCGTTCGCTGTAATCGGGTCAACCATTCAGCCAGATTGGATTTGCCGAGTGATTTCGATAGCACCTCAGTCGCGGCCGACGCCTTAGTCGTTGCAGCGGCATATCTCGCTGAATCAACACCGGAGACTG
>CAZJGH010000182.1:0-5461 GCA_964545405.1 uncultured Planctomycetales bacterium
ACACATCCGTCGTGAGAAGGCGACCTCCAATATCTGCACCAACAATGCATTGATCGCCTTGCGTGGCTGTGTCCACATGGCTGCACTAGGTCCTAAGGGCCTCGAGGAAGTCGCATGCCTATCGCGCCAGCGGATGCTTGAGCTAGTCGCTGGACTTGAACAAGTCGGAATCTATCGCGCTTTCCCTGATCAAGCCTCCTTCAACGAGGTGGCATTCAGGGTCGATAGCACCGAAATCGCCTTGCGCTTCAAGCAGATGTTGAGCGAGCGTGGCCTGTTCGGTGTCCTGCCGATGGAACGCTGGTATGACGACATGGGGGGGGTCTTCACCCTCGCCTGCACCGAACGAACCCGACCGGAAGACATCGCCGAGCTGGTTGCCGTCGCCAAGACGGCCTGCACCATGGAGGTAGCACGATGAACCTGACCCCAGTCAACCTGTTGTTCGAGGATTCGCGCCCAGGACGGCGCTGCATGCAGACCCCTGGCGCTGACTTGAAGGCGGCGGTCAAGGGCTTGCCTATGGATGAGCGTCGCGATGCTCCGCCCGCATGGCCGGAGACTGGCGAGCTTGACCTGGTGCGTCATTTCACGCGCTTGAGTCAGAAGAACTTCGCCATCAGCACCAACTTCTACCCGCTCGGCTCCTGCACCATGAAGTACAACCCCGTGGTTCATGAGGCGATTGCCACTCGACCTGAATGGACCGGCCTTCATCCTCTGCAGGACGACGAGTCGGTACAGGGTGCCCTGCAATTGATGCACGATCTTGCCTGCGACCTGGGCACTGCCACCGGTCTGCCGGGTGTGACACTGCATCCTGCGGCTGGTGCTCATGGCGAACTGACCGCCTTGATGGTCCTGCGCGCCTGGCTCGACGAACGCGGCGATGACAAGCGGCGCACCATCCTGATCCCCGACAGCGCCCATGGCACCAACCCTGCCTCCTGCACGTTGGCCGGATTCGATGTCGTGACCATCAAGTCATCCGATCGTGGCTTATGCCAAGTCCAAGACCTGAAGGACCACCTCGGTCCCGATGTCGCTGGGTTGATGATCACTAACCCGAACACGCTTGGTTTGTTCGAGGAGAACATCGCCGAGATCTGCCACCTGGTGCATGAAGCAGGCGGCAAGGTCTACATGGATGGCGCCAACTTCAACGCCATCATGGGAGTCGCTCGTCCGGGTGATTTCGGCGTCGACATGATGCACCTGAACCTGCACAAGACCATGTCCACTCCGCACGGCGGCGGTGGCCCCGGTTCAGGGCCTATCTGCGTGACCGAAGAACTCGCTAAGTATCTTCCGGCACCCAAGGTCGACGAAAAGGATGGCGAGTACACCTTGTCCACTCCTGCTGCCTCGATCGGTCGCGTTCGTGGCTTCCACGGCAACTTCATGGTGCTGTTGAGGGCTTACTGTTACGTCAAGCGCCTTGGCGCTGAGGGTATTCGCCGAGTTGCGGAGAACGCGGTCATCAACGCCAACTACTTGCGTGTCCTGGTCCGTGACCATTGGCGCGTTCCGCACGACCGGACCTGCATGCACGAGTTCGTCGCCCGCCCGACCAAGGCGATGCGCGAAGCCGGCATCCACACCATCGATGTCGCCAAGCGCTTGATCGAGATGGGTTACCACCCGCCGACGGTCTACTTCCCGTTGGTGGTGAATGAAGCCATCATGGTCGAACCCACCGAGACCGAATCGAAGGAGACTCTCGATGAGTTCGCCGAGTGCATGATCCAGGTCGCCAAGGAAGCCTTGGCCGGCGAGGACTTCCTGCATGATGCACCACGCAACATGCCGGTATCGCGAGTGGACGAAGCAGCCGCAGTCAAGAAACCGCAGCTGGCATTCCGTCAAGGCGAGTGAGCTCACCTGCAGTGCACCGATTGAAGCCAGGGCGTCGCCTGAACGACGACGCCCTGGTCGGTGCCCAGAACATGGCACGTGACGCGGCCTTGTTGGAGGCACGCGAGGAACCGACCTTGCGCTTCTACCGGTGGTTACGCCCCACTATTTCGCTAGGTTATTTCCAAGCGGCCGAACAGTTACCGCTACTCGAGCTGAAGGCCCGCGGCTTCGATGTCGTCCGTCGCGCGACCGGGGGCAAGGCCATCTTGCACCAACACGAGTTGACGTACAGCTTATGCGTGCCGGAAAGCGGGATGCTCGCTGGTGGCCCGGCAGCAGCGATGGGCGCGGTCCACGATGTACTCGCCGCGGAACTGCAACGTCAAGCATCTGTCCCGATCCATACCCGTCGCAGCGACAAGCTCCTATCCGACACTCAAGGCAGCGCCTGGTGCTTTGAGGATAGCTCCCCGCTGGACTTGGTCATGGCGGGCCGCAAGCTACTCGGCAGCGCCGCCCGACGACGTCACGGGTGGGTGCTGTTCCACGGTTCCCTGGTGATCCAACGGCCTGATGCCAACCCCGAGATCGCCGAGCTCGGCTTCGAGCCTGACCAGGACGGGATCACTGCAGCCCTCAGCTCAGCTCTCGGTTATCGCTTTGAGGACGGCGCCTGGAGCCCCGCAGAGCTGAAATTCGCGGACGCCATCGAACAGTCAAAATTCGCCTCCGAGAGCTTTACACTTAACCGCTGATGAAAGCCTACCTAGACCTCGTCCGCTACATCCTCGACAACGGTGAGGAACGTGGCGACCGCACCGGCACCGGCACCTTGTCCGTGTTCGGCACGCAAACGAAATACGACCTGCGCGACGGGTTCCCACTCCTGACCACCAAGAAGGTCCTGTTCAGCGGAGTCGTACGTGAACTGCTGTGGTTCTTGCGCGGCTCGACCAACATCAACGACGACTTGGCCCAGCACACCCCAATCTGGAACGCATGGGCTGATGAGGATGGTGAGCTCGGACCGATCTATGGCCACCAATGGCGCAACTGGGGCGGCCTTGGCATCGACCAGGTCCAACAAGCGATCGGCCAGATCAAGAATGATCCTTCTTGTCGACGCATCATCGTCAGCGCCTGGAACGTCGGTGACATCCCTGACATGAAGTTGCCTCCATGTCATCTGTTGTTCCAGTTCTATGTGGTCAACGGTCGACTTGATTGCCAGCTCTACCAACGCTCAGCGGATGTCGCACTCGGTGTCCCGTACAACATCGCCAGCTACGCCTTGCTGATGATCATGATTGCCCAGGAGTGCGGCCTGGAAGCAGGCATCTTCACTCACACGATTGGCGATGCACATCTTTACCTGAACCACATCGATGGCATCCGCGAGCAGCTCCAGCGAACCCCGAAGCCTCGTCCGCAGGTCAAGGTCGCGGTCAAGCCGGTGGACGAGGTGTGCTTCGGGGACATCGAATTGCTGAACTATCAGCACGACCCCTTCATCAAGTTCGAGGTCGCCGTTTGAACTTCAAGGCGATCGTCGCGATGGACCGTAAGCGTGGCATCGGCAGTGATGGCGATATGCCTTGGCAATTGCCGACTGACCTCAAGTATTTCGCGCGTATCACCAAGGGAGCTCACGCGAACGACCCGAACGCCCCAGCCAACACCGTCATCATGGGGCGCAAGACGTGGGAGTCGATTCCAGCACGATTTCGTCCACTGACTGGCCGCACCAACGTCGTGATCACGCGCCAAGCCGATTTCCCTGAAGATGGTTGCAGGCGTGCGGAATCCTTCGAGCAGGCGCTCGAGATGGCCGACCCACGCAGCGAGTGTTTCGTCATCGGCGGTGCGATGATTTACGCACTGGCTTTGCCGCACAGTAGTTGTGAAGAGCTACTTATCACCGAGATAGATTCAGAGTTCGAGTGCGACGTGTTCTTCCCTGAGTTGTCCGCATTCCAGCAGGTCGAATCAGGCGAGCTGCAGACCGACGGCGACCTCAACTTCCGCTTCTGTCGCTGGCAAAGGCGCTAATCCGGGCGGTAGCATGGGAGCAATGGGCTCCCCCACAACGCGTCTTGCTTCGGAACCGGCATCGGTTGCCATCCGCGAATCACGCCCAGAGGACCACAACTCGATCGCCGACCTGCTCCACCGGACATTCGTCGCGGAGCTCGGCCAGCATCATGATGATGGCAGTGGTCGCCACGTCGACAAGTTCGATGCCAAGAACCAATACTTCCTGGCTGAGGGCGATGGAGAACTAGTCGGCACCATCGCCGTCCATGGTAGCCCTCCATTTTCGGTCGCAGCACGTTTGCCTGCTGACGTCAGCATGGAAGATGTCGCCCACCGCCCCCTGGAAGTCCGACTGCTGTGCGTAGCTCCAGGTCTGCGCTTCTCACGCATCGCCTTCCGCTTGATGGCTGCTGTCTATCGCTATGCCGTCGCCCATGGCTACCTGGAACTATGGATCTCCGGCGTGACCGAGCAGTTACCGCTGTACAAGAAGCTCGGCTTCGAGGAACTCGGCCCGCCGGTCGCTGAGGGCGACTCCTTCTTCTCTCCCATGCGAGTGAAGACTGACGGCTTGCCGGCTGGTCTACGACGTGAAGCGATGACCGAAAAGTTGCAGCCGGTAGAACCGCGACTGTTGAACCTGCTTCCCGGGCCGCCGCGCCTCCACCCGGAAGTACAAGCCGCCGCCGGCAAACCTCACATCTATCATCGCAACTCCGAGATCCTCAAGCTCTATCGTGATGTCTGCGATGGCTTGCGCGCGTGGCAGCTACCTGCCTTCGTCGGTCTGTTCTCCGGTGGCGGCACCCTCGCCAACGATGCTGTTGCGCAGGCTTTGCTGAGGCTGCCCTCCACCAGCACCATGCCGGGCGTGATCCTTAGTGCTGGCGAGTTCGGTGAGCGCCTAGTGAAGCATGCCAAGGCGGCTGGCCTCAGGTTTGAGGTCTTACGGGCACCATGGGGATCCGAGTGGCCGCTTGAGAAGCTCCAACAGCTGTTGCTCAAGCGCACCCCCGCCTGGATATGGGGAGTTCACCTTGAATCCAGCACCGGCGTCCTCAACCCTGCTGCCGAACTACTTGAGATGGTCGACACTGATGCCACCGCGGTCTGCCTCGATTGCGCCAGCAGCCTTGGCGCCGCAGAGATCCCGGTCGGCGCGGCGATGGTCAGCAGCGCATCAGGCAAGTCATTGGAAGCCGTCCCTGGTATCGCCATCGTCGCCGCTAATCCGGCCACCGTCACTAAGGTTCGAATCGGCTCGAGCTCGATGAACCAACCATGGCCTTTGGCGCTGGACCTCATGGAAGCATGGCACTGCTCTGACCCGCCACATACCCTCGGCTCGCAGTTGCTCCTGCCACTCGCCACCAGCTTGCGCCACAACTGTCACCCCAGCCGCGCTGCTGCCCGCTTCGGACGCTTCGACCGGTTCGGAGAGTTCATCCGTGAGCAGTTACGGGGCTGCGGACTGTCCATCACCGCACCGGAACAGTTCGCCTCACCGACCATCACCAGCTTTGAGGTTCCTGGTGGCTTCACCACCATGGAGTTCCTGCAGCGCTCCCGG
>CAZJGH010000183.1:0-819 GCA_964545405.1 uncultured Planctomycetales bacterium
AAGAGAGCGAGATCTGGCAACGCGTTAAGGTGGTCGCCCCTGCCGGAAGCAGCTTAGTCATCAATCGCGATAAGAGCACCGCGCAGCTTTTAACTCCAGACCAGAGCGGCCGGACTCGTTTCTTGGTTCAGCGCAGGATCCAGATCACTACCGACCAGGAGTTCGAGATCCCTGCTGCATCCATGAAGGTGGTGTGGGCAACCAAGTTCGAAGATGATCTTGCGCGTGGAATGGTGCCGCTTGATCGCCAAGAGGCGTCGATCGCTTCTACCCCAATCCAGCTGAATGCGACGGCTTTACCGTCACAAGGGCAGCCCGCTAGTTTCAAAGGAGCTGTAGGCAAGTTCGAGATGAAGTTGGAGTCGGAGTTGCGTGTGGACAGTGAGCCCACCAACCCTGAGCAAGCGGCCGATCAGGATTTGATTTGGGATATCGAAATCCACACCAGCGGACGTGGATGGTTGCAGAAAGACATGCTCGCCACCTTGGATGAGCTACAGGGATTTCATGTTCAGGGTCAGCGAATTGAATCCACCGACAACGGCCTGGTCTTGATTGCGGAACTCAGTACCACTGATTCAATGCTGCTGCCAACCTTGCCAGCGTGGAGCTACTTCAATCCTTCCTCCCCAGCAGCTTATGTCACACTCGGTCCGGCACCGACCGTTGGCAAAGTGGAAGAGGAAAGCACAGATTCCGCCCAGTCGGAGGAATCGGTCAACTCGCTAGTGGCTGAGGAGAGTTCCAACTTGCAGCTCTATTGGCTTGGCATTGGTGGCGCATTTTTCATCTTCGGCATGCTGTATCTAATGCGCCGTC
>CAZJGH010000183.1:829-5414 GCA_964545405.1 uncultured Planctomycetales bacterium
AGCACCTCAGGACCATCAAGCCCCGCAACGCGAAACAGCGTCAAGGCCAACCCCACCCAGCATGTCGAGCATGCCAAGGCGATTGCAAGCAAGCCTGTGCGCACGGCAGTGCCGAAACCGACCGACTTCATCCAGCAACTAGCGGATCACGTCGGCTGCAAACGCGAGCAGGTCTACAGCGAAGACTTTGCCGACTACCTCTTGCGTGCAGATCTACCGCAACCGCTGCAGGAACGAATTCAGGCAGTTGTAAGACGCATTGTGGGCGCACAATTCCGTGGCCAGGGAACGATGCCCTCGGAAGATGAATCGGATTCGATTTTGGACGAATTGCGACGCTGAGCGGGACGTCAAATGATGCATGCGGGCATATAATTTCCGCATGGAAAAATCGTCTGGGGTTCTTCGTTTAGCGTTGGTGCCCCGATTATGGATCAACAGCATCAGCGTATCGTCAAGGTCATCAATCAGCTGATTGATGCGCCTGATTCTGAGGTGACTTCGGAGCTGATTTCCAATTCCATGAACGCTTTGACGCGTTATGCCGTGGAACATTTCAAGGCCGAGGAAGCGATGTTGGCCGAGAGCCATTACTCGGACCTCGAAGGACACCGGAAGCAGCATAAGGAGTACCGACGCAAGGTCGTTGAGTTAGTTGATGACGCGAAAGCGCAAAGCGACCACGTGCCAGAGGCCATGCTTCAGTTCATTCGCGATTGGTGGGTGAGCCATATCCTCGAAGAGGACATGAAGTATCGCCACCTATTCGAGCAGAAGGTCTAGATCCAGAGCAAGGATCAGGCGTACGTCGAACTCTTCGGTCTCCAGAACCACTTCTTCATAACGAAGAGTGTTGCCATGGGCATTGACCACACGGTAGCTATGCGGCTGCCCGAACTTGGCACGCGTCTTCGGCATGGTCCAACCACCCAGGGTTTCGCGTGTGCCCTTCAAGTGCACCACGAAACGATTGGACCTAGGCGCGAAGGAGTGTTTCAGGTTCACACCGAGTAGCAGTGGATTCTGAATGGCGCTGGTGCGTTCGACTAAGGCGTCGAAATCAACCATGTCTACAGGGGTTGGATTCGCAGGATCCTCACCAACCGAATCCAAAGCGATGCCACGCAGCAGGTGGAGTTCTTCAGCCAGCGTCCCTGAACGCTGGCGACCGACGGGGCTTCTGGAAGATTACGCATCTTCACCGCGAAGATGCCGCGACCAATGATGACGGCAATCAGCAGGACGAATAGTCCTGTCTTCATGGTTTGATTATTGAATGGTGATGCTGAAGTCAGACCTGTGTTTGACTTCGCCATCCACGACGGTGGCTACTGCGACCGTGGTGGTGCCATACATGGCGCCCGGCAGGTTGACCGGAATGGTGACGTTGAACGGTTTGTGAATCTCACCGAATGGGCTCAAGGTCGGCGAGGTGCGATCCAGAATGCGCATCGGGCCGACCGGCAAGAAGGCCGCCACATAAGCAAAGATGTTCTCGTTGCGGTTGGTGCTGCTTTCCCAATGCCCGGTGAAGGAAACCGTGTCACCAGGATTGAAGATGGTGTTACCCGGCGGCGTGACGGTGGCAGCGACCAGCGGCACGCGCTTGAAGATCAAGTTGCCGATCGAACTGTCCCAGTTGGTGACACCAAGATCGAGCGATTCCGACCATTCGTAATCGACCTGCAAGGAATTGTTCGGCGCACTATCCACCGCGACCCAACCGAAGGTGCGGTTGTAGCTCCACTGGGAGTTGGTCAACAACACACCATCCACGCGCACAGCCGAGATGGATTGCAGCGGTGCGTGTTCGAGATAGAACACCTGCTTGCTGCCGTTGCCGGCATGCGTTTCCATGATGGCAGGCTTCAGGCCGTTGCCATCGACGTCGCCAAAGAAAAGTGCTTCGACCACCGAGTTGTGGTTCGAATGCCAGTTCGGGTTCGACGGGAAGTTGCCGTTGTTATTGAGGTACATATCAGTGCCACCCCACCATGAACCACCGACCAGATCAGGGTAGCCATCAAGCTGCAAGTCAGCGAAAGCGACGGCCGAGACATAGCCTTGATAATCACTCCAAAACGGAGTGCCCGCCAAGGTGCCGTTGTTGTTGCGATAGATCTTGAAGACACCGTCGCCACCACTGAGCTGATTATTGTCACTCACGCAGAAATCCAGATCGCCGTCGGCATCAACGTCGGCGAAGGCACATGAGTTGCCGTTCGGATTGGAGTTGTCGGTGCTGGTCCAACCTGGCGTGGTGGACATCGAACCGTTGTTCTGGAAGAACACGGTGTTCTGGCTGCCTGCAGTGCAGAACGCGAGGTCCAGGTCGCCGTCCATATCGACATCTCCCCAACGGACGTCCATGGCGTGATCGGAGCCGGTGGCCATCCACCCAGGAGTGGTCGCGAGCGTGCCGTTGTTGTTGAAGTAGATCCGGTTCTTGGCGGGTGCACCGTAATAGGGCTCACCGACGGCGACGGCCAAGTCCAGGTCACCGTCACTGTCGGCATCGCCGAGCGCACAACGGAAGCTGTAGAAGGAATCGCTTGATTGCCAACTCGGGGTGCTCTCCAGAGCGGAGCCCAAGTTCATGTATGCCTTGACGAAACCAAGATCGCCGAACCCATTGGGACCGAGGAACACCGAGACCGCGACATCAGGACGGCCGTCACCATTGATGTCGCCGACCGACAGGTGACCGTGGTAATCGATATCGCTTGACTGCCACGAAGGGCTGGTGGGGAAGTTGCCGTCACCATCGTTATGAAAGACCTCGACCCGCTGGCGGTAGATATCGTTGCCGTTGGCGACCACCATGTCCAAGTGGCCATCGCCGTTGATGTCGGCGAATGCGCCGCCGGTCGTGACGCCGGAGGGGTAAGACTCCCAATCCGCTGCGGTGCTGTACGGCAGGGGATTTTGGGAGGCAATAATCAGTAAGGAGGTGATCAAAAACATGTCAGTGGGACGTTTCAGGGAGAATCCAGTTTCGCAAAAAGCGCACCAAGAAAGAGGCAAAAATGTTGCCAGGATGGGCATCCGTGTTATCCTTTACACGGCAAAAGGCGACAAGGTGGTCTGCTTTTCATCGACCATCGCCATCAACGGTAAACGCTCTTTTTTTTGCGCCTGTTGCCACCGGAGAGAACCATGAAAAACAGCTACGTAAAGGGTGCTAACACCCCGTTATTGCTGGACTTAACTATTGGGCAGGCCCTCGATCGCGCAGTCAAGAGGTGGCCACGCCGTGATGCATTGGTCTCTTGTCATGAAGGCATCTCATGGAGCTGGGGGCAGCTATGCGACCGGGTCGACGCATTCGCCAAGGGCTTATTGGTTTCAGGTATCAAGCGTGGCGACCGTGCTGGGATTTGGGCAACCAATAAGGCCGACTGGACGGTCGCGCAGTTCGCTACAGCCAAGATTGGCGTGATCCTCGTGAACATCAATCCGGCGTATCGACCACACGAGTTGGAATATGCGCTCAACAAGGTCGGGGCGAAATGCTTGATTACAGGCTCAAGCTTCAAGTCGTCTAACTACATCAGCATGTTGCAGGAGCTGTTGCCCGAACTCGCTGACTGCAAACCGGGAGAACTACATGCGCAACGACTTCCCGACCTGCGACTGGTCATCCGCCTCGGCAAGGAAGGCAAACCTGGAATGGCCAGCTTCCAATCCATCGTCGAGAAGGGAGAGGCGGTTCCGGCTGAAGTATTGGAGCGTGCGGCCGAAGGACTGAGTTGTCACGATGCGATCAACATCCAGTTCACATCGGGAACTACTGGGGCGCCGAAAGGTGCGACCTTAAGCCACCACAATGTGCTCAACAACGCCAACGTGATCGCGACGAACTTGAAGTACACCGAGGACGATCGGGTTTGCGTCACCGTTCCTCTCTATCACTGCTTCGGAATGGTGGCGGGCAACCTCACAGCCCTCACTCATGGCGTGACCTTGGTGTATCCCGAGGAAGTCTTCGACCCTGAATCGGTGTTGCACGCCTTGAACGACGAGCATTGCACCTCGATGTACGGAGTGCCGACCATGTTCCTGGCCGCCATCGAGCACCCTGATCGGGCAGCTTGCGATGTCAGCAGCCTGCGCACCGGCATCATGGCAGGCGCCCCTTGCCCGCGCGAGTTGATGCGCCAGGCCGTCAATGAGATGCACCTGCCTGAGGTGACGATCGCCTATGGGATGACGGAAACTTCGCCAGTCTTCTTCCAAGGACACACTGACGACACCTTCGAACAACGAGTCGGTACGGTCGGCCAGATTTGTCCGCACACCGAATCCAAGGTCGTCGATTCGGAAGGCAATATCGTTCCATGCGGTGTGCAGGGCGAGATCATGGCGCGCGGTTATTGCGTAATGAAAGGCTATTGGGAAGATGAGGAGAAGACCAAGGAGACCATCGAAGAGGACGGCTGGATTCACACCGGCGACCTCGGAGTCCTTGACGAGGACGGGTGGCTGAAGATCACCGGGCGCCTCAAGGACATGGTGATCCGTGGGGGCGAGAACGTCTACCCGCGGGACATCGAGGAGTATCTCTACACGCATCCGAAGATCTCGG
>CAZJGH010000184.1:0-5335 GCA_964545405.1 uncultured Planctomycetales bacterium
ATGTATGTGACATCAGCCATCTCCGGGTCGGTCATGATGGTCGCCGGATTCGAGTTGACCAGGATAATCCTGAATCCGTCTTCCTTCAGCGCTTTGATCGCTTGGGTGCCGGAATAGTCGAACTCGCAGGCCTGTCCAATGACAATTGGGCCTGAACCGAGGATGAGGATGGATTCTAGGTCAGTTCGTCGGGGCATGACGCGCTCAGAGTTGCGCCATTCTAGCGGGGCGGCAGGCTCTGGGTGCCCACTCCGAGCAAGCTGATTTGCAGCCACCGCGACCGCCTAAACTGTGCGCATGGACCAAACGACTGGATTAACCCGTGAGGCGGCCTGGCAACACTTGTGCGATTGGACTCCCTCGGAAGCCCTGCGGCGCCATGCCCGCGCGGTGGAGGTCTGCATGCGCGCAGCTGCAACCCATTATGGCGGCGAAGAAAGTGCCGACGTCGAGCAGTGGGGATTGGCCGGGATGTTGCATGACGCTGACTACGATCAGTGGCCAGAGGAACACCCCAAACGCATAGTCGCGTGGTTGGAAGAGCGTGGTGAAGCCGCTGTAGCTCATGCCGTCAGCGCTCACTACACCCAATGGGGAGTCAGTTACGACTCGCTGCTCGACAAGGCTTTGCTCGCTTGCGACGAGATCACCGGCCTGGTGATGGCATGCTGCTATGTGCGTCCGGAGGGGGTGAGCACGATCAAGGTCAAGAGCGTGATGAAGAAGCTCAAGGACAAGAACTTCGCTGCTGGTGTCGACCGTTTCGAAGTCCAAGAAGGGGTGCGGATGCTCGGTGTCGAGATGCGCGACCATGTGCAGTTCATCATCGACTCGATCAAGCCCTTCGCCGCTGAACTAGGGATCGAAGGTCGCGGTTAAGCGAACTCGCGGCGGATGACCGCAGCTGCGTCGCGTGGTTCGATGCCAGGCACGATGACGTTGTGTCCGGCACGTAGCGGCAGGATCAGGTCCAACTTGCCGCTGGCCGACTTCTTGTCGCGACGTAGAAGCTTGCGGAACTCGCCACTACTGGGCAGCTTGCCCGGATACTTCTCCGGCAGGCCGACACGCTTGATCAGCTTCAATACGCGTTGCGCGTACTTGTCGCTGCAAAGGCCTCGTTCGAGGCTATCGCGTACTGCGCAGCGGATGCCTAATGCGACCGCCTCGCCGTGAGCCAGCCTGCGTGGCCCCGCACTTGTCTCGAGAGCATGTCCATAGGTGTGGCCAAGGTTCAGCAACTTGCGCGTATCTCCTTCAAGCGGATCGCCCGCGACGATCTTGGTCTTGTAGCGCGCACAGCTGCGCACCAGTTCGGCAAGCGCGTCGCCCGAGCGCGCCAGTTTCGCTCGCGGTGTCTTCTCTAGCTGCTGCATCATTACCGGTCCCGAGAGCATCGCGGTCTTGACGATTTCTCCCATGCCACAAGCCCACTCACGCCGCGGCAAGGTCCGTAAGGTGCGCACATCAGCGATGACGAACTCCGGGAAATGGAATGCACCTATCAGGTTCTTGCCTTCGGGCAGGTTGACAGCGGTCTTGCCGCCGATCGAGGCGTCTGCCATCGACAGCAAGGTAGTCGGGATCACACCCCAACGAATGCCGCGGAATAACATCGAGGCGACGAAGCCAGCCATATCCGAAGTCACGCCACCACCGACCGCCAGCAACACTGAACTGCGATCAGCACCACGGCGAATCAAACGTGCGGCGATGCTCTCCGCCGAAGCCAATGTCTTGCGTGCTTCACCATGCGGAGCAGTGACCTTGACCAGCTCGAGACCCGCGTTGCGTACCGCACGCTCCACTTGAGAGCCGACAGCATCCGTCGCGCGTCGGTCGACCACCAGCAGCACCTTGCTCGGCCGCGGGCGCAGACCACGCATGCGCTTGGTCAGTGATTCGCGCAGGATGGCGCGGCCGAAATCTAGTTTGGTGGTTGGGGGGGAAGCCACGTAGTTACCTATCAGCTGGAGCGATTCTGTCGGCGATCCAGTATCTTCTGCATCGCCAAATCACTGTTGCGGCGATCACGGCGGACCAACATGAACAGGAGGATGCCGAAGCCGATCGCTACACCCAGGAACATCAACACCATCTGGCCGGCGAAGGGCGGTGTGACCGGGTCTTCGGTGAAGGAATTCACCACCACGAATACTGGTGTGCGGCGCGGGATGCTCTCCGTATCGAGGTAGGCCCACAGCATCAGGAAGTAGCCGTGGAACACCATCGGGTCGCGTTCGATATCGAAGGGGAACACTCCGGGAGCCTTCAAGTGCACCAGCACGTCGCCGACGAAGTCGTTGCGGATCCAGGCCGACGACATCTTGGTCTCGCGCATCGGGTTCTCACCGATCCGTACCGTGGATGGACGGCCTGCGAACATGCCGCCGAACTCGAACAACTGACCGCGATAGATCTCTGGATTCTCGGAGATCTTCTTGAGCATCTCGTAGTCGATCACCAACGGCTCAGCGATGGTCGTAGCCAAGGCTTCAGGGTCGGAAGCGACAGTCTTGGCGACATTGGCCAGATGCCACATCTCGGGCATCGTGTTGAGATTCTCGACCCGATTATCCGTGCCGATCGGCTGATCCCTGACTCGCGCCAGCAGCTCCATGTCTGGCTGTGTCGCCGGATCGAGGCGCTTCCATGACGGGGCAAGCTGACGGCCTACGAACAGGGGTGCAGTGACCCACTCATCACCCATCTTCTGGCGGTAGTACTTGAAGAAGTAACCATCAGCGAGGACGAAGTTGTCCACACCGAACAGCTCCGAAGGCATCATCATCGAAACGTAGAAGAACTCGTGGCCGTCATCGCTGCGGATGTGACACCAGTATTCAGGCTCTTCATCCGCCACCCTAGTGATGGGTTCGGCGTCGAGCAGTTCGCCGCGCAGACGGAACAGGTTGCCACGCAGCTCAGATGAGTTGGCTTCACTGTTCTCGAAGTCGAAGGTCTTGCCGACGACCGCGAACCATTGGGTGATCAAGATGCGAACCTTGGTACCAAGCTCCTTGAACGCAGCCTGTTCAAGGATGACGCGCTGGTTGTCGGTCTTGTCCTTGACCGCATCAAGGACTTCCTGGTTCAACTCGGGCAGCAAACCAGTGATCTCGGCAGTGCTGTCTTGGGTTTGCTTGAGCAGGTCGTTCTCGGCCTGCTTAGCCTTCATGTTGATGACAACGATCACCACGATGCACAACGCCAATCCAGCAACTGCAGTGATGAGGCGACGCTTGTCCTTGGCGGCAGCTTCGACTGCCATTCTTCGTCGGTACTCTTTTTTATCCATGGGACTTACTTACGGTAGTTGCTGGCGGCGGCGACGAAACCGGAAAAAAGGCTTTTCGAGGCTTCTGAATCTGGGGCCTTCTCCGGGTGCCACTGAACCCCCAAGGCGAAACTGGCGCTAGGGAGCTCGATCGCTTCAATGATTCCATCATCTGACCAGGCACTCACTTGCAACTGGGGGCCGGGCGTGGCGAGTGCCTGATGATGATAGGAGGGTACATCAAACGGCGCAGGGCCGAGTAGCTCAGCCAGCTTGGACCCCTCGATTGGGGTCACGGCATGGCTTATGCCCTCGATGTGGTCCTTGGCACCGGGTAAATGCTGGATCAGAGGCGCTTCGAAGGCCAAACCGAGCATCTGCATGCCGTAGCAGACTCCCAGGATCGGCAAATCAAGGGCAATCGCCTGGCGCACTAATTCCAGGTTCATCTGCTGCTGCTCGATTGGCGCCGGTTTGCACTCAGCTGTCGGTGCAGGGCCACCAAGGTCGCGCAAATCAGCGTCGTCGCCCCCTGACATCAATACCCCATCCAACTTCGGCAGCAGGATGGCCAGATCAGCGGCAGTGGCGTCGCTCGGGATGAGTACCGGTGTCGCGCCAGCATCCCGCAGGACTGGCATGTAAGCATGAAACAACTGAAAGCGACGCCGTCCTTCGTAGTAGGGGGCGTCGAGTAGTTCTACAGTTACTCCGATGAGGGGGGCGGCCGATGTCGGCATCATCCACCTATACTAAGCCCCGCATGGCGACACTACACCTGCTCCTGGGCCTGGCCGGCTTGCTAATCGGTTCCGATGTCGCGGTTCGTGGTTCGGTGTCACTCGCACACCGCTGGGGCTGGCCGAGTTGGGTGACCGGCCTGCTGCTGCTGGCGCTCGGGACTTCGCTGCCGGAGCTGTTCGTTTGCATTGCCAGCGCCCCTGAATACCCGGGGCTTGCAGCAGGCAACATCTTCGGCTCCAACGCCTTCAACGTCGGCATGGTGCTTGGCCTGACCTTGATCCTCAAGGGCAGCGCTCGCCTCAACGTGAGGTCGGTGCGCTTGGCCACCCTGATGCCGTTGACGGTCTGTACCGTGTTGGTTTTCCAGGTATTGAACATCGAGCAGTCCGCCTACTGGTTGAGCGCCATCATGCTGCTCGGCTATCTGATCATGGTGTTGATCAGTGTGCTCGGCCACAGTGAGCTGCAAGTGCACGATGACGCTGCTCCACCCACCGATTGGCCGATAACCTTGGCCCTCGCTGCAACGCTACTTGGCTTCTTGCTGCTCGCCTTCTCCTCGGAGTGGTTCCTGATCGGCGCCTTGGAGTTGGCCGATCACTTCGGTTGGCGTGAAGGCTTCGCCGGTTTCATCATCACTGCGGTCGGAACTTCAGCTCCTGAGCTGTTCACTTCGGTAAGGGCCCTGCGCCTCGGCCACGCCGGCGCCGTGTTCGGCAACGTGGTCGGCTCCAACGCCTTCAACTTGATGGTCGCTGGTGGTCTGGTCGGACTGATGGCAGATGTCGAGATTCCTGCCGACGGAGTGCGCCCGCAGTTGTGGGTCAACCTCGTATTCATGCTGGTATTGCTGGTCCCAGCCTTGATCACTACGCGCAAACGTGAGATTTCGGTGCGCGGCTACAAGGTAATGGGGTCGCTTCTGATGAGCTCCTACTTCGTGGCCGCTTGGGTGATCCAATAACCCTTCGGCGGCTCAACGCTAAACTATGACCATGAGCAGCAGTCCCAATCTGCAACCCGGCGCCGCCTTGACTGCAAGTCAGATAGCTGAGTTGGTGTCAGGGCAACTTGAAGGGGAAACCGAACAGGTTTTCACTCATGTGATGGATGTCGCTCACGCTGCTGCCGAACATGTGGTGTTCTTCCGCCAGGGAATCGACACGATGGGCCGTTCTCCTTCACAAGATGAAGTGCAGGAGTTCCTCGATTGCAAGGCTGGCTTGGCTCTGGTCGATGACACAATCGAGAGTGCCACATGCCCGATCGTTCGGGTCGAGAACCCGTCACTGGCAGCCGCTATCGTGGCGCGCC
>CAZJGH010000185.1:0-5276 GCA_964545405.1 uncultured Planctomycetales bacterium
TCACGTCGGTCCGATGGTAGGTGCGTGTCCAGATGGCTTGCCCGTTATTGGCATCGACCGCGCAGACCGTGCCGAAGTGGGAACATACATACACCCGCTCGAGATCGGCGATAGGCGCGGGGCACGCCAACTCGGACAGGATATTGCCGAACAAGTTGGTCTCCATGGTGCCGCTGGTAAGGAAGCTCTTCCACAAGCGTCTGCCGGTACGCAGTTCCAGGCACATCAATGAAAGGTCGACCGTGCCCGAGGCGCTATAGACAGGCAGGTACACCTTGCCGCCGGCGACGGCCGGTGGGGCAGCAGCCAATTCGAAAGGTTGACGGTCGAGCTCATCCATCCAACGCACATCCTGGCGCCATAGGACCGCACCGCTTACCGCGTCGAAGGCGTAGAGCCTTCTTGCCGGCATCATCTTGCGGATGTCGATGCGGCTGTAGTTGTCGGCCCGACCGATAGGTACTGGCTCTTGGATCACAGCCAGTAGGATTCCGTCGGCAAGTACCGGAGCCAGCATGGTGAATGAGGACGTGCCGCCACTGAAGGTCTGGTCCAATCGTGAACCGATGTCCTCCCAACCAGCCGGACCCTTGAAATGCCAGCGTGGTAGGCCACTGCCAAGTTCAAGTGCGACCACCTCGCGACCGTTGGTGGCGAAGCCTAGGCCATGACCGAAGGCCATGCGGTGGGTCAGATGCTGCAAGGCGAAGTCGTCGTCGAAGGAGAAGTTCCAAGCAGGCTGCAGGTTGGTCGCATCGATATGCGGCAGCCCGGGTGCTCCGATGCTCTTGAAGACCGGCGCTGCCAATGGATCGAATGGCGCGGTGACTGGCATCGCCTGTTGCCAATCCGGCTGCAGGGGGGCAGCACCATACTGCTCGGCCAACTCCTGATAACCGCGGTCACGCCACAACTCCCGCAACACCGCAGCGGCCTGGTCACCGACTTCGGTGCCTCGATAACGATGCGCGACGTTACCGAGCAACGCCATGTCGGGAGGGCTCATCGCCTCTTCCAGTTCGGCCTGGCCACGTGCAGCAAGCAGTTGCTTGCGGAATGGAAGTGCTTCAGGCGGAAGCTGCGAGAGCATCACATCAGCACTGTAGGCCGCACCGCGAAACAAACCATCACCACTGGCGATGACGGCGGATGGATGCGCGTCGGCTACCTCCTGAAGAAGGCTGACAGCCGCCTGCCAGCGCTCCTCAGCCAGGTAGGCCTGGGCATCATCGAGCTTGGTGGCTAGGCCGCGGTCCTCAAGCAGGGAAATGCCTTCAGGCAATTCCTGCTGTGCAGTTGCCGCGCTTGCCAGCAGCAAGCATGTCGACAGACTGATTGAGAGGAGCGTCTTCAACTTAAGTTCATCCGTTTACGCAGGAGCCACTCGGCAGCAGCCAGGACCAGGAACAGGGCCAGGAACGGCCATGGGTCGAGGTCGCGGATTGCTGAAGAGATAACTCGAGTGATGCGGTCATTACCATCTAAGGTATCCAGAAGGTCATTTGCACGGGAAATCGGCAGTAAATGACCTCCAGTGCGCCCAGCAAGGGCGACAAGGGCAGCCTCGTCTTGAGAGGTGTCGGCCATCTCGCGCGAGGAAAGGTGCACGTTGTAGCGGGCACTGGCGACTACCTCGCCATCGACATCCCCATCTTCGGTCATGAAGATGCGCGCTTGACCGACGCTCGAAGCACGAATCCGGCCGCGGTAGATGCCTGGTTGTTCAGGGACCGGGTGCAACATGGTGGTGCGCCCATCGTTGTCGAGGAACAACGGTACGCCGTCTTCGCTGACGACCGGCTGGAAGGAATCATCCAGTAAGCGGGCTTCAACCTGCACGAACGCGCCGAGCTCCACCTCGGTGCGATCGAGGTCGAGGCGCAGGCGGCCGTGGTCACCACGAAGTCGCGTGATCGCGAGATGTCGCAGTGCTGATCTCCAGAAGCGGTCGACATACTTCTCGCCGCCGGGGAAACGCCAGCGCCAAGTCTCGTCGGTGCCGATCCAGCCGACCCACCCAGCAGGCGCGAAGATGCTCGCTGCCAGGACATGCGGGCCGAAACGGTTCTCGACCGAGCGGTTCACCAACCATGCCTGAGCACCAGGGCGCAGGCGCTCTACAGGTGAATACCACCACAGTGGGGCGGAGGTGGTCCAGAGTTCCAGGTTGGTGTTCGGGTCGGCGTTGAACAACACCACCGGGTGCGGCCGCTTGATGTCCGGCGGCAACGGCAGGAACTTCTGTTTGGGTAGTTCCTCTTCGCTGCCGATGATCACCGGCAACAAGGCTTCGATCGGCGAGCCGAGGTAAGCGACAGGGTTGTGGCGCTGCCCAGCTAACATCAACAGTCCACCACCTTTCTCCACGAACTCGGCAAGGCTGTTGAGGAAGCGTTGCCCGTCGAGTGGGTCAGGTGTGAGGCGGGTAGGGTCGGCATCGCCGAGGATCACCAGGTCGAAGTTGTCGAGCAAGTCGCTGGCATCGACCGGCAATGACAACAATGACGGCACGCCGCGCGAATGTTCCTGCGGGAAGTTGCGGTCAGCCTCAGCGAGCCAACATTGCAAGGAGATGTCGCGCTCCGCACGGATGAGGCGATCCTTCAAGTAGCGGTATTCCCAGCGTGGACCACCCTCCACGTACAGCACCCGCACTTGCACCTCCTTCACCGTAAGCGCGAGCGCGATACGGTTGTTGTCGATGGCGGTCTCACCTTCGGCTGGTAACACTTCAGCGACGAGGTTGCGTTCGCCTGCCTCCTGCAGGATCGCAGGAAGGACTAGGTTGACTCCGTTCTCGTCGGGGTTCTCGACTTGAATGCGGTCGCCGATCTCGTTGCCGCCCTCATCGAGCAGACGCACCACAGCCGAATCCGGTAGGTCCGTGCCAGTGGCGCGCAGGCGCAACGAGAAGAGGGCGACGTCGCCGGCCAAGACCAAGTCTGGGGTCTGGATCCTCTCGAGTACCAAGTCCGGTGCTTCAGCGGCTGAGCCAAAGGACACCACGTGGACCTTCACGCCTTCGTTACGCAGGCGGTCAGTGACTTCCCCAAGCGGCGCACCTGAAGTGCTGCGGCCATCACTGAACAGGACGATGTCCGGCATGCTTCGGCCGCGGTATTCAGCCATCAGTGCCAACAAGGCGTCGCCGGGTGCTGATTCCTGGCCCGCCGCGGCAAGGTCACTGCCGTCAAGGCTGGCACTGACTAGGCGCTGGTCGAAGCGCCAAGCCTGCACTTCATACTCGCTTTCCAGATGCTCACGGAACGGGCCAGCCAAGAGTTCAGAGAGAAGCTGCTGACGAGAGAGGCCGTCGACGCCATCGCTGCTCGACATCGAAGCGCTGTCATCAAACAGCAGCGCAAGCGGTGCAGCTTCAGTCGACACGCGGTCATCGCGGAGCGCGGGGCCAAGGCAAAGGAAGATGACCAGGCCCAAGAGGCCGATGCGGAAGATGGTGGTGGCGCGCCGAGTGCTGCGGTTACGTCCGCGGAGTCGATAGGCGAACGCGGCCAAGAACACCACGGCTGGGGCGATGACTAGCCACAGTACCCACGCCTCGGGCATGTCGGTGAAGAAGAGATTGGTCATCGGAGCTGGCCTCGCTTCATGTGCGCCTCCGGTCGAGCATGGTGGCGAAAAGAGTCTCGGCGATTAGGCACGCCAGCACGATGAACAACAACAAGCGCATCAAGTCATGTGGCAAGTCGTCGTCGCCGGCGATGGTTGAATCGAAGTCGTCTGGGTGCCCGAGGTTGATGCTTTCCGGCAGGAAGGTGCGCAGCTCATCAGGCGTGGAAGCGCGCAGGTCGCTTTCCTTCGCAGGTGGCACCACGGCTAGGCGTAGATTGAGCGGTGCTTCGGCGCCATCAGGCAGGAGCATATGGGTGGCCAAGTGCCAAACGCCGGGCTTCGGTACCGCAGGAATCAGTTCGAGGCGATGGCGTCCTTCGGACAAGCTGGTGACGCTGGCGATGTTGGTGCGACGCAATCCATCGGGATTGATCAACTCGGTATCCGTCGGCGGGAAATCGAGAGTGACGGCAAGACTTGATCCCACCTCATATGCGGTCGGATAACCGGGGACCGGCGCCAACGAGAACAGCAAGTCGTACAACAGCGGCAAGGTGCCACCCGGAACCTCTTCCATACGATTCCAAGTACTGTTGGGCGTTGCTGCCAACACCGCTATCCGACCGAATCCTGACTCCCAGCCGACCAAGGCTGCGCCGCTGTCGACCGCTTCGGCATCGTCAAGGAAACGTAACGCCACTTCGGCCGGCAGTTCAGCTTGCGGGTCGACCAGGATAGGTCGGTAGCTGTGGTGGGGGACTTCGGTAAGCAGCGGCTGCCAGCGCTGGTCAGTGAAGAAACGCAGGGCTGCATGCTGCGGAGCGACGATATCGACCCGGGCGGGGCTCTCGAGATTGGAGACTACTTCTCCGACACTGACGCCGGCAGGGTGAAGGGCATCGAGTAACTGTTGAAGCTCGGCTTGCCCAGTCTGTGGTCCGACACCGATCAATAGGCCACCACCGCGGGCGACGAACGGTGCGATCAAGCGCACGGCAGTCGCTGGAACCTGTCCAGGGTCGGCGATGATGAGTAGATCAGCCTCAGCGAGATCGACTGCCGAAAGCTGCATCACTGGCACCGCACGTGGTCGAAGTGGTGCCTGTTCACCAAGTTCCAGGTACCGTTGCAAGGCATCGAACGCACCTGGAGATTCGTTTGGTGAGGCCTCCTGACCGAGCAGTACGACCTGCAGACCATCGTCGACGGTCAGGGTCGCTGCGCGTGAATCATCAGCAAGCAACTGGTCGTGGTCGATGCGAACCTCAATCGCGCGAGCGCCGACCTCGATCGGTGATAGCGGCACGTTCCAGTCGCGTTGTTCCTGCGGTGACAGGCTGAATTTGCGGGTCGCGATCTGGTTCTCGTCGACCAACATCGTGGCCTGCACTTCCTTGGGCAGGCTGCCGAAGTTGCGTAAGACGACGGTCGCCTCGCAGGAGTCACCGCTGACCAGGCGTGGTGACGAGAGCTCAAGCTCCATCACCCCGACGTTGTCGCGTGGCTGCACGCCGCAATCGATCAGGTCGATTGTGCAGCCGAGGGCAACCAGTTCTTCCAATGGTGCACTGATTCCTGAATCACGATTCCACAAGTTGGCTTGCAAGTCGGTCAGTACCGACACCCTTACCTGTCCCGCGATCATGCCAAGGTCAGCGACGGTGCGGGTGGCACCGACTCGCAAGCGATCTCGGTCACGGTTA
>CAZJGH010000186.1:0-5240 GCA_964545405.1 uncultured Planctomycetales bacterium
TGTTGCGACCGCCGGCGGTCTTGGAGCGGGAACGGAAACCGTACTTATTACGTTTCACGTTCGACTTACGGATTTTGGTCTTGCGGCCTTTCACTGGTTTTCTTTACGGCGCTCGCCTAGACGAGCTGGTTGAAGCGGATGAGACGGACGGTGTTAGTGGCTCCTGATACTGCGAAAGTGCCAGTAAGGGAGACCAAGAACTGATCCGGACGCAGAGCATGGTGCTGTTCGAGGTATTGCGCCGCGAAGCGATGCATATCCCGAATCCGACTTACTTTTGAGAGCATGCCGGGCCGCACTCCCCACATTAGGGACATCCGGTGGAAACTCCGATCCTTGGTCGTGAGCGCCACAATGGGAGCCTGACCGCGGAACGAACCGACAAGTCTAGCGGAACGGCCGGACTCCGTAAAGGCGAGAATCAGCTTGGCGTCAGAGTTCTCTGCAGCGCATACAGCCGCTTTCACGGTGGCCATCTCGGAACTCTCGGCTTGTTGGCCTCCATGGGGCTCCACAGCCGGCCGCATGCGCCAATTATCCTGGAATTGCATGGCCTCGGTGGTGATGGCGATGTCCTTCATGAAGCGGCAGGTCTCGACCGGAAACTGCCCGACGGCTGTCTCACCGGAGAGCATCACGCAATCTGCTCCATCGATGACCGCATTGGCCACGTCAGAAACCTCGGCCCGTGTGGGTTGCTGAGCCTCAATCATGCTCTCGAGCATTTGAGTAGCGACGATGACCGGCAAGCTGTGCTCCAACGCCTGCTTGATAAGACGCTTCTGCAAGGTTGGGACCACCGCATGGCCCATCTCTACGGCTAGGTCACCGCGCGCGACCATGATGCCGTTCGCGTGCTTCATGATGCCCTCGATATTGTCGATTCCCAAGGGGTGCTCGATCTTCGCCACGATGGGCATATCGAGATCATGCTTCACAAGTTCACGCCGCACCGCCTTGATGTCATCTGCGCGTCGGACGAAACTGAGAGCAAGCCAATCGACTCCCTGCTCGACTGCGAACTTGATGTCAGCACGGTCCTTGCTGGACAGTGCGGGAGCCGAGACCACGCTGTCTGGCAGGTTTACCCCTTGATTGGAACTGAGGTCACCACCTCGAACCACCCGGCAACTCAATAACTTGTCATTGATCTCCAGGACCTTGAGGGCAATGCGGCCGTCGCGGACCAGGATCCTTTGGCCGACTTCGATGTCCTTCAAAAGCCTTGGGTAGTCGACCGGCAGTACGCCATCGCGGCCCATCCTCTTGCCAGCCTTGATTTCGAGGGTTTCCCCCCTTCGCAGGGTAATCGCCTCATTGAAGCGACCGAGACGGATTCTAGGTCCCCGCAGGTCAGCCAGGATAGTGATCGGCAACCCGAGGTCGTCACGCTCTTGCTTGACCAACTCGATCAAGCGCGTACGGCTCTCGATATCGCCATGGCTCATGTTGAGCCTGAACGCGTTGACGCCCGCCTTAATCATCTCTCTAACTACCTTGGGACTATCGCAAGCGGGCCCCAGGGTGGCGAGAATCTTGGTTTTCGAAGACGGACGTCGTGACATTCGGTGGTTACATCAAGCCCTTGTCGCGCAATGTATCCAAGTCGGCGCGAATCGCATCAGCCGATGCGTGCAGGCTTTGGCGACCGGCATCATCGAGCTCGAGCTCAACGATCCGCTCGACACCATTCTTGCCGAGGACACAAGGGACACCCATGTAGATGTCGTTCAAGCCGTATTGGCCATCCAGGAATGCTGCAGTAGGCAGCAGACGGTTCTCATCGCGAAGGATGGACTTGGCCATCGCTACGGCTGCAGCACTTGGCGCGTAGAAGGCAGAGCCAGTCTTGAGGAGATTGACGATCTCGGCACCACCATGCTTGGTACGGGTGTTGATCGCGTCGATCTCGTCTTCAGGCAACAGTGCTTGAATCGATACTCCGTCGACCGTGCTGAACTGCGGAACCGGGACCATCGAGTCGCCGTGCCCACCGAGGACCATGCAACGGGTGTCCTTGATGCCACCTGCGTTGGTCTCGGAGATGAAGAAGGCCATCCGGGCACTATCAAGTACGCCAGCCATACCGACTACGCGACCCTTGTCGAAGCCAAGCTTCTCGGACATCAGGTAGACCATCGTATCCAGTGGGTTGGAAACGACGATGACGCGTGAATCAGGTGAGCCGGCCTTGATGTAGGCAGCAACGGCGTTGATGATCTTGCCGTTGACCTCGACCAAGTCGGAGCGGTCCATTCCAGGCTTGCGGGGCAGTCCCGCAGTCATGATGAACAGGTCAGACCCGTAGGTGTCTTCTGGGTTATTGGTACCAGTGACGAGCGCTTGGTAGCCCTCAACAGCAGCAGCCTGGTTAATATCGAGTGCGATACCCTGAGGGCGGCCCTCGATCACATCGATTAGCACGATCTCTTCAGCGACTTCCTGCTCGGCGAGGCGCTGGGCACAGGTCATGCCGACAAATCCGGCTCCGACAACGGTGACTTTCATTGATTTAGGTGTAGGGGTGGCCGGGTTTAGGCCACACTTGGGGGCGGGATTCTACAACCGCGCCCCATCAATGTGAGCAGCTAGTTCAGGATGATGCCCAAGTAGTCGTGGTGCGCAGCAGGGAAGGCCTACTCAGAGTTCTTCTTCCACCAAGCCTGCCAGCGGTTGATCGACTTCTTGCGATCGGCTTCGCTGCCCTTGGAATCGAAGCCCATGTCTTCCTTGGCGATGTTGACCAACGCTTCATTGACGGCATCCGCCACGAAAGCGAAGTCGTCGTCTAGCGCCTCGATCAGCGCCGGCACGGATTCCATCGCCTGCCATTCCCCGAGGGTGTAGGCGGCGTAGAATCGGTTCATCTCGTAGGTATCTTGGAGCATCGGCTCGACGTACGGGATGAGGGCAGGATCGTTGTGCTTGCCAAGCTCTTCGATGGCAGTCACTCGGGTAAGTGGATCATCGGCCTTAAGGCTGGAAAGTAGGCTTTGGACTTCGTCGCTGAAGCCCGTTTCTGTCGGAGGTGCCGCGGTGGCGACCACCATCTTGCGTTCAAGGTCTGCGAATCCATCACGCAAGAACTCGAGTCCCTTGCGTACATCGCGAACGCTTTCCTCAGTCACCTGCATCTGGGTACGTAACGCTCGTGTCTCTTGCTCCAAGGTGGCTTGACCATCGGCGAGGCCGGCCAAGTTCTCGACCTCTCCACGGAGTCCCTTGAGATCTTCATCAAGGTCAGCGAACGCTGCGTGTAAGGTTGAGAATCCTGACTGGGTGATGGTCTTGAAATCGGCCAGTTGCTGAGTGAGGTCATCTGAACTCGCTGCCAATTCATCTCCTTGATCAGTCAGCGCATCCGAGAATTCCATCACCGCATCATTCAAGTTGTCATTGGCATTGCTGCCGATGCTGTCCTGCTGAACATAAAGGAACACAAGTCCTACCCAGCCGACCAGGCCAACGACTAACGCTACTCCACCACCGCCTCGCTTGCGGCCAGCTTCACCGCGGGTAGCCATCGCCAGGGTGTCGCAGCAGGTCGGACAGACGACGCGGCCTCCGTGCCGGATGGCATCGCCGTTATCAAGTTGCGAAATCGGTACGGATTGATCGCAGAAGTTGCAGAAGTGTAGGTCGGTCATGCGGTTGAGATGTCACAGACAGTCACGCCACATTAAGCAGCGCGGCGCTTTGCAACAAGTCTTAAGCGCCAGCTAATGGGCGGATACACATGTTTTTGGGCTTTCAGACCCTAAATCCACACTCCAACTTGGTGGATTCAATCCAGCCACCACCAAGTAACTGTTCTCCCCCGTAGATTGCTAAGCCCTGGCCGGGATTGACGCTGTCGGCGGGATGCTCGAAATCCACTTCAATCCTGCCGCCGCCAAGGTCGCGTACCCGGGCAGCCACACCGCCAGGAGTACTGCGGAACTGGGCCTTTACATTCAACCATTGTGATGAGGCTGGCAGCTCGAAGGCGAAGGTTTGAAAGCTAGAGACTACCGCACCTGAACAACCGGTCGCTTCCCGTGGCCCGCCCAGGACATCACCAGTATCGGGGTTGATGTCGAGTACATACATCGGGCAGCTTGCGGCGAATCCCAAGCCTCGACGTTGACCTCGAGTGAAACCAGCATGTCCATCATGAGTGGCCAATTGCTTGCCGTCGATGTCTATGATTCGCCCAGGCTTACCTAGTCCGCCTTGCGCGCGCAGGAGTTCACGATAGTCACCGCTAGGAACGAAACATATTTCGACGCTGTCGGGCTTATTGAAGACTGGTAATCCCGCCTCGGAAGCAATCCTGCGGGTCTCTGATTTCTCCAACATGCCGACCGGCAACAGGACCTTCGACAAGCGTTCAGGGCCGATTGGGAATAGGACGTATGACTGGTCCTTATGCGAATCCCGCCCCCGATGAAGTTCGGCACCGTCAGGCCCTTGGACAACTTGAGCATAATGGCCGGTGGCTAGATACGGTGCTCCAAGAGCATCCGCCAGGTTCCACATGGCCCCGAATTTAATGTCCCGGTTGCACAATACGCAGGGGTTAGGTGTGTGACCAAGCCGGTATTCAGATGCGAAATAGTCGATGATCCCGCCGAACTCCCCCTCCATGTCGACGGCATGGAACGGAATGCCCAGCTTGTCGGCAACCAAGGCAGCATCACGGGAGTCCTCCACCGAACAACAACCTTGCTTATTGCTGCCTCCAGCTGGCTTGTCGATGCCATTGCGGAGGAATACGCCAATGACGTCGTAGCCTTGCTCCTTGAGCAATAAGGCGGCGACGCTGGAATCTACTCCCCCCGACAGGGCTACTAGAACTCGTTTGGTGTCCATTTGGCGTGCAGACGTTAGAATGCCCGGTCATTATCGCGAAAGCGACCGAATCATGCGAGACTACACCGAAATCAAACTTACCTTCCAGGAAGGCGAACGCGGCACCATCTCCTTCTCAGATGAAGGTGCCCCAGTCGAGACCGCCACCCAGGCTGAGGTCGGCCAGGCTAATACCGCTGTCGATGGCGCTGATGGTGCCGATGGCGGCGCAACCGGCAACTCAAGTGGGTTCTGGATCATGTTGGCGATGCTCTTCGCTTTCATGTACCTGTTCGTCATCAGGCCAGAAAGTAAGCGCAAGAAGAAGCGTGAGGAGTTCCAAAGCAGTATCTCCAAGGGTGATCAGGTAGTGACTGCCGGTGGTCTGCATGGCACGGTGGCCGCGTTGG
>CAZJGH010000187.1:0-5204 GCA_964545405.1 uncultured Planctomycetales bacterium
CGCGTTGCCAATCATTCAACGGCACCACGGCATTCAGCTCATCTGAGCTCTGTGGACGCGCACGACAGATGGCCTCAAGGTGCCTGCGATGCATCAGGCGCTCGCTTGGGAGGTCCAACTCGCGAGCCATGTCCTTACGCCAATTGCGCATTTCATCCATGTTCTCACGCGTGACCCTACGCCGACGTCGCTCCGCGGCACTCACCTTCGGTACTTCGATGTCGATGCGCTTGCCTTTGGCATTACCCAAGGCCGCAAGGATCTCCTCGCCATAGCGCTTGGCTTGTTTCCAACCCATACCTTTGATCTCGGCGAGCTCCTTGATACTGCCCGGGCATTGCTTGGCGATATCGACCATGCCTTGATTCGCCAACACCCTGAACAACGGCACATCGCGTTGTTCGGCGACCTTCTCGCGCCAGAAGAAGACTTCCTTCAGTCGTGCCAATGATTCAGGATCGAGGCCACGTGCGGCCTTCATCTTGCGATAGCGCTCGGGATCGGGTGGGCCCGCCACGAGTATCTCGTTCTCCTGGCGCCGGAACTCCCCCTCGGCGGCGGTCATCATGTTGGCCTCGTTCAACTCGACCGTCAGGCGATCGTGCAGGTCGACCAGGAAGTGCGTGTCGATCCTGGCGTAGGCGATCTGCTCTTCGGTCAACGGACGCTTGCCCCAGTTCGATCGCTGCTCCTTCTTCGACAACTCCATGCCGTAATAGGATTGGATCAACGCGGCCAAGCCGGTCTTCTCGTGACGCAGAAGGGTCATCGCGACTTGAGTATCGAACAAGCCGCGCACTTCGACTCCGAGGTCCTTCTTGAGGATCATCAAGTCGAACTCGGCAGCATGGAAGATCTTTATCACTTCTGGATCGGCCAACAATGGCACGATCGCCTGCAGGTCTTCGCCCAAAGCGATCGGGTCGACGATCCAGTCCTCGTCATTGGCGGAGACTTGCAGCAAGCACATCCGTTCGTGATAGGCAAAGAAGGAATTCGCCTCAGTATCCACGCCGATAATCCCCGCAGCCTGCCAGATTTCGATGGCGGCTGTGAGTTCCTCAAGCGTGTTTACATGGTGGACCGGAGCCCACTCGGACGGGATGCGTTTCGGCATATAGCCGCAGATGTTAACGTTTCCGGCCGCCGCTCGCCTTACGGCATATAAATGAATGCCGGAGTAGTTAGTGCCGATTCGGTGAGGACCGAGTTGCGAACCTCTGCGCGGTACCAACAAGTGCTCTGTGGCAAGGTGTCGGGCACCTGCAGGGTTCCGGCACCGGTCAGGCCCGAAGTCGATGACACGAGCACTTCACCGACACCTACGATGCCGCGATAGACCTCAATCGTCGAGCCAGTATTGTCGACGTTATAGGGCACCGAGATCGTGACCGGGTAGTTCGGCGGCACCAGGTTCGAGTTCACGGTCAGCACCTCTCCCATTCCCAAGCCATGGCCTCCGTTATCGCTGACGCTGATATCAAGGAAAGGTCCGTTGGACAGGTAGTTCAACCCTGACTTCAAGGCGTCGTTCAATGAATCCGGCGTGAGTGGGCCTGAAACATAAGTGTGGGTAGCACCGAAGTTATATGCGGTGTCATGCGTGTCGCTTCCTGAATATGGGTACAGGAGCTTGCCGCTGGTCATCCGCGCGACCCACCAGTTGCGCTGGAAGTTCTGGAAGATATTGGCGCCTTCCGAGGCATTCCAGACCTCGACTCCCCATACGTCATTACGCTCTTGGCCATTCAAGTCGGCGATGCTGTTGAAGCCCCACATGCTGGATGCAGGATGGTTGATGATCGCGAAGCCACCTTCACTGTTGATCTCGTTGACGTTGAAGCGTTGGCCCGACATCGGGTCGTCGCAGAAATCCAGGAAGCCATCATCACCACCGAACTTGCGCGAAGTGATGTGATGCGCACCCATGTGGTGTACTTCATTTGTCGAGAAGCCGAGCAGGCACAGTGCGTCTGAAGTATCGCTTCCCGATTGCTGGCCGGTTTCGCGTCCGGAAACTTCAGTGCCGACAAGCATCACGAATGACGGATCGGTAAGCGCTTGCGACTCGGGCACTACCAGGTCGAATTCGGCTGGGCTATTGATGCAATAGCTGTGGGTGGTCGAGCTGAAGAAATCGAAACCCAAGGCCTGGAACTGCGGCTTGAGTTGTGCATTGGTGAATGCTCCAGTGATGTTGACTGATTCCGCTGCGCAGGAATCGCAACCGCTGATCGCCTCATCACGACAGTTGTGCACGTGCAGGTCTCCGGTCACCCAAGAACCGACTCCTCGACCGTAGCTCCAATGTCCTGGAGGGGCCGAACGGAATGGTGCGAGCTGAGTCAGCGAATGCGACAAGGTGCTGCTCTGGATGGAGGTGCCATCGAACCAACGCACGACCACCTCGAACGGCAGGACGTCGCCAGGTTGCGAGCCGGTCCCGAACAGTGTGGCGAGGTTCATCTCGAACTGCGCATCGAACATCTGTGGAGCACCGTTGTCCTTCAGCTCCTGCACTCCCTGCAGGACACGACGCATCGCTTCAGCTTCACCCTCAGGGCCGAGCGGCACGTAATCCTCAAGTGGAATGAACAGACGCTTGGTGTGACGGTGGCTGAACTCTGGGTCGGTCCGCTCCATGTCCAGATAGAGCTCATTGAGGAACCCACTGTCTCCAGTCAATGCCAACTCGTTCAAGTCGGCATACCCAAGGCGTACACCCTCAGGAGTCTGTGCGACCAGGTCGAGGAGCTCAACGCCGGCATCACCCGAGTTGTAGAGCTGAACCTGCATGGTCACGGTCAGGTCGGTGTTGCGAACATCCTGAAGCAGGCCGAACGGGAAGACCTCGACCGTTGAAGGACCAAGCTGCTGGGATGTCGCGCCAGCGTCGGCGCGAGTGAGCAGGCCGATACCAAGACCGGCTGCGCAAACTAGGGGAATTAACAAACGCTGCATCCTTCTATTCTGCCACGAAATCAAGGCTTTCGGCGCAGAAATAGCGATGTTCTACCAAGTTGCAACCAATGCGAATCCCTGAGGGCCGACTGGAACATCACTGGCGACCACCTCGATCGTCCAGGTTCCGGCCTGCGGCTTGGCCACGAATACCTGCTCCAAGGTGTTTTTCTCGTCTGCTCCAAGTGGGTTCGGGCGCGACACGGTCGTCCTTGGCCCCCACATGAAGATGTTGCCGTGATATATGTCTCCGTTCGGAGCCGTCACGCGAAGGTCAAGATCGTTCACGACCGGTGCCGCGGCCATCGCGCTGCCTGGTTCATCCGCGAATGCCATGGTCACACGCAGGTACTTGGCACCAGAACTCACGGTCATGGAATTGGTTTGGGTTGTGCCATGACTGACACCCTGATTGTGTAAGACATCCTTGACCCAAAGTTGACGTCGATCGCCAGCGAAGTAGGTGACGTTATCAAGCAACAGTCGTCCCCACCCTTCCTGGTATCCGGGATATCCAGCGACTCCGCTCATGTCGACCGCCGAGTTCGCGGTAGCCGCTCGCAGCAGTGATCCGGTTGGGATGAACGAATCGCTCGGCGTCGCGATGCCACTCGGGTAGAAGCCGTCTTGGAAGTATTGCTTCAACAGGGCGTTGCCGCCGGCCACGATCGGGCATGCCATCGACGTGCCGCAATCGGCCAGTACCAAACAGGAGTTTCCAGCAGCGGCAGACTCCACATCACATCCTGGGGCCATTACTTCAGGTTTAAGTCGTCCATCCGCGGTTGGCCCGATGCCGCCGATCCCCCAGCGTTCCTGGTCGTCACCGAGAGTTGCCGAAACCGACAACGACGATTTCGCATTCTCTGGATTCTTGATTACCGAACCGTTGCTGACCGCGAATACCACGAGACCATCTTCATTGTCATGCGAATAGGCATCGATGTCGCGCGCCCAGTTGTCATAGGTAGTCACAACACCACCCCATGAATTGGTGTGGATACGCGCGCCATAGTTATGGGCATTGATCAGCTGCGCCAGGAAGTTGCTGCTGCTCGGCAAGTTGGATTCGTGTACCAGCTTGGCGTCCGGCGCCATGCCGGCGTTGCTGTTGGTTCCTTGGGTGGGCATCGCGTTGCCGACCGCTGAGCCTGCCGTATGCGTGCCATGGGCTGCGGCACCGACGCCACTCGACATCCATATGACCTTGCGGTGAGTCGGGCCTGCGACCGGGACATTAGGATCCCGGAAGTAGCAGCTGTCTAGGTACAGGCGGCTGTCGATGTGGCCAAGGATCACTCCTTCACCGGTCAGGCCATTGCGCCACAGCTTCTTGTCACCAGGTTTATTGGTCTGGATCACCCAGCGTGAGCGGTTGTTGCGCAGTTGACCAGTGACCGACTCCTGAATCCACCTGACCCCTGGTTGCGCGGCCAACTCATTCAAACGATCGACGGCGAGCCGGACATCAGCGCGGAGATAGCGCCCGACCTCGAAGCTCTCGACCACCTCGGCATCGAGTTGACCGAGCTTCTGAAGTTCTTCCAGTAGGTCGAGGTCTGGCCAGTATTCGACTGAAACAAGCCTATATGCTTGTTGAATATTGGGGTCAGCCTGGTATTTTCCTAACTGAGGATCCAATTTCCACCCCGGATAGATCGGCAACATCCTCACCGACTGACTTCGCAAGCTGGCCACCGCGGCTGCGGGAAGGCGAACCTCGAAAGCATTATGCGGCACATAATCAAAGCAGGTACCGCCCAGCTCCCGCACCATTGAGCGCAACTTCAGTAAGGCCGAAGTACTGTCGGCCTGCACGATCCAATACCCTGCCAGCAGTGCGTCTTCGTCGATAAAGCCTGCACCAGGAGGTAGTTGCGGAGAACCGTGCGCCATGTCCCAGTCCATTCCCTTTAGAACTAGGCGTGTAGGCTCTAGTTTCCTGCTCGTCTCCACAAGTGGCAGCTGTTGTGCTAGGGCCGGGTTAGACAGCGCACAAGTCAGGAGAATGGTGGCGGATAGCATCGTTATAGGGCTCTGTTGGCCACCACTTGGTTCCAGGCGGCCCATTCTTTATCGACCGACGGAACCTAAATCTGGAAAACGGGTTGCGAGTAAGGTTCCGCCTAGAAATACGCATTCTGCGGGCCATTTGTCTGGTACAAATAAACGGTCCCCCCTTCGGTTTCCCTCCTTGCCCCCTCCTTGCCCCCTCCTTAAGCATGGAATTCAGGGAACCAAAC
>CAZJGH010000188.1:0-5129 GCA_964545405.1 uncultured Planctomycetales bacterium
GGGGGTGGTATTTTGTACTGGGTTTATCGTTGGTGGCGCGGTTGGGGTCAGCTCTTCGACAGGCTGGGGTTCGACCCACGACTCCATGCCTTCCGACCAGACCAAGGTGGACTTTGGCAGGGTCGTCCGCAACAGGACACGCAGTTCCTCAGCAGGCATGGGACCATGCTGCTTATCATCTTGGGCATAAAACCAGAGATTACTCATGTGCTATCCGGGGAACCAAAGGCCAATGCCCCTTCCCCACGGGGTATTGTATCCCCTTAGAGGCAGGCGGTTGCTCAATCCTGTCGCCTCAGTTTACCTAGGATGTAAGCGGCCAAGGTTAAAGCAGAAGCTGCGGCAACGGCGCTTGGGCCATAAGGCAGATCCGCATCGATGGAGAGTGGCCAGGCCAGGATTACGCCAAGCACGCCACAGATCGAGAGCAGTACCTGGAAGGTCCTCAGGCTACGTGCGAGAGCTGAAGCGGCAAGTGGAGGAAGGAACAGCAGTCCAAAAACCAGCACCGGACCTACCGTCATCACGCCGGCACCGATCACGAGACCGAACAGGACCATCTGCAACACCTCAAGGCGTGCTACCGGCAAGCGCATCGCTATGGCGTTGTCTCGGTCAAAAGCGCTGGCAAGGAGTGTTCGCCGCGCAAACAGTAGGAACGCGAAAGCGGCGACACAAACGGAAACCAGTAACCACAGGCCGTGATGATCCAGCAGCAGCACCGCGCCTCGCAACACAGTTTCCGCAAGGTTGTTCCCAGCTGGAGCGCCATCAAGGAACAGGATCGCAAGAGCTGCGGCCGTCGCGAAAGCACCAGCAAGGAATGCGCCTGGCTCACCGCGTTGGCGGCGCAACACCACGCTGAACAGCCACATGCTGAGGCAGGAAGCCCCCGCGGCGAAGATCAGCAAGTAGTCCAATGGCGGATGCCCATGCTCCAGGAAGCTCTCCTGAAGATTAGGAAAACTCGGCAGGATCCAAAGACCAAGCGCTACTCCTGCCGCAGCGAACTGTGGTACTGCTATGCCAACGAATGACTCACGGCGGAGATACATGACGCCGCCGACCTGTGGCAACACCAGCCCCACCACAAGGCTCGCCAGGAAACTCGTCGCGAACATCTCCCAATACAGTGGGAAGTCTTCGATCAGACCCATAATCTCGCAACCCCTTCAAGGCTGCACATTTCCTGTACAGCAATTTCTTCGACGCGTCCTTCACGCACAAGCAAGGCCCGGGTAGCCACGTCACCTAAGGCGAACGGTTGGTGAGTCACCATCACGACCGCCATACCTGCACTTGCCCGCTCCCCCAGCACCTTCAGGATGACTTTCGCGGCGGATTCATCTACCCCAGAGATGGGTTCATCCAGGACCAGCACATCGGGCTGGGAGACCAGCGCCCGGGCCAACAGGACTCTCTGCTTTTGCCCCCCGGACAGCTTCGCGAATGATTGCCTACAACGGTCACCAAGACCAACTTGGGCCAGCGCAGCTTCAGATTCCGCACGGCCGAAACGCTTGGCGTCTGCCGCTCTCCGCCAAGTACCCATGGTGACTACATCCAACACGGTCACTGGGAAGAACCCAGGCAGCGACAGTTGCTGCGGCACATAACCGATCCGTAATTGTGGCGGGCTCACCATGCTGCCCCCCAACAACGGCAGTGCACCGATAAGGCCGCGCAACAAGGTGCTCTTGCCTGAACCATTGGCCCCAGCGACCAGCAGGAAGTCAGCTGCTTCGATGGTGAAATTGACGTCCTTCAGGATGCAGCTCTTGGCATAGCCAAGCTGGGCGGAATCAAGGGCAAGTAAGCTCATCCTCCCTCCAAACTCTTGACGCCGAACCCTTTCCGCAACTCCACCACCAGGGAATCTATCCAATCCAGGTAAGTCTTGGATGTCTTCGTCGCCCCCGATGCCGTAGCCAAGCGCAGGACCTGAACGCCATCGGTAGCCAAACTCCGGATGCTACCGGCGCTGAACCACGGCTCCATGATGATGATCTTGACATCCTGGCTTTGCATCAGCTTCCGAACCTTCAAGAGATGTGCGGCACTTGGTGCGATACCTGGCTTAGGTTCCACCGTAGCCACGATCTCGACTCCTGAGAACTGGGCGAAGTATGGCCACGCATTGTGATAAACCACGACCTTCTTGCCACGCAAAGGCTCCAACAGCTTGGACCACTCGGCAATTCGCTTTTGTGCATCCTTATCCCAAGCCTGCCAGCGCTTCTGGAAATAGTCCTGGTGTTCTGGATCGATGCCGATGAGCAAATCCCTCACCGCTTGTGCCATGATTCGGCCATTCTCCGGATTCAAATTGAAGTGAGGATTGCCCCGCGGATGCAAATCAGCGCCCTTGCCTCGGTCGAGGCTCTTCGGGACTTCCAGGGCTTCGATTCGCGCGCCGACGTTCATGTAACCAGGACTACCTGGCTTGATGGCGTTATTGCGGCACTTCTCCAGCATGGCCGGAAGGAATGCATGCTCATAGTCAAGGCCCATCAGGACCAATCCGTCAGCGCGTGACAGCTTCAGCAGCATGGACGCCTTCGGCAATACCGAATGCGGATCGGAGCCTGGCTTCACCAGGACCTCGACATCTACGAAATCGCCACCGATCTCCTCCACCAGATTCCCGAGGTCGGGAATGGTGGCGATGACATCGACCTGCTCAGCTGCCTGCAAGGCACTGTTAGCGGCCAGCAGCACCAACAGGACCGAGCCGCAACGAAGAACTTGAGAGAGCTTCTTCATGCTACCAATCCATTGAATGACTGTGACTGCCGAGGATTACATCCCACTGCAGTGCGAGTGACCAGACGGCACTACCGCTGGTGGGTGTAGCTTCGGTCAACTGCAAACGCATGCGGTTGAACTCCGAGAACTTGCGCGTCACGAACACGGCACGCTGGGAACCGGCTTGAGCAGCGCTGAACCAATCGGAAGAACCGGTATTGCCGGCGTCTTGCCACCATGACGCCATCACGCCACCTGCCCAGAAGGGGTCGAAATCATGCTGATAGAAACCCCAAATGCCATTGGCGTCGCGGCTTTCCACCAGATCAGTATCTTCATCAGCGAATTCGCGCTGGTTGCGCCATAACTCCATCGAGAATGTGTTCGCGGTTCTAGTAGAGGCATCAACATCGCGCCAAGTGAAATCCACCGCGAACGTGGTTTGGCCTAGACCGAAGGAATCATCCACCACTCCATCGGCGTCGTGATCATGCTCGGAGACCAACCCTTCAGCGGTGTGGAAGAAGCTCGCCCCATACTGGAGGAAGCCGTTTTGGCCGTAATCCTGCTGGGTCGTGAGGCGGCCAGTGAAAGCCATTTCCTCGATGCCCCTATTGTCGATCACGCCAGACTCGAAAGCAGCGTGCTCATGTCCAGCTTCACCATGATCGTGACCATGACCGCCGAAGGATGAGGCAGCACCCAGTGACCAACGTACGGGCAGATCACCCCAACCAGTCCACTGATGCAACTCCAAGCCGGTCATGTTGAGGTTGCCGCCGAAGAACTCACTGCGCACGCCATCCTCGAACACGAAGGACTTGTCATGCAGGTGCAGGGTGTTCCACTTGCCGAAGTCAGCCAACATTCGGCCAACCCGCAAGCTCATGTTGGCGGGCAGCTGATCCATGTTCAACACAGCTTCTTCAAGGGCGAACTCTCCACCCTCAAAGGCGGCCACCAGATAGGCCCAACCGAATGGGTCGATACGACTAGCCATATTGATCTCCACGGTGCGGAAATCGAAGCTATCGACATCCGAGCCGGTCTCTTCGCTCCACTGGGCCAAGCCATCGAAGAACAGGCCAATAGCGGGGTTGAATGCGGGATCAAATCGTGACGTGAAGGCGTCACCCCGGCCGGACATGAAGCCGGGAAAGGATTGTTGCAGCATCGACTCGGCGAGGGCGTCCTCGGTGCTTTGTGAATCTTGTTGAAGGTCTGCCTGTTGGGATTGGCCGGGCGCGGCAAATAGCCAAAATGCGACAAGGGTCGCTAGGAATCCATGTGATTTCATGGTGGTGTATGGTAGGTCGTGACGGCTGCAAGCAGCCAAAATGCGAACCCAAGGGTTCACGTTAGGAAACGAGCTACGACACAGGTGGGCCACGGCTACCAAGCGCGAAACGCGCAGTGGAGACCGGCCGGACAAGCGAGACCTTGACCCGCATGCGGGGTGACCTCGGAGGGTACGACAATAATGCTGCAGCAGCACTGACTAGCAGTACGACCGCTCCTGAACACAGCGCGTATTGGCTGCATTCCTCGCCCCAATTATCAGGGTCAGCATGCAACGGTGCGTGCGCCACTCCTACCAGGACCAAAAGTCCGAGGAGCAACCAGGCGAATCGCTGCAGCGAATTCATGGGAGTATTGTAGGACAAACGCCGCTACTCTGGAAGGATATGCGTCTCCACACCCTCGCGAGCGGCTCGACCGGCAATTGTTGCCTCGTAGTAGCCGGAAAAGGCTCCGATAAGGTCTCGGTGTGTCTTGATTGTGGGATTGCCCAGCGCACTGCTAGAGGCTTCGCGGAGGCCGTGGGTCTTTCCCTGACAGCGGTTGATGCCGTCCTCCTCAGCCATCGCCACAGCGACCATTCCGCCAACATCGTGCCGGTCGCCGCCCGTGCCAGGGCACCACTATTCGCATCTGAAGCCGCGCTTGGCACCAACTCAAGGACCGGATGGTCTGAACTGCAGCGCCGCAATGTCGAGTTCCGTGCAATCGCCGATCGCGGCAGCTTCAAGGTCGGCCCCCTTCTCATCACCCCTATCCAGGTACCACATGATGCCGACCCCACCTTCGGCTTCATCTTCGAGGCAGATGGGCAGCGCGCGGCCTTCTTCACTGATCTTGGGCGCGCCGACGTACTGCATGAATCTGGTCTACTCGATGGAGTCGAGACTTTAGTGTTGGAGTCCAACCATGACACCGACATGTTGGCGCGCGGGCCCTACCCGCATCCCCTCAAGCAACGAGTCGGCGGCGAACTTGGTCACCTTTCCAACCACCAGACCCAAGACTTCCTCGCCGCAGCAGCACCGCAGACCTTGAAGAACTTGGTCTTGGCTCACCTCTCACTGAAGAACAACAAGGCAGAC
>CAZJGH010000189.1:0-5127 GCA_964545405.1 uncultured Planctomycetales bacterium
ACCGAGGTCAAGGTCGTCGAAGGCATGCAGTTCGACCGCGGCTTCCTGTCGCCGAACTTCGCCACCGACATGGAGGCCCTCGAGTGCGTCTATGCCAAACCACTGATCCTGGTCCACGAGGACAAGATCTCGAGTATCCAGAGCCTATTGCCGGTACTGGAAGCCACCAAGGAAGCTGGATCACCTTTGGTGATCATCGCTGAAGACATCGAAGGCGAAGCACTGGCCGCCCTGGTGGTCAACAAGATGCGCGGTATCCTTGATGTCGTCGCGGTTAAGGCTCCAGGTTATGGCGAACGGCGCAAGGAGATGCTGCGTGACATTGCCGTCCTAACTGGTGCCACTGCCATCATGAAGGATGGCGGTAAGGAGCTTGACGCAGTCACCGTCGGTGACCTCGGCACCGCCAACAAGGTGCAGATCGACTCCAACAGCACCACCATGGTCGAAGGCGCTGGCAAGAAGAGTGACGTGCAAAGTCGCGCTGCTCAAATTCGCCACGAGATCGAGACCACGACTTCGGACTACGATCGCGAGAAGCTGGAAGAGCGCTTGGCCAAGATGGTCGGCGGCATCGCACAGGTCTCCGTCGGTGGCGCCACCGAGGCTGAAGTGAAGGAGCGCAAGCACCGTTATGAAGATGCTAAGCACGCCACTTCGGCGGCGATCGAGTCGGGCATCCTCGCTGGTGGTGGCGCGGCCTTGCTGCGCGCTGGCACCAAACTCAAGTCCAATGGCCTAGGCTTCGAGGGCGACAAGCTCACTGGCCTCGAAATCCTGGTCAAGGCTCTCGAACAACCGGTACGCGTCATCGCTGAGAATTCAGGTCTTGACGGCGCAGTCGTCGCACGCCGCATCCTGCGCGACAAGAAGAACAGTTTCGGCTTCAACGCCCTGACTGAAGACTACGGTGACATGTTCGAGATGGGCATCGTCGACCCGACGAAGGTAACCGTTACCGCGCTGGAGAACGCCGTCAGCGTCGCCAGCACCTTGATGATGACCGAGTGCCTGATCGTCGAGGCACCTGCTGAAGAAGATGAAGCTGCTATGGAGGGCGGCCACGACCACTAGTCGTAAAACCGCAACATGGCTAAATCCACAACCAAAGTTAAGAAGACCAAGAAGATGACCATCGCCTTCACCCCAATCGAGGATCGCGTGCTGGTTCGCCCGGCCGCTGCAGAGACCGTTTCCGCTTCAGGAATCGTGCTGCCTGATAGCGCTCAGGAGAAGCCACTGCGCGGCGAAGTCATCGCCGTCGGTCCAGGCCGGGTCGCCACCAACGGCAGCCGCCTCGAGATGCCAGTCGCAGTCGGCGATCAAGTCGTCTACGGCAAGTACTCAGGTAACGAGATCCAGTTCCAAGGCGACGACTTCAAGATCCTTCGCGCCGACGAAATCCTAGCCACCATCAACGGCTGAAGCCGGATTCAGGAGTAACAACAATGGCTAAGCAAATCCTGTTCGACGACAAGGCCCGCGAGAAGCTTTTCGCTGGTATCGAGACCTTGGCACGCACCGTAAGCGTGACCTTGGGTCCAGCTGGTCGTAACGTCATCCTCGAGAAGTCCTTCGGCTCGCCAGTCGTCACCAAAGACGGCGTTTCGGTCGCCAAGGACATCGAGGTCGAAGACCAGTTCGAGAACCTCGGCGCCAAGTTGGTGCGCGAGGTCGCTTCCAAGACCAACGATGAAGCTGGCGACGGCACCACTACTGCGACCGTCCTGGCTGCAGAGATGGTTCGAGTCGGCCTCAAGTACATGGCCGCTGGCGCGAGCCCATCAGCCCTACGCAACGGCATCGATAAGGCGGTCAAGGCTGCCGCGACCTCGGTCGAAGGGCTTTCACGCAAGGTGAAGGGCGATGATCTCGCACGCGTAGCGACCATCTCCGCCAACCAGGATGCCGAGATCGGCGCGATCCTGGCCGGTGTGATGAAGCAAGCTGGCGCTCAAGGAGTGATTACCATCGAGGAGGGTGACGGTCTCGAGACCAAGCCGGAATACGTCGATGGCCTGAGCATCGATAAGGGTTACCTATCCCCTTACTTCGTGACCGACATGGCCAAGATGACCGCCGAGTTCGAAGGCGCTCTGGTCTTGGTGCATGAGAAGAAGATCTCCAACCTGCAAGAGTTCCTGCCACTGCTCGAGAAGGTCGCGCAGACCGGCAAGCCGCTGCTCATCGTGGCTGAAGATGTCGAGGCTGAAGCACTCGCTGCTTTGGTGGTCAACAAGCTGCGAGGCGTCATGAACGTGGTCGCCATCAAGGCACCTGGTTTCGGCGATCGTCGCAAGGCGATGCTCGGCGATATCGCTGTCCTGACCGGTGCTACCGCGATCCTCGAGGAGACCGGTCGCAAGCTTGCTGATGTCGAACTCGATGAACTCGGTACCGTCGGCAAGCTGACCGTCGAGAAGGAGCGCACCGTGATCGTCGGTGGCGGCGGCAAGAAGGCCGAGGTCAAGGCACGGATCGCACAGATCGAAGCCCAGATCGAGAACTCCACTTCTTCCTACGACCAGGAGAAGCTGCAGGAGCGTCTCGCCAAGCTGTCAGGTGGCGTAGCCGTCATCAAGGTAGGTGGCGCGACGGAGACTGAGTTGAAGGAGCGTAAGCACCGCACCGAAGATGCCCTTGCAGCCACCCGCGCTGCCCAGGATGAAGGCATCGTTCCAGGTGGCGGCACTGCATTGTTGCGCGCCATCGATGCAGTCGAAGGTGTTCGTTCCAAGGCACGTGGCGATGAGAAGCTCGGCGTCGAGGTAGTCGCTAAGGCGCTACGCGCACCGACTCGCACCATCGCCGACAACGCCGGACGTGATGGCAGCGTGGTGGTCGAGGAAGTCCTCGATCGCAAGGGTTGGAATGGCTACGACGCGCTCGGCGATGAATACGTCGACCTCGGCAAGGCCGGCATCCTCGATCCGACCAAGGTGGTGCGCGTGGCGCTGCAGAATGCCGGTTCGATCGCTGGCTTGCTGCTTACCACCAACACGCTCGTGACTGACATCAAGGACGAGAAGGAAGGCGCCTTGAGTGGCGCCATCGCCTGATCAAGGAGCATCGGTGAGCCAACGCGACTACTACGAAATCCTCGGCGTCGAGAAGAGTTCTTCCGACGCCGAAATCAAATCGGCGTATCGCAAGCTCGCCATGAAGTACCACCCCGACCGCAACAAGGACGAGGGTGCTGCCGAGAAATTCAAGGAAGCGACCGAAGCCTATTCGGTGTTATCTGACGGCGACAAGCGCGCTCGTTACGACCGCTTCGGGCATGCCGGCGTCGCTGGTGGCCCCGGCGGAGCAGGTGGCGTCAACGTCGACTTCGGTTCGATCTTCGAACAGTTCGGCGACATCTTCGGTGGCCGCGGCGGCGGTGGCGGTGGCGGCAGCATCTTCGAGAGCCTGTTCGGCTTCGGTGGTGGCGGCCGCGGACGCAGCCAAGGCACCCCTGGTCGCAGTCTTCGCGCCTCAGTAGACATCGACATGCACGATGTCCTGCACGGTGCCGAACGCACCATCAGCCTGCGGCGTCCTGAAAGTTGCGACTCGTGTCATGGCAGCGGCTCTGCCCCTGGTGGCAAGCGCGAGACCTGCACGACTTGCCAGGGACAAGGTGCGGTACACCAACAGCAAGGATTCTTCGCGGTGCAGACCGCCTGCCCACGCTGCCAAGGCGAAGGCACCTTGATCTCGAAACCATGTGGCACCTGCCGCGGTTCCGGACATGAAGTCAAGGAACGCGAGATCAGCGTCAAGATTCCTGCCGGCATCGATGACGGCGCGCAGATCCGCCTCAGTGGTCAAGGAGAAGCTGGTCGACAAGGAGGCCCTGACGGCGACTTGTTCGTGGAAGTGCGAGTGGCTGATGAGCCACGCTTCCACCGTGATGGCAGTGACCTCTACACAGAGATTCCCGTCAACTGGTCCCAATCCGTGCTTGGCGACAAGCTGGTGGTTGAGACCCTTGAAGGTGAAGCGCGCATGACGATGCCAGCTGGCACCGCAAGCGGCAAGCTGTTCCGGATCCGTGGTCAAGGACTGCCACGCCTGCACGGCGGCAGCCGCGGCGACCTTCTGGTGCGAGTATTCGTCGAGGTCCCGACCAAGCTGACCCGCGAGGAGAAGAGCTTGGTGAAGAAGATGCTGGAGCTTGATCGCAAGCGCGACAAGCAAGACAACAAGAAGAAGTCAAAGAAGTAGTAGGAAGATGGCAAGAGCTAAGAAAAAGAAGCAAGCTGAGCAGGCCGCGGACGCAAACGCGGTCGATGAGGTTGGAGCTGAGGTAGACGCTGAAACTCAGGTCGAGGAAGCACCACCCGAGCTCACCATCGAGGATTGGCAGGACAAGTTCGTCCGAGCTCAAGCAGATCTGCAGAACATCCGTCGTCGACTCGGGGAAGAGACCGAAGAGCGGGTGCGATTGCGCATGGAAAGCCTGCTCAATGACCTCATTCGCGTGGCCGACTACATGGAAGCCGCGTTGGGAAACATCCCAACTCCTGTCCAACAAGCTGAACAGTCCGATGCTTTCCTGATGGGCATCACTGCTATCCAGCAGGCTCTGGAGAGCGTGATGATGGGCCACGGCATGGTGTTCCTCAAACCAGCAGCGTCTGACGCCTACAATCCTGATGAGCACGAGGCCGTCGAGACGGTGGTAGACGAAGCTATCGAAAGCCCACAGCTTGAACTCGTTAGCCGCGGTTATCGCATCGGCAAGCGCATTCTGCGCCCCGCTAAGGTCAAGGTAATCACCCCGACGCCGTCGGAAGGGGAAAACTCAGACGAGTAGTTCTGTTAAAATTACTGCTTTTCGCCTAAAATTGGCCTATTCAGCGGCTTACTGTATCGTTGAACACCTGTGATGAAGTCGTCCCGTTTACTAACGATTCTTTTTCTCCTGGTCAGCTGCGTGCTGCTGGCTCCGGAGGCTGCCGCTCAGAAGAACGGCACCAAATACCGTCCCTTCCCCGCTTATGGGTTCAAGTTCAAGCCTCTCAAGGATTGGGCTGATGTCCCCGTCGACGAGCGTAGCCGCGCTGGCGGCATCATCGCGCAGTTGAACAGCGAGAAGCCGGTGCGGGTCAAGACACCCGATAACCAGCAGATGATGTTCTC
>CAZJGH010000190.1:0-5114 GCA_964545405.1 uncultured Planctomycetales bacterium
ATGGTGCGCATGTCTGCGAAGTGTTCCACTCCAATCGGTATCGCGAGTCCCAGGATGATGCCGGCCAGGCCACCACCTACGGACAACACAACGGTCTCGACCAGGAACTGGAAGACGATGTGGTGTTGCTTCGCACCGAGCGCGCGGCGAATGCCGATCTCACGGGTGCGCTCGGTCACGGTTGCCAACATCACGTTCATGATGCCGATACCACCGACCAGCAAACTAATGCCAGCGATCGAGCCGAGCACGATGTTGAAAATCCGCTTGGTCTCTTCGGCACGAGCCAACAACTCGAGCGGCACGACCACCTCATAATCATCTTGATCATGATTGCGGCGTAGCATCTCCCTACAAGCCGCAGCAGTGCGCTCCACGTTCTCGGCCTTGTCCACATGCACGATGATCTCGTGCAGCTCAACCGTTTCCATCTCGCGGCTACCGGCACGTTGCTTGACCTGCATCTCGCCGAACCATCGCGCCCCCGTGGTCAATGGGATGAAGATCTCGCCGGTGACATCCGCACCTGGTAGGGGCACATCATCACCGATCGGTACACGCGGCAGCAGAGTACCCACTACGGTGAAGTACTCCGTACCGATCTTGATGCGTTGACCAAGCGGTGACTTCAGCGGCAGCAACTCGCGCGCAACCTCATAACCCAATACGCAAACGTTGGAGACGTTCATGTCGTCGGCGGCGGTCAGGAAACGGCCCTCGTGCATCATGCGACCGGTCGCCTGTTGGTAGTTGGCTTCAGTGGCCATCACGCGCGGGTGCATGGCCTTGGTGTCGTAGCGCACTTCCTGTTGCAGGATGCGCACCGGCACGGCGTTCTCCACCCAAGGGTAAGTCTTGGTGACGCGGCTGAAGTCGTTGTGGGTGAGACCGTATTCGATCAGGCGCGTGGTCTGGTTGCTGTTGACGTCTTCCGGCGGCTTGACGCTGCGCAGGATTACGTTCTGGCTACCGAGCTGCTTGATCTGCTCTTGCGCCTCGGCACTGGCGCCTTCGCCGATGGCCAACATGGCGATCACCGAACTCACGCCGAACAACACACCCAAGGTGGTGAGCAGCGAACGCAGCTTGTGCAGCAGCAAGCTCTTCACGCCAAGCTGCACGGTGCGGGCTAGGACACCACTCATGAACCAGCCTCCACCGCACGATTTTCAACAATGCGGTCGATCTTGCCATCGCGCAACCACATCACGCGCTCGGCATGGGCACCAACCTCGGCTTCGTGAGTCACCAACAAGATGGTCTTGCCTTCATCGTGCAGCTCATCGAACAACTCGAGGATCTCGCCGGTGGTCTGCGTATCCAAGTTGCCGGTAGCCTCGTCCGCGAGCAGGATCGGCGGATCGTTGATCAACGCACGTGCGATCGCCACGCGTTGTTGTTGGCCACCGCTCAACTCCACCGGACGGTGATCCAAACGATCGGCCAGACCAAGGCGTTCGGCCAATTGGTAGGCACGCTCTTCGGCATCTTCGCGCGGGTTGTCCTGATAAAACACCGGCACCAAGATGTTCTCCAACATGTTCAGCTGCGGGATCAGGTTGAAGGACTGGAAAATGAATCCCAACTCGCGGCCGCGCAACTGCGACAACTCATCATCATTCAGGTCATTGACGTTGTAGCCATTGACCACGTAGTTGCCGAAGGTGGGGCGGTCGATGCAACCGAGGATATTCAGCAAGGTTGATTTGCCACTGCCCGAACTGCCCATGATCGCCCAGTATTCACCGGCGCGAAACTTCACATCGATGCCGTCAAGCGCACGCACTTCCGTGGTGCCCATCTTGTAGACCCGGGCGATGCCGTCGAGCTCTGCGACTACGGAATTATTTTTTTCCATGTTCACCGTCAGGCTTGGCATCACCGGCTGCTTCACCGCCGCCAGGCTTGGAGCCTTTCTCAATGGCGCCGGTCTCACCGCCACTGGGCTTGCCGCCACCGCCAGGCTTACCGCCTGGGTAGGAAGGCTTGCTGCCACCAGGTTTGCCGCCATAGCCGGAGTCACCGCCACTGGGCTTGCCGCCACTAGGCATGCCACCACCGGGCATACCTCTTCCGGAGGGAGGGCCGCCCTCAGATTCGGTTTCCTCAACGGGTGGAGGCTCAGGCTGGAAACCACGTGGTGGCGCGAGCTGCACAACTTCACCTTCCTCAAGACCACCGAGGATCTCGACCCACTCTTCACTAGCAGAACCGATATCGATTTGGCGTTCTTGGCCGTCGACGAAGGCTACTGCCTTGCCGCCACTGTGGAAAACCCCTTGGACTGGGATGAACAGCGTATCGGGAATCTCCTGTACAAGGATCTCCACGCTGCAGCTGGTACCCGGACGCATCTCCGGGTTGGTGTCGAGGATCGCAATGTTGGTACGGAACAAGCGTTGGTTCGGGTTCATCCACGAGCTGCCACTATCAGGCAACAGTGCCACGAAATCGACCTGACCATTGAAATCCTTATCGGGAATCGAATCGACTCGGATCGTGCAAGTCTGCCCAGGCTTGACCTTCTTGATGACCGACTCATGCAGGCTGACTTCAGCGATCATGCCGCCGGATTGCGGAATGGTGATGATCTCTTGACGCTCACGAACGGTTGCCCCTTCCTCGATCAAGTCGCCCTGACCCCAACGGCTACGCTCACGGGCGTAGACCACGATGCCGGAGCTAGGGGAGTAGATCTCGGACTTGTTGAGCTGATCGCGCAGCTTGTCGAGCTTCTCCTTCTCCAAGTCATACTTGGCCTGGCTGGTCCGCACCTTCGATTCGGCGTTGACAAGGCGCGCAGCACTTTGCAGCTCTACTCGTTGCAGCTCACGCTCGGCTTCTTCAATCTTGCCCTTGTGCACCGCGACTTCCTTCTTGAAGTCGTATTCGAGCAACAAGACCTCGGCACGCTTGGCCTGATCCAACTTTACCTTGCTCTTCTCCAACGCCAAGCGGTCACCTTCCAGCTCAGTAGGAGTAAGGAAACCCTCCTTATTCAGCTGAACTGACTTCTCATAACGATCCTGGGCTTGGGAAAGCTCCTGGTCGGCCAACAAGATCGCTTCGGTAGCGGCCTTCTGACTCTGCGGGAAATCACCCTCCAGATACTTGGTCTGGTCGTCCTTGGCGAACTGCAGATCCTGTTCGGCCCGCGCATAATCCGAGGCGTTCTGCGAGACCTGAATCTCTTCATCTTGCTTGGCGGTCGTCAATGCGGCTTCAGCGTTCTGCACTGCGATCTCGCCTGCGTTCTCGCGGTCCTCCAAGCTGGAAGTATCGAGCACCACCAGCAGGTCGCCTTCATTGACCTCTTTGCCTTCCTCAACCAAGCTCAGGATCTGCACATTACCTTCGAGCTCGTTGGTGACCTTGACGCTGTTCTTGGCCGACAAGTTGCCGCGTTGCACCACCGTGATCCGCAAGGGACCGCGTTGCACCGCCTGGCCTTCCACCTCGGCAGCGACCTCGGCATTCATCCAGCCACCTTCGCGCAAACCACTCCACAGGCCACCAGCGACGACGGCCAAGAATATGGGTAGGGCAAAGTTGTTCTTCTTCTTCTTCTTGATGGGGGCGGTACTCATTCGACAGGTGCGGTTAGGCGGGGCAGTGAGGCTTCATCGAGTTGGATGCCGTTCGAATCTACATCGAGCAGTTCCAAGTCGCGGTAAAGACGCAGGCGCGCCAGTGCGTAATCGATCAGCGCCGAAGTCGCTGAGTTCTGTGCGCTCAACAAGGAGCGACGGGATTCAAGGACGGTTCGCGTATCGGTGCGCCCCAGTTCCTGTTTCATTTCCGACGAGCGTACACGACGCTCAGCCAAAGTCACCGAGATCAACTGCAGTTGATAGCGCTCTGATGTGCTTCGTGTCTGTCGCAAGTTGTCGCGCATATCAGCCAGGACGGTGTCGACCAGTTCTTCTTCGGAGCGGACAGCGGCATCACGATCGAGCAGGCTGCGACGGTAGATGTTGCGCTCTGGCAGTTGATCGAGCGGCAGATCGAAACCCAAGCCCAGGGACCACGGACTCGAATCCGAGCGGAACGACAACGGCTTACCCTCTTGGCTGGTGGAGCCCACCGATGCTTCCAGGTCTAATCCTGCGCGCAGGGCGTCTTCGGCGACCATCACGCGGCGTTCGGCATCGATAAGGCGGTCACGCACGGTGACCAGATCCAGGCGGCGTTCCAACGATAGTGCAACCAGAGCATCCGGATCGATCTGCGCCAAGTCTGAACCATCGAGCAGTTTCAATGCCTCGAGCTCACTACGATCCAACTCGGCATAGGTCTCAGTCGGTAGGCCAAGCAGCAGCATGAACTGGTCCATCTGACCACCGTAGGACTCAAGCAGGTTCACCAAGGTTGCTTCGGAACGCAGCAGATCCTGACGCGCTTGGTCGACCTCGATGTCGTTCATGCGGCCTGCCTTGGCGAAGGCCACGTTGCGATCCACCAGTAGCTTCAGCGATTCCAGATTGGCCTCTTCGTTGGTGATGCTATCCAGCGTGCGCAAGATCGCGTAGTAGCGACTGACCACATCGACCGCGAAGGTGCGTCGGTAACGCTCGTAGGTGCGCACCTCGTAGACCAAGTTGCGCTCCGCCTGAGTGAGCGGCTCCAGGATCACGGCGCGAGCCGAACCACGCAGCAGCGGCATGGTGGCGGTGAGCCCCAAGCTGCCGATGGCATCCCAGCCGTCGCCATTGGCCAATGCGCGGAACAGGTTGGTGCCGATGCTGCCGATCACCTGAGCACCATTACCGAACTGCTTGGTCAGGCCAAAATCGCCATCGAGACTGGCGCTTTGAGACTGGTCGCCACTACCTGAAACCGTGCCGCTGGCGCCGAAATTAGGCCGCCAACCGAAGCGCCAACGCTCCAAAGTCAGGTCTAAAGCACTGCGATAAAGTTGCTCGCGGCGGGTCTGGTAGCTGCGATTGTTCTCCGCGGCGATCTCCAGACAGGTAGTCAGGTTGAGCTGCAGAGGCTCACCGGCGGTCTCCTCAGTCAGCAGGAGATAGCGCAGGGAGTCTGTATTGCGGTCTGCGGTGAAGCCTGGAGGCTGATTGAACAGGGCCGCGCGCCGCTCATCCAAAATGCTGTAAACC
>CAZJGH010000191.1:0-4844 GCA_964545405.1 uncultured Planctomycetales bacterium
GATGAGGCCCCAGTCCCCTCGTGAGAACAGGTCGAAGTGGAGGAAATCATCCTCCTTGGCCTTGCGATAGGTCAGGATCTGATAGGTAGTCAGGGTGACCGGACGAATCTCCTTGACCGCACCGGAATACTCTCCGATCTGATCCTCAGTCAAGTTGGTCTTATCGAGCAGTTCACGTTTCCACTGGCGCAGCGCGACGGTGTTGGGAGTGAGGACCAAGGTATGAGCGACGACAGTCTTGCCGGCACCGCACGGCAGTACCACAACGCCACTGCCTCCGCCGAGCCGACCGTCTTGATGAAAGTTAGCGACCGCTTGCTGTTGGTACGGGCGCAGCTCAAAGCTACCGCTGGCGATCTCAGCCTTGAGGTCTAGGTCCAAGGCGGAGCCTTCGACGTAACCAGCATGATCATCGACCGGATAACCTAGCTTGATCAGACGTTGCTTGACCAAGCCGCGTCGAGCGCGAGTCACCCATCCCTTGCTTTCCTCGGCATCGACCTGTTCGAAATGGCTGGCCAACTCTGGATCGTGAAGCAACTCGGCGAACACTTTGGGATCATTGGCCTCAAGGCAAAGCAGGTTGTCGTCGGATTCGGACGCGACCAGTCGAAAGACCTCGGAGCGAGCGAACCATGACTTGACTTCGACGCTGAAGTTCTGCGGCACCCCGTAGCGGGCATGTTGTTCGAGGAAGCCCAGCACCGACTCAGAATTCATGCCAACAGCCGATGCATTCCAGATGGAAACCGGGCTGATTCGATAGGTGTGAAGGTACTCCGGAGACTTGACCAACTCAGCGAACGGCAGCAATCCATCTCGCATCTCTTCGAAGGCGGGATGTGCGGTCTCCAGCACGATTGTCATATCGCTTTGGAGAATCAGAGGCTGGTCACCAGAGGTCACAGGGACTTGAACAGAGGATGATGTTCACGCCTTTCAAGGCTCATTCGGCCGGGGCGTAATCTGTCGATTCTAAAGGAAATCTGCTCAGCCTCCAAGGGATTCCAGCCTGCAGTTGCCATTCCGATGTGTAATGCCGCCTCTGAGTTATCGGATTGGCCCAATGCTGCTGCCAGTGGAGCCAATGAGCGCGCTCCGATGGGTAAACGATGGAGCTTTTCGTCGAGCCTGAATTCGCCCATCTGCAGGTCGACGGCCGCAGCGAAGGTCTGGCCCAAGGCCGGATGGGAAGCGAAAAACTGGGCTAACTCGGCAACGCTTCGCTGACCTAAGTCTATCCACCGTAAGCCTCTATCTTCGGCCTTGCCCGCTTCTCGACGCCAACCGCTGGCATTGCAGTGCGGGCATCCGACCTCTAACTGGGGATGAAAGCTGGTGCCACCACGCCCGCGGCACTCTGGGCAGCGCAACTCCGAACGAACCGGGTCGAACTGCAGGGATCCCCATCCACGCAGCCGCGCGCCTTCTGTGCGGAGGAAATAGTCCCTCAAGAGATGGTCTACGCCGAGCGCCTGACGTAGGGTCGCCGTTTCCTTGGCAATGGTCGGGAAGCACCAGTCTTCGAGATCGAATGCTGGGTTGAAACCGCTCACGGAGGTGATCACTGCGGGAGGGTCGCTCAGCCAGCCATCCGGGTCGGTGAAGCGGAACCGTCCCTCACCCTCAAGCAACTCGCATCCGAAACGGCTAGCCAAGTTGCGCGGAAGGGCGGCCAGCGGTTGGTCGGCCAGCAACACCACTCCAGGCACAGGAAACAGTAGCCAACCAGCGAGGCGCGCGATGCGTTTCTGCACCAAAGTAAGCGACGTGAATGGGTGGCCGCCTGCCAGCGGCAGCAATCCACAACCGCCCAGTAGTTCCAGTGCTGCAGCGAACTGCTGGCCTGGTTGCTCGAATTCTTCGCATGCCCGAAGGACGTCCTTCAGTGGCGCGGTCTGCAGGTCGTCCGCGCGAAGCTTGCCTAACTTCATCTCCAGGCCCAAGTCGTGTCGAGCGCAATCGCGACATGCGCCTTCAGTGAAGGTCCAGCACTCCTGTTGAAGTTCATCTGGCTTAAGGGCGACAACCTGACCACCACCAAGCAGGCGAGCATGATGGGCGGCGTCACGCAGGCGGCCGACGTTGTCGGCTTCGGTCACATCCAAACGGTCGAGCCACACCAAGTCGCCGTCGTTGAGTGGGCGTTGATCGTCCCGCTTCCATCGGAACGAATCTCGGCCAGAGATGAAACGCCGGAAGCCCGCTGCAGTAAGCCATTGGGGATGCTCATCACGCTGCAGGAAGTCGGCGGCAAGTGGAGTTGCCAAGACGACCTCGTCACCAGTACCGAGTTGGTGCACCGCAGCCAATAGATCATCCCAAGGGCCCCCACCACCGCAGCCTCGACACGCCGAGCGGCCGAAGTCTCGCACCGTGCGCTCTAATGGGGTAGCCAAGCCCAGTACGGCAGCCAGGGTCGCGCCGCGACGAGGAGCGGTTGGCCACGCAACCGGAGTCCAATCCGGTTCAACTGTAGCTGTAGCATCACCGCCTTCAGGATCACACTCCCCGACCGCGAGCATGTTGTTCAACAACGGGCTGCGCATGGCAAGCTCGCGACTCAACTCCTGCTCCAAACGGCCGCGTCCGCGACGACCAGTGTCTTCAGCGACGATCTCGGAACGCACCTCAGCGAATCTAAGCAAAGGCGGCGGCTGCAGGGCTTCGCGGCGACGACTTTCCAACCACTGGCCGGTTGGAGTCTGCCCTCCGATTACGCCATGCGGCAAACCCTCGAAAACCAACTGCCCTCCGTCGACCCCTGCAGCAGGTCCGATCTCACACATCCAATCGGCACTGCGCAGCAAGTACTCGTGATGCTCCACTACCCAGAAGCTATGCCCCTGCTGGCACAGTTCACGCAACAGTTCAACCACGCGCTTCGCTTCTGACACCGGCAACCCGAGGCAAGGCTCGTCGAGCAGGAACAGCTTGGGGAAACCGGGACGAGCCTTGGACAACGCACGAGCCAAGGCAATACGACCACGCTCACCCAAGGAAAGGAACCGACCGCGTTCACCAAGCGTGCGGCCACCAAGTCCGAGAGCTATCAACATCTTCACGGTATTGCGCAAGCGACCGCGACCGGGAAGACGTTTCTCTAAGCGCACTAGTGGCGTGCTTAGCCATTCACTGAGTGAACGGTTGCGAAGCCTTAGTTCAAGCAAATCAGCACGCAGGCCCAAACCATCGCAATCGGTGCATGGCAGATGATGGACATCCAAGGCGCGTCCTTGGCATGTATGGCATGCACCCTTGCCGGGCCGCGCGACCAAGTCGCTGGAACTCAAGCCACGGATGCGGCCTTCTTCGCTCTCAGCGAAAGCGGTACGCACTTCAGGCCATAATCCAGCGAGGGTAGCGACGGTACTGGTGGGCGACCAACGCAGTGCACGTTCGAGAAGGACATGAACACCACCCATCGGCACATCACCATCGAAGTCGCGGTCTTCGCGTAATCGTGGCAACAACTCGCCTTCCAGCAAGGTCGTCTTGCCACTGCCGGACACGCCACAAAACGCCACTAGACGACCTAAAGGAACCCTCAGTTTGGGGATATCAAGGTAGCGGTGACTGAGGTCCGAGAACTGCAGGAAGTCTGTGGCGTCGGGAGCTCGTGAGGGATTGTCCTGCCAATCTTCGGCAGGCAACTCCGCGCGCTCACCAGCCCCGACGACCTGTCCACCTCCAGGGCCACCCTCAGGACCCAAGGCTAACCAATTGTGCGCGGCCTCGAGAAACTCACGTGCGGGATCAGCAGTCAGTACGGTGTTGCCCTGCGCGACCAATTCATGAAGCAAGCCTGCCAAGGCTTGGCGTTCGCGACCATGCAAACCCATGCCAGGTTCATCCAACAAGATGGTCTGCCCACGACGGACTTGTGAGATCCAAGCGACTATCTCCAAGCGCCGCGCCTCTCCCAATGACAAGGTGCCGAGAGCGCGAGCAGGAGCCAGATGGCCTAGGCCAGTACGGGTCAACATCTGCAGGCGCACTGTGGCCTGGGCCGCACGTGGCAACGACGTCAGCCCTAACCAATCACGTAGCGGAGTCTCCAGCCACTGCTGCAGGTCGCGGCCGGCAACGACCCGGTCACGCACACCACCGCGGCGCGCCCAATCCGACCAACCATGACTCTCATGGCCGGCACCACATTGTGGGCAGCTAGCCGCTGCGGCGAAATCAAGATCGTCGTCGTCGACTTGAAGTCGGATAGCGTCGCCTCGACCTAGAGCCACCTGGAGGGCATCCGACAAGCGTTCGGAATTCGACTGTCGCCACTTGAATCGGTCGACCAACAACCAACAGCTCTCCGGCAAGCATTCAGCTGCTTCCTCGAGTCGCTGCAATCGTCCTTCATGTTGGTATCGAGTCCAACCAGCCTGTAACAACTCAGCAGAATCGGCGCCCCCTGCTGCGACCAGCACCAGCACCACGCATTGCTCATCCCATTCAGAACTCGTCGCGCGCATCTCGGCCAACCCTGCAGGGCGCCATTCGAACTGGCACTCCAAGCAGCGATAAAGGCCCTCCTGTTGCCAAGCGCTGCCGAGGTGGTCCCAGAGGTCGAGCGCTGCGACCAATTCAGCCTTGCGTCGGTTACGTGGGATTTCCCCAGCCGACGCGATCACCGGCGACAAGCCTGCGACCTTATCGGCAAGTGGGGTGAGCCACGATTCGTCTCCCCCAGGCAGACATTGAGGGTCTTCGAGGACCTCGAATCGTTTACGACTTACCGGTTCAAGGATGCCGAACAGCAAGGACGCATTCCAGCCCCCGATGGACCCTTGACAGCCGTCCCCCCACCATCCGGAAAATCCACATCCCGAATAGTGGGGTTT
>CAZJGH010000191.1:4854-5110 GCA_964545405.1 uncultured Planctomycetales bacterium
ATTCTTGAGGTTGCCAGCGCGTAGACCGCGCAACTCGATACGGGCGGATTCCATGTCCTGAGTTAGAGGTCGCCTAGATTCGGGTAATCGGCGTCGCGCCCTTCAAGCAAGACCTCACGCATGCCATCGACCAACTCGGCCGACCCCGCGATCAAGTTGCCGCCGAAGAGGAAATCACCCCCCGGCACGATGGTATCCACCACTCCTCCTGCTTCCTTGACCAACAGCGCCCCAGCAGCGACATCCCAGGGCGACA
>CAZJGH010000192.1:0-5079 GCA_964545405.1 uncultured Planctomycetales bacterium
TAAGCGTGTCGACTACTCCGCTCGTTCGGTGATCGTCGTCGGACCCGAGCTGCGCCTGCACCAGTGCGGTCTGCCGAAGGTGATCGCGTTGGAACTGTTCCAGCCGTTCATCATCCGTCGCCTGAAGGAACTGCGTCTGGCAGAGACCATCAAGGCAGCCAAGAAGATGCTCGAACGCCGCGAAGAAGTGGTGTGGGACATCCTCGAGCAGGTCATCGGTGGCCACCCGGTCCTCCTGAACCGTGCACCGACCTTGCACCGTATGGGCATCCAGGCATTCGAGCCTGTACTCATCGAAGGTAACGCGATCCAGCTGCACCCATTGGTATGTCAGGGCTACAACGCTGACTTCGATGGTGACCAGATGGCAGTCCACCTGCCGTTGTCCTACGAGGCACAAGTAGAGGCCAGCACCTTGATGCTCGCCACCAACAACGTGTTCTCGCCGTCGAACGGCAACCCGATCATCTCGCCGCACCAGGACATCATCCTTGGTCTCTACTACATGACTGCTACCCGTCGGGAAAGCAGGAATGAGTGGACCGATAAGGGGCGTGCCTTGGCAGGTTGTTACTCGTCCATGGATGAGTTGCTGTTGGCCTATTCTTCCGGCCACGTCGAGACCCACTCGGTAGTGAAGGTCCACTTCCCGGCAGGCGCATTGGTCGCCGATTCGTTCGGTAAGCCGTTCCGCACCTTGAAAGAGCCAGAGGTGCTGTCCTCGACCGCCGGTCGCGGCATCGTCAACGATGCTTTGGCCGAAGGAATGCCCTTCTACAACTATCCATTGGATAAGAAGGCTATTCGTGACTTGATTCACGACTGCCATTCGTTGTGTGGCCGCGATGCCACCTTGGATCTCCTGGACGACCTCAAGGCGTTGGGCTTCAAGGGTGCTACCCGTTCAGGATTGTCGTTCGCCAAGGATGACATGCGGATTCCAGCGACCAAGTGGGACATCATCGATGCCACCCAAAGCGAGGTCGACCAGATTCGTGAGGACTTCGTCGAAGGTGCCATCACCGATAACGAGCGTAACTCCAAGGTCATCGACCTCTGGACCTCGGCTCGAGATAAGGTCTCGCAGGTCCTGCTGCAGGAACTCGAGAACGACACCCGGGATGGTAAGCCATACCTGAACCCCGTATTCGTGATGGCGCACTCCGGTGCTCGTGGTGGTGTCGACCAGATCCGCCAGCTGTCCGGTATGCGTGGTCTGATGGCCAAGCCGTCCGGTGAGATCATCGAGACTCCGATTCGTGCGAACTTCCGTGAAGGCCTGCACGTGCTGGAGTACTTCAGTTCGACTCACGGTGCTCGTAAGGGTCTGGCGGATACCGCACTCAAGACCGCTGACTCCGGTTACCTAACGCGTAAGTTGGCCGACGTCGCCCAGAACGTGGTGGTCGTCGCTGACGATTGCGGAACGCTCAATGGCATCGGCAAGACTGCCGTGTTCCAAGGCGAGAAGCAGGTGCTGTCGCTGCGCGAAGTGGTCCGTGGCCGCATCGCACGTGACACCATCCGTGACCGCGTCACTGATGAACTTGTGGTGAAGGATGGCGAAGTCATCACTGCTGCCGCTGCACGCAAGATCGAGGAGATGGGCTTCTCGAAGATTCGGGTTCGCAGTCCCTTGACCTGTGAGCAGGCCGATGGCGTGTGTGCCCGTTGCTACGGTGAAGACCTGGCTCGCGGCGAACTGGTGGAACTCGGTCTGGCTGCCGGCATCATCGCCGCCCAGTCGATCGGTGAGCCTGGCACCCAGCTGACCATGCGTACCTTCCACATCGGTGGTACTGCAAGTCGCGCGTTGGTCGAATCGACTACCAAGGCCCGTCGCGCCGGTACTGTCATCTACCACGAGTTGCGTACCGTCACCGGGCCGGACGGCAAGGACATCGTCCTTTCCAACACCGGTGAGATCATCATCCAGGATGCACGCGGCCGTGAACTCGATCGCTACTCGGTATCACTGGGTTCGACCATCTACGTCGCTGATGGTGGCAAGGTGCGTAAGGGCACCAAGCTCATCTCGTGGGACCCTCACTTCCTGCCGATGTTGGCGCAGTACGACGGCAAGGTCCAGTTCGAGGACGTCGTCGAAGGCCGCACCTTGATCATCGAGGAAGATGAGAAGACCGGCATCAAGCGTCACAAGATCGTCGAGTCGAAAGGCGACCTGCATCCGCAGGTGCTGATCATCGGCAGCGAAGGCGAAGTGCTGCACTACTTGTCACTGCCTGAGAACGCCTACCTTGAAGTCAAGGATGGCGTCAAGATCAAGGCGGGAACCCTTATGGCGAAATCGCCTCGGGGTGTCGGCGGTACGCAGGACATCACCGGTGGTCTGCCGCGCGTGACCGAGCTGTTCGAAGCTCGTATCCCTAAGAGCCCAGCCGTCATGGCTGAGATCGATGGAATCGTCGAACTCGGCGAGAAGCGTCGTGCCAAGCGCGTAATCAAGGTGACCGACAGTGAGACCGGTGTCGAAGTCGAACACCTGGTACCGCAGTCGAAGCACTTGCGCGTGCACACCGGCGACCCGATTCGTGCCGGCCAGCCACTGGTCGATGGACCACTTGCTCCGATCGAGATCCTCAAGATCCTCGGCGAGGAGAAGGTCCAGAACTACATGATCCACGAGATCCAGAACGTGTACCGCGCCCAGGGCGTGATCATCGACGACAAGCACGTCGAAGTGATCGTGGGGCAGATGATGCGCAAGGTAGTGGTGGATCGCCCAGGCGATTCGTTGTTGCTGCCTAACTCGCTGATCGACCGTCACCAGTTCCGCCGTCTGCGCGATGAGATCGATGCAGCTGGCAAGGAGCCACCGACGTCGAAGCCAGTCATCATGGGTATCACCAAGGCATCCGTGCAATCCGAGTCATTCATCTCCGCGGCTTCCTTCCAGGAAACCACCAAGGTGCTGACCGAAGCTGCACTCAAGGGCAAGTCTGATGGCTTGCTTGGCCTCAAGGAGAACGTGATCCTGGGCAACCTGATCCCCGCGGGAACCGGCTTCCGCTCGCTGCTCCGCACGCGAGTGAACAAGAAGGTCGACTTCTCGCAGTTCGCCGACGAATTCGGCGATTTTGCCCCGGCCGAGGATTCGGCTGAGGCTGAAACCGAGGCTCCTGTCCCAGGAGCAACGGAGTAATCCAAACTAACAGGGGGCTCCTTGGGGTCCCCTCGGTTCTGCACGGGAAACTTGACCATAAGCGCAGAATCGCTACACTTTCACGCCCTTTAGACTCGATTCCCCGGGTCCTCATAAGGAAAACGCTAGCATGCCTACGATTAATCAACTCGTGCGTAAAGGCCGGAAGCCTATGCGCCGCAAGTCCAAGAGCCCTGTGCTCGACAAATGTCCACACAAACGTGGCGTTTGCACCCAGGTGAAGACCATGACCCCGAAGAAGCCGAACTCGGCACTTCGAAAGGTCGCTCGTGTACGCCTTTCAAACGGTAAGGAAATCACTGCCTATATCGGTGGTGAAGGTCACAACCTCCAGGAACACTCGATCGTGCTGGTGCGCGGTGGTCGTGTTCGCGACTTGCCTGGTGTGCGCTACCACGTAGTGCGCGGCACTCTCGACTGTGCAGGCGTCGATGATCGTAAGCAGGGTCGTTCTAAGTACGGCACTCGCAAGGGAAAGTAATTAGGAGACTGAAAGATGCCACGTAGTTACAAATCCACTGCCAAGTTCCAGAGTCCAGATCCACGTTACGGATCGATGCTGGCTACCAAGATCATCAACGCGATCATGCTCGACGGCAAGAAGGCCGTCGCCATGGAGATCTTCTACGATGCCTGCGAGATGGCTTCGAAGAAGCTGGAAGACATCGAACCTAAGGATGTCTTCGTCAAGGCCCTCGAGAACGTGCGCCCTCAAGTTGAGGTCCGCTCCAAGCGTGTCGGTGGTTCCAACTATCAGGTACCACGTGAGGTTAACCCCAAGCGTGCACAAGCACTCGCGATTCGCTGGTTGATCGGAAACGCCCGCAAGAAGAAGGGTATGCCGATGTCGAAGCGTCTTTCGATGGAGCTTGTCGATGCCTGCAACAACACTGGCGCCTCGGTCCAGTGGAAGGACAACGTCCACAAGATGGCCGAAGCCAACAAGGCATTCAGCCACTTCAACTTCTAAGCAAGTTACGGACTGTCGGCAATCTGCTACCTGCGGGCCTCCTTCAGTGGGGGCCCGCTCTGCATTTACCCTGAAATTCCTCTGCCACGCTTGACCTTCCAACATGGATCCGGAAATCCTCCTCATTCGCCTGCGTAAGGAATCGCAGAAGAAGTGCAGCCTGACGCCACTGCGTGAGCGTCACGACTTGCCGATCAAGTGGTTCCACTGCGACATCGGCGATGAGATCGACGTCGGCACCGCGACCTTGCTTCATCCGGATGGCGAACCGTTGACTCCAGCCGATGCCGAACGACCGCTGTTGTTGGTGGATTCATCATGGCGGGATCTGCCGCGAGTATTGGAGAGCGTCAGTGGCGATTTCGAGAAGCGTTGCTTGCCGAAGAACCTGCAGACCGCTTACCCAAGAAAGTCGAAGCTGTTCGAGGACCCGGAAACTGGTCTCGCCAGTATCGAAGCCTTGCACGCTGCCTTGACCTTGCTTGGCAAACGCGACGACAGCCTCCTGCAAGGGTACTATTGGGCGTCAGCCTGGCTGCAGTCCAACTCGGAACTGTTCGGCTAGACGCCGTAATGAAGGCCGCAACTTTCCGCAACCTGGGCATCCTCGCCCACATCGATGCCGGTAAGACCACCGTCACCGAACGCATCCTGTTCTATACCGGTGTCGAGCGCAGGCTGGGGGAGGTGCACGATGGCACCGCAACCATGGATTGGATGGATGAGGAGCGTGAGCGCGGCATCACCATCACCGCCGCCGTGACTCATTGCCCATGGCGCGATCATGTCCTGCAGTTGATCGATACGCCTGGCCATGTCGATTTCACTGCCGAAGTCGCACGTGCGTTGCGGGTGCTTGATGGCGTGGTGATCGTGCTCGATGGCGTCGCTGGACCACAGGCTCAGACCGAAACGGTGGTCCGCC
>CAZJGH010000193.1:0-5026 GCA_964545405.1 uncultured Planctomycetales bacterium
AGCACCCAGGATGAAGGTGATTCAGGCGGCGGCCTGCGAGGCCGAGTCGGCAAGGAAGGCCCTAAGGAAAAGACCGGCAAGGACTACATCGCGATGTTGTTCGGCGGTGCCTTGCGCATGGACGAGTTCAACCTGCTCGAATCCGAGATCGACGAGTTCAAGATATCGAAGGACCTGGTCGGTGAATATGAATTCGTGACCAGCTACATCGTCACATCCGGCGGCGGCATCGACGCCAACTTCCACGTCTTCACCTTCCCCCTTCCTGATTACAAGATCGTGTTCGTATGGATGGTTCCTTCACTCGGCGCCAAGAAGGACAAGAAATGGAACAAGGCAATCGAGAAGTCGATGAAATCGATGCGCCTCGAGCTTGACGACATCGAGACCAGCAGCGTCAAGTCGGTCAACTCCGACAGCGATTACGACGATCTGCTCGAGTTCCACGAGAACGACGTCGCCCAGACGCCTGGTTGGAAGTTGATCGAGACTCCTTCCAAGAACTACCTGATCAAGACCAACAGCGACGACAAGAAGGACTTGAATGAGGTCATCCGCCGCCTGGAAGCTTCGCGCAAGCTTTATGAAGAGGACTTCCCTCCTTCTGCACCGATCACTCAGGTTTCGGTAGTGCGTATCTGCGCCACCCAGTCTGACTTCAGCACCTACGGCAACACCAGTCCTGGCGTCGCCGGCTACTTCAATCCTGGTTCGGAAGAGTTGGTGCTGTACTTCCCACAAGGCAGTAGTGACATGACCTTGGCTGTCATGACTCACGAGGGTTTCCACCAGTACTGCCACTTCCTGTTCAACCGTGCTGCGGCTCACCGTTGGTTCGATGAAGGCCATGGCGATTACTACGGAGCCTGGAAGATGCGCGGCAAGTCCTTGGTCCCGAACGAGGACATGAAAGGCGGCTTGGCGCGAACTCCTGAGATCAAGAAGATGTTGCGGGAAGGCACTGCCGCCCCGCTGTCACGTCACATCCGCTTCAACCACCCTGAGTGGCAAGGCCAAGGCCCGAGCAACGTCTCGTGTTACGCCCAGTCGTTCTCGATCATCTACTTCCTGCGCGAAGGTGCACGTGGCAAGGTGTCGAAGAAGTACTGGAAGAAGGAGTACGGCACCATCATTCCCAACTACATCGAGCACCTGAGCAATGGCTTCACTGAGGCTTTCGCTGAGATCACGCGCGAAGCTGAGGAAGCTGCCGAACTACTGCGTGAAGCCGAAGGCGACGAGAAGGCGATTCAGTACGCCGAGAACCGCGCCAAGGCACCTTGGGATTACCTCGATCAGGAAGACCGCGACAAGATCTGGGCCGCAGCGATGGCCGAGTCCTGGGGCAAGATCGATGAAGTCGAGTTCGAAGAGCGTTGGACCGAGTTCGTGATGAAGGAACTCTAGGCCCCACGCCAGCTCTCAACTCCCGCCTCTATCACCCGCCCCTTCACGATCCTGCCACTTGAGCAGGCGGCGGGTGATGAACAGATAGACCTTCTTGCCGGTCTTGCGCCACAACCGTGCCGGCCACGAGGGTGTAGCCAGGATTTGTAGCTCGCGCTGAGTCAGTGCCTCGGGAAGATACGTGCGTTTATGTTTGAGCAGATGGCGCAGGTCCTCGCGGGCCAGCAACTTGAACCACCGCCCACGTCTGCTCGCCACTCGGCCTAACTGCAGGTCAAGCAGCGCCGGGCTTCCATCAGGCAAGACCAACAGATTCGGCTCCTTCGCCAAGTCGTTATGGGTTATCCCTGAATGGTGCATTCGAGCGACCAATGCAAGCAATTGCAGGTGGTAACTTGAGTCACTCGGTTTGGCATGCTGCATGGCTTGTCCCTCTACCCAAGATCGCAGCAGTACTCCACCCTGCCATTGGATCAGGCGTGGGAAGCGGAGCCCGGCATCTTCAGGCAGACGTTGCTCCATTGCCCTCAAGGCGCGTGCTTCACGCGCTGCAAGAGACTTCGCTAAGGGCCTGACCCACCACCTGGCCAGCGTCGTATCCCGTCGCACGACCGCATGGCCCGACCCAGCCTCAGCAGCCGCCTCGATAGAATGTCCGCACTCGACGCGGCCGAATAGGTCGGCCTTGAGCAAGGTCCAATGTCGGCTTTCTTCGGCCATCGCAGAGCACTCTAGCAAACTCCAGAACACTGGCTCCAACCATCGACGTCCTTCGCGAGTTCATTCACGCGCTTATCGACCTGCTCCTGGCGTTGCCACGTCACCTGTTCGCTTTCACCATGCGCAGCAAGCGTTTGGCTGCATTCGAGAGTCTGGAAAGGACTCAGCTCAGTCCATTACCGAATGAGTTGCCTGTGCCTAAAGGCCAGATACGCAAGATGGTCCTCAGCTGTGGCGACGCCTCCGGTGAGATCCATGCGGCCCGGCTCCTTGAATCATTGCAGGAGCGGCATCCAGAGTTGACGGTAGCCGGTTATGGCGGGCAGCGCCTCGCCGACATGGGTATGCATGTATGGCTGCCTTTGGCCGACCTCAACGTGATGGGGTTTCGTGACGTCGCCGCGCAGTTGCCGATGTTCTTCGGTGCGGTCCATCGCTTCGCCAAACGATTGCATGAGGAGCGTCCCGACGTCGTGGTCCTGCTTGATTATCCGGGACTGAATCGTCACCTGTTGCGCATCGCCCGTCGTCATAGGATCCCCGTGGTCCATTACGTAGCCCCACAATTGTGGGCCTGGGCGCCGTGGCGAGTGCGGGATTTCCGCCAGGCCGACCGACTGTTGACCATCTTGCCGTTCGAGGACGATTGGTATTCTCGCCATGGTGCTCACACCACTTTCGTCGGACATCCACTTGCCGACAGCCTTGCCGCCGACCATTCGACTTGGCAACCTCCATCAGAGGAGGACAGCATCGAATGGATCGCGATCCTTCCAGGTAGCCGCAAGCGTGAGATCAGGGAGAACCTACCGCTGATGCTTGAGGCTGCTGCCTTGTTGCAGGCTCAACGCCCCCAGGCCAGGTTCGTTCTGCCTCATCTGCGCGCCAAGGTGTGGCCGCAAATCGACATCATCCTCCGCACCAGCCAGATTGAGGTCCATAAGGTCCCCGACCAACTCCATGCCGTCCTTAAGCGATGCTCCGGTGCATGGGTCGTCAGTGGCACGGCCAGCCTTGAAGTCGCCGCCCTGGGGGTTCCGTCGGTAGTGACATACGCAATGAGCTCCAAGCTAGGTGCTTGGTTGGCTTCCCATGCACTCACGGTCCCATTCGTCGGTGGCATCAACCTAGTGGCAGGCGAGCAACTCGCCCCAGAGCTCGTGGGGCTCGACCTCAAGCCAGAGCAACTTTGTGCTGCCCTTGCAGGGCAACTTGAGGAGCCAGGCCACAGCCAGATCGTCGAACGCCTGAAGGCCGTCAACCGCCATGCTCTTGCTCCAGGAACCGCTCAGCGGGCTGCCTTAGCGGTGGAAGCAGCCGTTTTTTCTTGAACCATCCAGTATTCTAAGCGTTGGCCTTTACAAGGCCACCGCCTCAAATACCAACCATGCTGTCTGCACTACTTCTTGCGCCGCTGCTCCTGATGCAGGGTCCCTCCGAGAAGGAATTGTTCGATTCCTACCTCAACAACATCAAGACCGCCCAGCTGAGCGACGGCTCCTACGGCGGCAATGTGGTCGTCACTGCCGACGTCCTTATCGGCATGGCCTTGTCGCCGCGCGCTTACCGCGTCGATGATGGCCCATTCATCCGTGATGCTGTCGAATACCTGCTCAAACATAAGGACGACCGTATGGATGATTGGGAACGCGATCAGCGAATCGGAGTAGCCCTGGTGCATGTCCATCGTGACCGCTACTTGCCTTCGGCTACTGCCCTGGCCAAACGTCATGAGCGCTCGCTCGCCGACTTCAAGGACCCGGCGATGACCGCCAATAACAAGTACAGCTTGTCGAAGATTCCGCCTGACGCCAGCCTGCAGGAAATGGCCAGGGCATTGGCTAACGCTGGAATAAACCGCACCTACAACAAGGTGGCCGCCCCACCTGCTGAACCGAGTGCCGAGATGAAGAATCGTCGTGCGGCCTACGAGAAGGGTGTCGACTACTTGATAAGCACAAGGGGCAAGTCCGGCTTCTGGGAAATGTTCGGGCAGCCTGAACCTGGAATATCAGCACTTGCAGCCCGTGCCATGCTCGGCAGTGAGCGTGAAAGCGCACGTCGAATCGGCATGTCGGTGGTCGACTGGCTACTGACTTTGCAGCACGAGGACGGCTCCATCCACGGGGGTCGAGTCGCGGTTTACACCACTTCGGTGGCGATCGGCGCTATCGCCGATGCAGGACGTGAGAATGATGTCGAAGCCATCAAGCGCGCCGCTGAGTTCCTGCGCATCACCCAGACCGATGAAGGTGAGGGCTACTCTGAGGATGACAAGTTCTACGGCGGCATCGGTTACGGCGGTGACCTGCGCCCTGACCTCTCTAACCTACAGTATGCCCTACAGGCACTGAAGGACGCTGGTGTCAGCGAAGATGACCCCGCATTCGAACGCGCCGTCCACTTCCTCAACCGCAGTCAGAACCTTTCCGAGACCAACACCGAAACTTTCTACGACGCCGACGACCCGACCCCAATCAAGGCCGGCAACGATGGTGGCGCGGTGTACTACCCTGGCAACTCAGCTGCGGGAACCACCCAGATGCCTGACGGCACCATGATCGCACGCAGCTACGGTTCGATGACCTATGCATTGCTGAAGTGCTTCACCTTCGCTGGTGTCCCGTCCGACGACCCGCGAGTGGTCGCTGCTACCGAATGGATATCTTCGCATTGGACCCTTGAAGTGAACCCAGGCTTCGATCCGATGCATGACCCGCGTGGTGGCTTCCAGGGTTTGTACTACTACTACCTGAGTTTGGCCCAGGCATTGAATGCAGCCAAGGTCGACAAGATCGTCACTGTCGGTGGCGTCGAACACGATTGGCGTAAGGAACTCGCGGCGAAACTGATCTCGGTTCAACACCCGGATGGCCATTGGATTAATGAAGATGCGCCT
>CAZJGH010000194.1:0-4910 GCA_964545405.1 uncultured Planctomycetales bacterium
CCATCTTCTGGGTGCCGAGTTCCTCGCCGCGGGCCCATGCATGCATGAAAGCGACGGGTGGCACCAACGAGAAGAAGGCGAAGGCATACTCACCGCGCTTGATTAGGATCTCGATGATCCGAATCTGGTAAGCCAAGAAACCCAATAGCAACACCACGGTCACCCCTATCGAGGTCGGGCCCAAGAACGACTCCTCGGGTTCAGGGATGCGGATTGCCAATAGGTTGAGCAGGATGGCGACCCACACTGCCGCAAGGAAGTGCCAGTAGGTGGCATTGTTGCGGGCACGAATCGCGAGGGTCTCTCCCTCTGTGGAACCCGTGGCCAGGGCACGCAGGTTATAGACCAGGCCACCGATGACGTGAGCGGCATGCAGCACCGTCATCAGATAGAAGTTGAAGGCGTACATCGGGTGTACCCCTTCACCGGTCTCGGAGCTCATCAGTTGCGCCCAACTGACCGCTTGCCCGGCCAGGAACAGGAGGCCGAACACCAGTGACACCTGCAACAGGCGAATCGCCGGCAATCCAGCACGGGCCGCGCGAGCTCCGCGCTCTGCGCAGGAACTCAAACCGATCAACAATAAGGAAGTCAGCCAGAGGCCTACCGGGAGGTCAGGTAGTGACCGGCCTGCGGTCGCGCCGGCGTCGCGAAAATACCAACCGCAGAAGATCGTGGCGATGAACAGGGCACCAAGTGAAGCCAGCAAGACCCAAAGGCCCATGCTGGAGGTGCTCGCTGATAGCGACCGTTGCCGATCGCTACTCACCGCCACTGATGATGTCATTGTTCGTCGATGCGCTCAGTAACGAATTCCCTGACGTCGCCCTGGTACTGGTCGGCGTCGAAGGACACGAAGGCCAGGAACAAGCCTACGAACAAGACCGCCAACATGAAGATCATGCCGATGAATGGCTTGTCGTACTTGAGGTGCATGAAGAACATGCACACCAATGAAGCCTTGGTCGTCGCGATGACGAGTGCTACCGGAAGGTCGAACCCGTGCAGGTTCATGGTGCCGGTATAGACAGTGAGGGCAGTCAGGCCCACCAAGCCGAGGAAGACCTTCAGCAGTAGGCTGAGGGGCAGGACGTGACCGATGTGCTCTTCGCCGGAGTCGTGTGTGGTATCAGACATGTTCAGCTGATGAGGTAAAGGAGTGGGAAGAGGAAGATCCAGATGAGGTCGACCAGGTGCCAGTAAAGGGCGCCGAAATCGACCGCGTTGAAGTTCTTCGGACCGAAATCGCCACGCTGGGCGCGTAACAGCAGCCACACCAGCATGATCATTCCGATCATGACGTGGATGCCGTGCAGGCCGGTCAGGCAGAAGTAGACACCGAAGAACACACCCACCTTCTGGCGGAATGCAGGATCGAGGTCCTTGACCGCGACGCCCTTGAGTTCATCCGGAGTGCTCCAGGCGTGGGACTCCGCCTGCATGTGGGCTGATACGTCGGTGCCGTCGGCCTTGAAGATCGACTCGGCGTGGCCACCCCACAAGGTCCCTTCATGGAACTTGTGCGAGTACTCGACGTACTTGATCCCCATGAATGCACCCGCACACAGCAAGGTGATCAGGAGGTTCATCTTCAGCTTGCCGATTTCACCGAGCATGGCGTTGCGGACTCCCCACGCGATGGTGAAGGAGCTGAACAACAGCACGATTGTGTTGATCGCGCCCATCTTGGTGTCGAGGAACTGCGAGGCGTATTGGAATACCTCGGGGTAGTTCGAGCGGTAGATGGTGTAGGCGACGAACAGCGCACTGAAGAACAGGACCTCAGTGAGCAGGAAGACCCAGATGCCGAGTTTGCCGGAATCGAATTGCTGACCGAGCGTCTCGAAGTGATGAGCGAGATGCTTGGGGCGATTCGGGTCGTGGCCGTGACCGTCGTGGTCGTTGGTAGTGGTACTCATGTTCCTTTACCTACGCTTGCTGGATGTTGGCGATGCACTTGTCATCTGGACGAGGATTCTTAGGCAGGAAGCCTTCTTCTTCGCTGTGCCATTCGATCAAGCTCATGTCGTAGGGGTCACCCACGGCTGGTGGATCGATGTCGAAGTTGTGCTCGGGTGGCGGCGACTCGCACTGCCATTCGAGCGTCACGCCACCCCATGGGTTGGCAGGAGCCTTGGCACCCTTCTTCAGGGAGATGACCAAGGAATAGAGCGCGGTGAACAAGCCGACAGCCAAGACCACGGCTCCGATCGAAGCTGCAAGGTTGTAGTTGTCGAACCCAGCCGTCTCGGTGTAGCCGGCGTAACGGCGTGGCATGCCTTGAGTACCCGCAGGGAACAGCGGCAGGAAGGTCAGGTTGAAGCCGACGAACGCCAACAGGCATCCCCACTTCGACGCGGCACTTTCCGCCATGCGCCCGTACATCTTCGGCCACCAGTAGTAGATGCCGCCGATGAAGGCGAACAACGCCGAACCTACCATCACGAAGTGGAAGTGAGCCACCACGAAGTAGGTGTCGTGCAGGTGCACGTCGGTGCCGAGGGTAGCGTGGAACAAGCCGGTAAGGCCACCGATACCGAACAGCCAGATGATCGACATGGCGTAGAGCATCGGTGTCGTGAAGGCGACCGACCCCTTGTAGAGGGTGGCGATCCAGTTGAACACCTTGATCGCCGAAGGCACCGCAACCGAGAAGGTGAGTACCGAGAAGATCACCGACATCGCCTCGGATTGACCACTCACGAACATGTGGTGGCCCCAAACGATGAAGGACAGGATCGCGATCGCGATCGATGCCATGGCTATCGACTTGTAACCGAAGATCGGCTTACGGCTGAAGGTAGCGAACAGCTCCGACATGACGCCCATGCCTGGCAGGATCATCACGTACACCGCAGGGTGACTGTAGAACCAGAACAGGTGCTGGAAGAACACCGGGTCACCGCCAAGGGCTGGGGTGAAGATACCTATCTGCATGGTCTTCTCTACCAGCAGCAGCAGCAACGAGATGCCGACCACCGGGGTGGCGAGGATCTGGATGATCGCGGTCGCGTAGATCGCCCACAGGAACAGTGGCATCTTGAACCACGTCATGTTCGGCGGACGCATCTTGTGGATGGTGACCACGAAGTTGAGCCCAGTGAAGATCGAGCTGAAGCCCAGCACGAAGGCGCCGAGGACAGCCGTGACGACCGACCAATCGGTATCACCACCAGTCGAGTATGGTGGGTAGAAGGTCCAACCGGTATCGAGATTGCCGATGAACAGGGTGGCAACGAACAACACCGCACCTATCAACCACAAGTGGTAACTCAGGCGGTTAAGTTTGGGGAAGGCTACATCCTTCACCCCCAACATTATCGGTAAGACGAAGTTGCCTAATGCCGCCGGTATGGACGGGATGATGACCAGGAAGATCATCACCGCACCGTGAACCGTGAACGCGTTGTTGTAGGCGTTCAAGGCTTCGATGTCCATCGACTGCGCAGCGAAATCAACGACGCCCGGAGTGAGCGTCCAACGGATCTTCATGGCGAAGAAGCCGCCGAGGATGAAGCAACCGATTACGGACCACAGGTACATGAGGCCGAGGCGCTTGTGGTCGATGGTCCAGAACCATGACTTGAAGCCCTTGGTGGCGTTCAGGTAGTTGGTGCGGTCGAGAGCGTTAGTGGAAGTTGTCATTGTCTTGCTCCCTAGTTCTGCGACTTGATGTAGGTGATGAGCGCACTGATCTCGTCATCGGAAAGTTGACCGGCGAACGTGGTCATTGCCGGTGGGTATGAATCGACCACCTTGGCGTTGGGGTCGAGCATGGATTCACGCAAGTAGTTGTCGTCGACGGTGATGGTCGAACCATCAGCCATCAGCTCTTCCTTGCCGAAGATGCCGTTGAGCGGTGGGCCCACGACGCGCGTGCCGTTCATGGTGTGGCAAGCCGCGCACTTGGCGCCGAACAGGCGCTCGCCACGCTCTACTGGAGGCAGGCTCGCCAAGTCGACGGATGATGCCAACCAAGCATCGAACTCTTCCTGGCTGACGACCGTCACGGTCGCCAACATGCGCGAGTGCTTCGAACCGCAGTATTCGGCACAGAACAGCGGAAACTCGCCGAGCTCCGTCGCTTCGAACCATACGTAGGTGTAGCGACCCGGCACGGCGTCCATCTTGACGCGGAAGTTAGGCACGAAGAACGAGTGCAGCACGTCCTTCGATTCAAGACGCACGACCACAGGCTTACCGATCGGAACGACAAGGCCTTCGCCGTTATCAATCGCCTCGTTGCCGCCGTACGACTCAGCACCGTTGGGATACTTGAAGTTCCAGTTCCATTTCTGGGCGATCGCCTCGATCTGGTAGGAATCGGCTGGTGGGTTGCGACGATCGACGTAATCCTTGAAGCCATACCAGAACATGGCGACCATGAACAACGCCGGGATGACCGACCACACGATCTCGATCTTGGTCGAGTGATGTGGGCTGTCTTCGGGATCGATGCCGACGCGCTTACGGTTGTACTTCAGCGAGAAGATGATGGTCGCCAACACGATCGCGATGAACGCGAACAGCGAGACGTAGAAGATGAAGTAGAACAGATCATCAACGCGGGCAGCGTTGCTGGAAGACTGGCTAGGAAACCAGAATGTCTCTGCTCCATTCTGGGGCAGTGCCAACAGATTTAGGAGATTCATGCCGTTTTTGCTTTACGGGCCTTGCGTTCGAGGCGGATCATCCAGCCGATAAACGCGAAGAAAAACAGGGCGAGGAAGGACAACACGATACGTGTCAGGTCCCATGCATTCGCGACGAAGGAACCCGACGCCGCGTCGTACACGAAACAACGCAGGATCAATGCGTCGATGGTCGAGACGAACTTCGATGCTGCCGTCTCGGAAAGTGAAAGCCGCAGGGTGCTGGGCTTGAAGTCGATGCCATACAGGTAGCGCGCG
>CAZJGH010000195.1:0-4886 GCA_964545405.1 uncultured Planctomycetales bacterium
GGGTGCGACGGCATAGAAATCGGCATCACACTCCTTGCGCAAGCCTTCCTCGATCCGAGCCTCGCCGATAGGTGATAGGCAAGTGGTGGGGGGTGCCGAGATCTTGGTCTTCTGGATAGCGCGGAATAGCTTATTGGCCTCTTCCCGGGCGATCCGGGTTGGGTAGGAGCGTTCTCCTAGACCAGCTTCCTTGATGATTTCCTTAGCGACCTTGGGACCGACTCGACAGAACTCTTCCTGCAGGAAACCACTCAACCAACGCGAGTTGGTATTGCGCAACATCTTCATCAGTTCACCCAACTCAACTCCATATGGGTGCGGCTTGATCTCGTCGGCGCGGTCAGGCACGACCTTCACGGCGCGCTCGTAGACACGAGGCTCTTCCATGCCGGGGGCAAGGTAGCTGACCTCAGCATGCGGGTTGGAGACCGCAGTCTGCTTGATGTAATCATCGACCGAGCGCAACCCACGCTTGTAGGCGGCCTCGATATCGATCTCGAAACGCGTGCCTTGCTTGCGGTGCCACTCACCGTGTTCCTCATCCTTGGTGATGAGAGCCTTGTTCTTGGCAAGATCCATCTGCATCTCGAAGGCGTGCATCTTGCCACGTTTGGTCTTCGACCAGATCCTTGGTCCCTTGCCGCAGGTCATCTGCCCGTATAGGCCAGCTGCGGAAATACCGATGCCCTGCTGGCCACGCGACTGCCGGCGGCTGTGGAACTTCGATCCATACAGCAGCTTGCCGAAGATGTTCGGAATCTGTGCGCGAACGATGCCAGGGCCGTTGTCTTCGATGACGACGCGATAGCGATCCTCCTCGAGTTGGACTATCTCGACCACGATTTCCGGCAGGATTCCAGCCTCTTCACAGGCATCCAGGGAATTATCCACAGCCTCCTTGATGGTGGTGAGGAGGGCTTTGCGGGGATTGTCGAAGCCAAGCAGGTGTCGATTCTTAGCGAAAAACTCGGAAACCGAAATCTCACGCTGAGATTTCGCCATCTGTTCGGCGGTTAGGTGTGCCTTTTTTGCCACGAAATAAGTTTGGCGATGTCGAACGCGGATTTCCACCCCAACGTGGACCGCTCTCTATTGATCGCCATATTTGACGGAAATCCGCCTAAAGAACCTTGCTCGAATGGCCGCTAATGCTTTAATAGATATCTGAAAAAAGCGCGAAAACAGGCCTATAACACGGGATTTTCGATAAATCAAGGGAAAAGCAACTTCTTGCCAACAGGAAAGCGACATCCTTGCCGATAGAAAAGCAACTTCCTCCCCACTAGCAATCAAACATCCCAATGAACACCTCCAACAAACCTCCAACGGAGCCGCCAGCAGCCGCGCCAGGGGAAATTACCAAGTACGAAGTCGAAATCGACCAATGGCGTCATCTTGTCTGGTACGTGGTAAACCGCATAAAAACTCGTCTACCGGTTAGCATTTCGGAAGACGAGCTCTTCGCAGCGGGAATGTACGGCTTGATGCGAGCTTCTCGCGCTTACGACCCAAGTCGGGGCGCTGGCTTCAAGACCTACGCATACCATCGCATTCGCGGCGCAATCCTCGACGACCTGCGGCGCTTGGATTTCTTGCCTCGCTCGGTACGGGAAAAAGCCAAGGCAAATGGCGTTGAAGCGCCTAGTGTGCTTGGCATCCCTACCGACGAAGACGGTCATGAGAGTTTGGCTGCTCGCCCAGTTGCGCAGCAAGCCGAGGCTGACGACATGCACCGTTTGCTACATGAGGCAATCGATCTGTTGCCCGACAAGATGCGAATCGTGATGTCGCTTTACTACCGCGAGGGGGTGAAGATGCGCGAAATCGGTGAGCGCTTGCATCTGACCGAATCCAGGGTCAGCCAGATCCATTCCAACGCGGTCACCCGTTTGCGGCGCGCGATGCGGTCAGCCAACGGCGAAGTCTAGGAAGAATCCAAAGCGCTTAGCGGGTAGGATGCCTCAATGCGGCTTTCTGCCGTCCTACCCGCCCTGCTTGTTTCTGTCGGCGCCATCAATGGTGCGAATGCCACCGTGGCTGCGGTTCGTCCGATTATCGCATCGCAACAGCAGCCGCTGCCAACTCAACTTCCGGCGCACAGCCCGCAGCTGTTGACCTATGAGATGGATGTCAGGCTTGCCGATGATGGCAAGACCATCTCCTCAAGCCTGCAGGTGACATGGCGCAACACCACTGAAACAGCCACCAGCGAACTTCTTTGGCATGTCTACAACAATGCATGGGCTGATCGCGATTCATCCTGGCTAGTCGAGGCCCGTAGCCATGGTGATATGGCTGAACCAGGTGAATGGGGCGGTACTTCAGTCAGCAACGTAAGGCTGGTGAACCTGTTCAGTGTGGCCGACGACGGCGGTACGGCATTGGCAGCCGACCAGCTGCTGGCCTGGAAGTACTTGCCACAACCTGGCGCCCCACTCGATCGAACCGTAGCCCGCTTGGAGCTACCACATCCAGTTCCTCCTGGCGGAAGCGTTGTGGTCAGTCTCGATTTCCGTGCGGTGTTACCCCGAGCCTTCCGTCGCAGCGGCTGGGGTAGTGATGGCTACATCCACGCGGCACAGTGGTTCCCGAAGTTAGGCGTGTTCGAGAAGCTTGATGGGCGGATGCAATGGAACTGCCCGCCATATCGCTACCTGACCGAGTTCTATTCGGATTTCGCCAACTTCAAGGTCAACCTTACTTTCCCCGAGCGCTACGCGGGTAAGGTCGTCGCTACAGGTACGATCGCCGGTGAGCCAGTCTCCAACGGTGATGGCACAGTGACCTACTTCACTTCCGCAGAAGATGTCCATGACTACGCTTGGACTGCTGACCCTGAAGCTGAGTTGATCGAGCGCGACTTCCGCGCCGAGATGTATCGAGACGAGAGCGAAGAGCAACGTGTCGCTGCAGCCCTAGGGCGCAGCATCGAGGAGGTAAGGCCGACCCCAACTCGCATGATTCTGCTGTTGCAGCCAGAGCACGCTTCCTTGGCTGAGCGCTACTTCGATGCGCTCGGCAAGTCGATCTACTACTTCGGACTGTGGTACGGCTCCTATCCCTATCCGACCATCTCATGTGTCGACCCGGCGCATGATGCTCGTCAAACAGGTGGCATGGAGTATCCACGCCTCATCACCGGTGGGGCAAGTCTTGGCGTTGCCGAACGCACATTGCGTCCGCAAGGCGTCACGGTGCATGAGTTCGGCCACCAGTACTGGTATGGCTTGGTGGGCAACGACGAGTTCCGCTATGCCTGGATGGACGAGGGCTTCAATACCTTCAGCACCCAGCGCATCAAGGCGCTTGCATTCGAGCCATCTCTCGACACCTTTTCGGTGTTCGGTAATCAGTACTACGGCCGCGCACCTTTGCGGCAGCCGACTTTCGACAAGGGTGACTTCCGCGCGATGCTTGGGATGCAGCGATGGGAGACACCTGAAGCGCGTTCGATTCCGGCAATCTCTTACGCGTTGCGTCACCGCGATAGCCTTCAGGAGTTCCTCGCAGAGTTGCCACCGCTGACCTATTTCCCGGAGGTAACTCAGGATGCTGTCTTGAGTGAACGGCAGAAGTTCGCTAACCCTTGGCAACAGCCTTTGGAGCATCCGACGATGGACCTGGTCGATAGCGGACTTCGGCGTGTCAATGCCTACTATCGCCCGGCGATGACCTTGGAGACCATGGCTCGCTTGATGGGCGAACCGAACTGGACTCGGGTCATGCGTGCCTACCACGAACGATGGCGCTTCGGTCATCCTTCGCCTGACGCGTTCATGGATGCAGTGCTTGAGTTCGGTGGCGATACGGTCCTGCGCGGTTCAAACGATGAAGTGCCGGTCGATTGGGTGGCGTTTTGGAAGCATGCGTATCACGGCAACGACCAACTGGATTTTGCTGTCCACCATATCCACAGCGAAAGGTTGCCGTCATCGGCGTCGCTCACGGATGCAGGTGACTCCGCTGAAGTAGGGCCGCTCTTCAACGTCAGTATCGGCGTCTCGCGGCGCAGTTCCTTCGCTGTGCCGGTTGAGGTGAGGGTGACTTGGGAAGACGGTAGCGAAACCGATTTGGTCTGGTCAGGTGACGATTGGGTGTGGGAATATTCATGGACTCAAGCGACACAACGAGCGGTCATGGTGGAGATCGATCCACGTCGCCGATTGATGCTCGACCGTGATTGGCTCAACAACGTCGAAGTTGTGGAGCCCACCCACGAGCGCGGATTCCACTACGCGGTGCAAGTCATGTTGTGGGCGCAGCAAGTGTTGTTCTATCACGGAGGTAGCGGATGAGCGATCCCACCCGTCCACCCGTCACCGATGGCGACCCTTACGTGCCGACCACGATGGTCGTCGACGCCTTCCCGGTTGATGATGGCCCCAAGCAACATGCCGAAGAACCCGGTCGTGTCGATTCAGTCGCGTCCTTCCTGTTCGGCGGGATTCGCCTGGCGCTATCTCGCCCGAGGATCCTGGTCGCATTGGTATCGATCTCCTTGTTGTTGCCGATGGTGGTGGGGCTCCCAGCATTCCAGGCCGCTGATGCCAACTTGGCTCACCTACAACCCGTGCCGAACGGCACCGAGATAGCGCTGCCGAAGATGGCACCATCGTGGATATTCTCCGAATGGCAGCACGGCGCCCCGACTGAACTCGATGTCGTGGTGCAAGTCCTGCCGGCATTGATGTTGCTCGCCAGCTTGCTCAACTTGCTGTTCTCGGCAGGTTGGATGAAGGTGGCGGTTCGCAGTCCACGCAGCCATTCGCTTCGCACCTTCCTGCAAGGCGGCGGCCGTTTCTTGTTCCCGGTCCGGCGGCCCGGGGTGTTGGGGTTGGCCTTGTTCGCGCGCATCACCGGGATCTATTGGGGGGCCCCCCCCGATT
>CAZJGH010000196.1:0-1343 GCA_964545405.1 uncultured Planctomycetales bacterium
CACTTCACCCAACCATTGCGCGAACAGGAAACCGATCGCGAACAGGAAGGTCAGCGCACGCAGGATGTTGGTGTCATGCTGCTCCATCGCTTCGATCAGGCTGCCGCCGAGCCCGGGGATATCGAATACCCGCTCCAATAACAGCGAACCGAGTACCAGGAACGGCAGCGTTATCGCCAGAAGGCTGGCGACTGGTGCAGCTAGGTTCGGCAATAGATGGCGCCAACACAACCTGGCTGGCGAGATTCCGCGTGCACGTGCAGCCTGCAGCCATCCCTCGTTGGCGCGTTGGCTGACTATGCTCCGGTAAAGGAGGAAGTCTGGCCACACTGACAGGAATACCCAGATCAAGATCGGCAGCAGCAGCAGCGGTACGACCGGGTCACTCCAAGGACGCAGGGGGAACCATGCGAGGTCGATCGCGAACCAATTTCGCATGAAGACGATCCATGCCAACGATGATGTCGACATTACTAATGTCGCCACCAGTTGTAGGCGCTTATCCCAACGTGGGCGACGGGATGCCGCACCGAATGCCATGGTGATCGCGAGGACGGTAGTTATCAGGAAGGCCGGTATCGACAACATCAATGAACGACCACCGCGGTCACTCAGTTGTTCCGATACCGCACGGCCGTTGCGGTCGTAACCGAAGTCAAAACGCAGCAACGCCAGGAAACCGTTGATGAACCGTGTGCCGAGGGGCTTCTCCGCCGCCCACGACAAGGTCGCCTGTTGTTTGGAGATAAGACGTGTGGTGAGGCCATCCAAAGCGGTGGCAAGACCGGCAGCATCGAAGCGGCTTGCATCTTGAGAGCTGAACGCCTGGATCTGCCATCCTTCTCCTGACCAGGTGACCATCTGGTTGGCAACGTCACCGACAGTGCCGTCTAGCTGCAGCTCACGCAGGACTTCACCACCTGCCGACAGTAGGCGTAGCTTGCCATCATCTGCTACCAGCCGCATGCGCTGACGAGGGTCGGAACTCATCAAGCGCAACTTGATGGCGGTGGGTTCGAACCGCTCATATTGACCAAGCCTCACCCGCGCATAACCGATGTCGGTGCTGCTTGCTTTAGGCCCAGCTTGGAGTAGGGCTGGGTCCCCGAATGCACCGCTATCGAGGGCCGCGAACAACACCAGATCGGCGCCGGCCACCAGTGCCAGCGTGAACAGTAGCTTGTTCAGGAGCCTTCGGATCAATGATTCTCGATGCGGTAGTACTTACAGGAGTAGGACTGGAACGGATGAACGAGGAAGTTGCCTAGCCATGGTTGGGTCAGCAGGCGCGCGCGACGGTGGTCGATCGCTACAGCCGGAACCATGTCCTCGAGCAGTTCGTG
>CAZJGH010000196.1:1353-4825 GCA_964545405.1 uncultured Planctomycetales bacterium
CTTTTAACAGAGCGTGGCGGCCATCACCTTCAGGAAGTGTTCGGTACTGCTCGAACAGCTTGTCGAAGCGTGGGTCGACGAAGCGAGATAGGTTCACCCCGGTACTTGCTTGTGGGCCGTGGAAGTTCTGCAGGATCAGGGCACCGTCTGGCCAATCCAAGACCCAGGCGCGTAAGAACAGCTGAGCATCCCCATTCCTGGCGCGGGCAAGCTGCTCGTGATATGCCATCGGTACCGCCTTGCACTTGACGCCGATGCGCTTGAGGCCGGCGACGACAAGCTCACCGGTGCTCAGGGATTCGGGGCCCGTGCCGGTAAGCAGGAACTCGAGTTCCGGTAATCCCTTGCCACCTGGGTAGCCAGCTTCTGCCAGGAGACTTTTCGCCAACTCGATGTCGGTGTGGTTCCAATTGGATGGAGCAAGTCGATCTGCTCCAGGCACTACTGGCGGCAGGAAAGTGAGTGCAGGCGTGGCCGGGAAGTTCTTGCGGATCTCCTCGTGCCACTGTCTGTATGGAAAGGCCAACGCCAGTGCTCGGCGCAGTAACTTGCGTTTGGCATTGCCGGCTTCGTCTCCCGGGATATCTCCAACCACCGGGTCGTCCATGCCGAAACACAACATAGTAATGTCACCACGCTCATAATCAGCCAGGACTACACCTTGCTGCTTGAATCGATCGTGAAGTTCGAGGTCCTCGTCGAAGAACTTATTGCGCGCGGCATTCCCTACCGCGACGCGATCGACCGCTCCGGAGATGAACATCTCGTTGCGGGTCTCGACTTGGCGCACCACATGGAACTCGACCTTGTCGAGGTAGGGCAGCAATGCGTGGTCGTCGAACGGCGACTTCTCCTGGCGCCATTCAGGGGTGCGCTTAAGGATGAGTGTCTGTTCCGGCAGCCAATAGTCGACCACGAACGGCGCACTTCCGACCGGTTGATCGCGCAGGGAGCGACCATCCTTGGTGACGGCCTCATAGGGGTAGACCGCGAAGTAATTCATCGCAAGGCGGTTCGGCAGATTCGCGTCAGGTTGCTGCAGGCGTATCAGCAACTCATGCTCGTCGATTACCTGGATGCCAGGAATGCCATTCTCCAAGGCTGCTGCCATTGCGGAGGCTGCGGAAGTCGGATCGAGCGACCCAGTGGCTTCACGATAATCCTCGATACCAAGTAGGATCCCATCCATCGCCCAATACCCTTCTGATGGTGAACGTGCGTCAGCTTGACGCAGCCAACAGTACAGGACGTCATTCGCGGTCACCTTGCGCGTGCGACCTGGCCACAGTGGAGGGTCGAATGGGTCGTGGAAACTGGCGCTTGGCTTGAGCTTGAAGCGCCACTCCAAGCCGTCCTCGCTGACGGTCCATGATTCAGCCAGTTGACCTACTACCGAACTGTCCTGCGCCAAGTAGTCGTACTCGGTAAGGCACTCGAACAGCTGCAGTTGCACAACCGAATCGACGATCTGTGAATGCCTGACCGGGTCGAAACCCTGGGGTGGGGAGCTCAGTGCGAATCGCGCGACTTGCTCTGCGTCGGCGGACTGGTCGACGCCCTGAATATCAACTGCTTCGGCAACCGGCGCCGCGAACGGAGCCCACAAGACGGGAAGCAGTAGGAGTAGGTTGAGCAAAGGGAAGCTATTCGATTGCGTCGGCGAGGATGCCGATGTGGCGGTCACCGATGCGTGTTGCGACCAAGGTCAGGAAACGCTCACCGTACTTCTTGGGCAGGAAGCGTTGTTCCAGTGTCTGAGGTCGTTCGGCGATGCCGCGTTTGCGGATCTGGATGCGGCCGACTTCATGTTCACGCATCATCGCCCGCATCTTGCGTGGGTCGAGGCTTTCATGCGCCACGACCTTGAAGCCATCCAAGAACGGACTCGAGATCTTCTTGTCGCTGCTCAAGTAGCCGATCTCCGGATCTATATTCCACAGGCCGAATTCCTCAGCGAAGCGACCGAGCAGGCCCGATCGCACGAGGGCTGGATCAGGGTCGTAGAGGTAGGCGCCGATCTCACCGGTCTCGGCTTGTGCTTGTTCTGCACCACAGTAGGTGTCTCCCGAAGGAAGAATGGTGGCGCGTCGCCCTGTTCCGGTCGCGAGCTTGCCATACCAGAACACGTTCTCCTTGGCTTCGCCGCGGAAGGAGATGATCTCGATCTCATCGGGAGTCGGGAAGAGCTCCAATAGGGTTTCCATCTCGACTGCTGGTGACAGCTTAAGGCATGCACCTTCACGCCCTTCGATCAACGCGCACACTTCCTCAGGTGCAGGTGACCAATCAGTCGGATTCATGATGCGACGACTGCCGCGACGCCTCGCAGGGTCGAGCATCAAAGGGCCATCCGGTGGAGGATCCTCGATGCAGTCAGCGGCACGAAACTCGGTGTTGTCGGAGACACCAGAAATCTCGGCGTTGACCTCGGCGTAGTGTGCTGCAATCTCGTTCTTGTCGGCAGCGAAGACCTTGAGCCCAGCTTTCGCAAGGGCGATCGTATCCGACCCCATGCCACAGCATGGGTCGTGGACTTCCTTGAACCCAGCGGCTGCGAAGCGCCCGGCGCGATATGCAGCTACAGGTTCCGATGACGCCTGTTCAAGCAGTGGCTTGGTGAAGAACATATCCAAGCCAAGGTCGAACTTCTGGGTAGCGCGTCGCCGTAAGGCTCGAAGTTCACCCATCGCTTCCGCGACCTTCTTGGGGAACATGCCGCGGAAACTCTCCTGAATAGCAAGCGGGTTGTCGCCCAAAGTCCGGAACAGGACCATGGTGTCGCGAGCATCTTCTGAGGTGAGGATCTTGGCGGTCTTAATGTCGAGTCTTACGGCCACAGGCTTATTCTAGTCGGTATGCGAGGCTGGGTTGCTAGAAAGAAGTGCGTACGAACAGGTTGAAGCGACGGTCAGTGCTGGAGAAGCCTGCCGACGGGTTCCCGTCCCACGAGATGTTGTAAGCAGCTACTAGGCTCCAGTTTTCCTTGAACGCCCAATCTACGCCGAAATCCTGCACGTAGGTCTCGATGTCACCACCAGTCATGTAGACACCTTTGCCGACGAAGTTGATGGCCTCCGCGATTGGTGTCGAGAAATCGTAGGCAGCACGCGCGACCGCTGAAGTGTCGGTCAGGGTTCCGACCTTATTCTCGCTCACGTATGAAGAACCAGCTTCAACATCAAGCGTGGCATTCTCGTAGACGTGGAAGGTGTAACCGATACCGACACCGAGGGTGTTTCGCATCTGCAGACCATTCGGCTCATCCTGGCGGGACGAACCAGTGGCATATCCGTAGAGGTTCTCCTCGGTCGAGAAGTAACGGTTGTAGGCAGCTTCATAGAGGTAAAGACGCGAAGTGGTTGACGCGTCATTCGTCGCCAAGTCAGTGGTCCTGGTGCCCGAATAGTGGGCTCCAAGGTCGACGACATTCAGGCCGCTTTTCCACGTCGTGGCGAGGTTGGCAGCACCATTG
>CAZJGH010000197.1:0-4784 GCA_964545405.1 uncultured Planctomycetales bacterium
AAACGCCGCCAATACTCTTGAATCTGAGCGCGGAGCCGCGCAAAGTACGATTCGTGCATTACAGGAGTCAGGCCTACTTGACCACTGATTTGCTTCCCGGAACGGCAGAAGACTTGCCAATCCGGCCCCCTTCACATGGAAAGAAAACTGTTCACCTCTGAATCGGTGTCGATGGGTCACCCTGACAAGGTCTGCGACCAGGTCAGCGATGCCATCCTCGATGCCTGCCTGCGCGAAGACCCGCAATCTAGGGTTGCCTGCGAGACCATGGTTACCACCGGCACGGTGGTGGTCTCTGGTGAGATCACCACCACGACCTACGTCGATGTCCAGAAGGAGGTTCGCAACGTATTGCGCGAAATCGGTTACACCCAAGCTGGTATCGGCTTCGACGCTGACTCTTGCGGTGTACATGTGCTGATTCACGGCCAGTCTCCTGACATCAAGCAGGGTGTGGACGGCGAAGGAGGCGACAAGAACGCGCCCACTGGCGCTGGCGACCAAGGCATGATGTTCGGCTACGCTTGTCGCGAAACTGAGACCCTGATGCCGGCTGCGATCCACTGGTCGCACGAGCTTGTTGCCAAACAGGCACAGATGCGGGCTGACGGTGAACTGTCATGGTTGCGCCCTGATGCCAAGGCACAAGTGACTTTCGCTTACGAAGGCAATCAGCCGGTCGGTATCGATGCAGTGGTCCTCTCGACTCAGACAGAGGATATGGACATCGACAAGATCCGTGAAGAGGTCGAAGAGAAGATCGTGCGCGCGGTCCTTCCCAAGGAACTGCTCAGTAACGCGACCAAGTTCCACATCAACCCGACCGGCAAGTTCGTCGTCGGTGGTCCCCACGGTGACGCTGGCCTGACTGGCCGCAAGATCATCGTCGACACCTACGGCGGTTACGCCCGCCACGGTGGAGGCGCCTTCTCAGGCAAGGACTGCACCAAGGTCGACCGCTCAGCCGCATATATCGCACGCTGGGTCGCGAAGAACGTCGTCTCCGCCGGATGGGCTGACCGCTGTGAGCTGCAACTGGCCTACGCCATCGGCGTCGCTGAACCGGTCTCGATCTGCATCGATACCTTCGGTACGGCCAACGGCATGTCCGACGCCGACATCGAACGCCACCTCCGCAACCTTGAGGGTTGGGAAGGATATAAGGCTTTCACCCCGGACTGGATCATCGGCCGCCTCGGCCTGCGTAATCCGACCGGCTACTGCTGGGACGCTGATGGCAAATACGACGCCGAAGCTACCCGCAACTCGAATGGCTGGACTTACCGTAAGTCGGCCTACCACGGCCATTTTGGGCGAGATATCTTCCCTTGGGAGAAACTCGACCTGGTCACCGAACTAAAGACCCTGGCCGACGTCGGGGCTACCTGCTAAAGAAGCCCTGCCTGTAATGACTACTACCGACACCGTGAACTTCAAAGTTGCCGACCAATCCCTCGCTGAAGAGGGCCGTTTGCTGATCGACTGGGCTGAGTCCAGGATGCCAGTGCTGATGTCCTTGCGTGAGAAATTCGCCAAGACCCAGCCACTCAAGGGGCAGCGCATCACTGGTTGCCTGCACGTGACCAAAGAGACCGCAGTCTTGATCCGCACCCTGAAGGCTGCTGGGGCTGAGGTCGCATGGTCGGGTTGTAACCCACTCTCGACCCACGACGCCGTCGCTGCTGCCCTGAGTGAAGAGGGCATCGGCATCTTCGCTTGGTACGGCCAAAGCACTGAAGAGTTCTACTGGTCCATCGACCGCACCCTCGATTTCAAGCCGACGCTTACTCTTGATGATGGCGCTGACCTGATCTTCCGCGTGCACTTCGAGCACCCCGAACTGTTCGAAGGCATCATCGGCGGTTCTGAAGAGACCACCACCGGCGTACACCGCCTGCGTGCCATGGCTGATGATGGCAAGTTGATGTACCCAGTCATCGCTGTCAACGACGCCGAGACCAAGTGGGACTTCGACAACGTCTATGGCACCGGCCAGTCCTCATTGGACGGCATCCTGCGAGCCACTTCAGTGCTGCTCGCCGGCAAGAACTTCGTCACTGCTGGCTACGGCCACTGTGGCAAGGGCTGTGCGATGCGCGCTAAGGGAATGGGTGCCAACGTCATCACGACTGAAGTCAAGCCGACTGCGGCCTTGAAGGCAACTCTTGAAGGCGTGCGTGTGATGACCATGGATGAAGCCGCCAAGGTCGGTGATGTGTTCATCACCACCACCGGCATGAAGGACATCATCGTCAAGCGTCACTTCGAGTCGATGAAGGATGGCGCCATCGTCTGCAACACTGGCCACTACGATTGCGAGTTGAACCTCGAAGACCTGGCTGAATTGACGGTCTCTAAGCGCGAGATGCGCGACAACTGTATCGAGCACACCCTGGCTGACGGCCGCCGTATCTACGTGCTGGCAGAAGGCCGCTTGGTCAACCTGGCTGCCGCTGAAGGCCACCCGTCGGAAGTGATGGACATGAGCTTCGCTAACCAGTTCCAGGCCATGATGATGCTCGCTGAGCAGGGCAAGGACCTGAGTAACGGCGTGCACGAACTACCGGAAGAACTCGACCAGCAGATCGCCAAGATCAAGCTCGATTCGATGGGACTGGATCTCGACGTCCTCACTCCTGAGCAGATCGCTTACGCCACTGACTACTCCCAAGGAACCTAATTCTGAACATGAAGTTGAAGAACTCCGTCACCGCTGTGATTCGTCGCGGCTTCACATTGCTGGAAATGATGATCGTGATCATGATTATCGGAATCCTCAGTACTTTCCTCATTGTGCAAGTGCCGGAAATGCTCGATAACGCCAACCTGACTGCCAGTGAGCAGAACATGAAGCGTATCTATACGGGCTTGACCTTGTGGCGTGACAACCACGGTGGTCAGTGGCCAAAGGATTCCGGGCAGAAGTTCTTCCTGCGTCCATGGAAAGATGGAATGGTCGAGAAGACCGAAAGCAACGGCAAGATGTTCTTCAGTCCAGCGGAGAGCTTCGAGGATGTCCTGCTCTTCAACGGCATGGAAGACGAGGACATCGGCATCGTCGAATATCTCAATGATTGGGATTCGATAGGCGCGGGCTACACCAGCTACGCCGGCTTCGATTCAAGTGGCGATCGTGATGTCTACCGTCAACTCAAGCGTAACCCAGGTCTGACCACCATCGTTTCCGATGCCCACATGGTGCACCGTTTCGCGATGATCTACCTGACCGGCGATGGAGTCTCACACCGGATGTTGATCGCTGATATGCAAGACGAGTATGGTCTCGATTTCGATGCCGGAGACGATGTCGAAGTGGGTCCCGGTTGTGAGATAACCGAGTTCCAGACGGTCTCCAACAACTGATGACCGCCGGCCGAGTTCCCATCAACAGCAACACCCGCAGCTTCAATCTGCGGGTGTTCGGCTGTCAGATGAACGTCTACGACGGGGAACTCATCAGTGCCTCATTCCAACAGCGGGGCTGGGCAGTCAGTGATGATCCCGCCAGCGCCGATGTCGTGCTGTTCCATACCTGCTCCGTTCGTGAGCAAGCCGAGGAACGGGTTCACGGCCTGCTCGGGGAGTTGCGCAGGCGTAAGAAGGCCAATTCCAAGGTGGTGATCGGTGTCATCGGCTGCATGGCCGACCGTGAAGGGCAGGAACTGTTCGATCGCGAACCTCACGTGGACATCGTCTGTGGCTCACGCCATTTCCCTGAACTCCCTGACATGGTCGAACGGGTCTTAGGCGGTGAAGAAAGGATATGCACCTTGGGTGAATCACCTAATCCAGTAGATGATCCAGAACGCGATCTGGCTGGTTTCCCAGGTGGATACCAAGCGCATGTGGCGGTGATGCGTGGCTGTGACCTCAACTGCACCTACTGCATCGTTCCAAGCGTACGAGGTCGAGTGGAGAGCCGTCCAGCTGCTGAGATTGTCGCTGAAGTCCGTCAGTTGGTCGCGCATGGCGTTACTGAAGTCCATCTGCTCGGACAGACTATCGATGCATACGGCCGCGACTTGCCCAGGGATGAACGGCCAGACTTGGCGTTCCTGCTCGATGAACTCGAACAGGTCGACAGGCTCGAACGGATTCGACTGGTAACGTTGCATCCCAGTTACGTGAATCAGGGTTTAGTCGATGCGATGGCGCGTTCGACCAAGTTCATGCGCCTACTGCCGATCCCCATCCAATCCGGCAGCGACAAGGTCCTGAAGGACATGAAGCGCGGATACACCATGGACCTTTACCGCAAGCGCATCAGCATGTTGCGTGGGGCCATGCCCGATCTAGAACTTGTATGTGACTGGATCGTTGGTTTCCCTGGTGAATCCGATGATGATTTCATGGCCTCAGCTGCTGCAATGGAAGAATTCGGCTTCCTGCAGAGTTTCGTGTTCCAATACTCGCCGCGGCCTGGAACTACGGCATATGACATCGATGACGATGTACCGAAGGAAGTGAAGGCGAAGCGCAATCATCACTTGCTTGACCTCCAACGTCGCATCGCACGTGAGCGTTCGCCTCGATTGGTGGGCGCAAAGGCCAGCATCATGCTCGAGTCGCGCTCCAAGCGCCATCCCGGCAAATGGTTGGCACGAACCCGCAATGGCCACTATGCCTTGCTTGACGACCAAGCCGGCCTGGCTGCTGGGCGTGAGGTGAATGTCCAGCTTCTGGAGCACAACGGGCGTGAGCTTCTTGCGGAACTCGGCGAAGAACTTGAAGCCGTGACCAGCTACGACCGTCAGGAGTTCCCGGTTTGAATCAACGCGACGCCG
>CAZJGH010000198.1:0-4774 GCA_964545405.1 uncultured Planctomycetales bacterium
ATTCGGATATCGCCCCTGAGATCCTGCTGCTGCGGCAACGCTATCAGGAAGTCGTCAACAGCATGGATCATCAGCTTCGTAAGCAACTGGCCAACTGGCATGAAGTGCGCGAGCAGTACGGCGCTGATGATTTCGTCTATGAAGTGCGCGGCAAGGAAGTGCATGTTCCGGCACAGCACACCACCTTGTCCGGTACCAAGGTGCCGAAGGTTTCCCTACCGAAGACCAACAGCTGGGAAGACCTGGCGCGTTGGTTCGGCTTGGAGAACCTGCCGGGGTATTACCCTTACACCTCGGGAGTGTTCCCGTTCAAGCGGGCGGGCGAAGACCCGACTCGCATGTTCGCCGGCGAAGGGACTGCCGAACGCACCAACCGTCGCTTCCATTACGTCAGTCACGGGCAGCCGGCCGTGCGCCTCAGCACCGCCTTCGATTCGGTGACCTTGTATGGCGAAGACCCTGCCACACGCCCCGACATCCTCGGCAAGGTCGGCAACGCGGGAGTCTCTATCTGCTCATTGGACGACGCCAAACGGCTTTATTCTGGATTCGACCTTTGCGCTCCGACCACCTCGGTATCGATGACCATCAACGGCCCCGCGCCGATGATGCTTGCGTTCTTCCTGAATGCCGCGATCGACCAATTGGTCGAGCGTCGCTTGAAGGAGACCGGCCGATGGGAAGATGCCCAAGCCCGCATCATCGAGTTGTGTGACGGCGAGCAGCCGACCTATCGCAGCGAGCTGCCGCTTGGCCACGATGGCTTCGGCCTCGGCACGCTTGGCGTCTCGGGCGACAAGTTGGTGCCGGCAGATGAATATGCCGAACTGCGTGCCCAGGCCTTGCAATCCGTACGAGGCACGGTGCAGGCTGACATCCTCAAGGAGGATCAAGCCCAGAACACCTGCATCTTCTCGACCGAGTTCGCGCTCAAGATCATGGGCGACGTGCAGGAGTTCTTCGTAGATGAAGGCGTACGCAACTTCTACTCGGTCTCGATCTCGGGTTATCACATCGCCGAAGCCGGCGCCAACCCGATTTCGCAACTGGCCTTCACTCTCGCCAACGGCTTCACCTTCGTGGAGTACTACTTGGCGCGTGGAATGGCCGTCGACAGCTTCGCACCGAACCTCTCCTACTTCTTCTCCAACGGCCTCGATGCCGAGTACTCGGTGATCGGTCGCGTCGCTCGCCGCATCTGGGCAGTGGCGATGAAGGAGCTGTACGGAGCCTCGGACCGCTCGCAGAAACTCAAGTACCACATCCAGACCAGTGGTCGCTCTCTGCACGCCCAGGAAATCGATTTCAACGACATCCGCACTACCTTGCAGGCGTTGTATGCGATCTACGACAACTGTCAAAGCCTGCACACCAATGCTTACGACGAGGCCATCACCACTCCCACCGAGGAATCAGTACGCCGCGCATTGGCGATCCAGTTGATCATCAACCGCGAACTTGGTGAAGCCAAGAACGAGAACCCGCTGCAAGGAAGCTTCATCATCGAAGAGCTCACTGAACTGGTCGAGGAAGCGGTACTTGCCGAGTTCGATCGACTCACCGACCGCGGTGGAGTGCTTGGAGCGATGGAGACCATGTACCAACGCGGCAAGATCCAGGAAGAGTCGATGGAGTATGAGACCCGCAAGCACAGCGGCGACCTACCGATCGTCGGCGTGAATACTTTCCTCAATCCTCACGCCAGCGAAGGCTCGGTAGTGGAGGTCGACTTGATCCGTTCCTCCGATGAGGAAAAGGACGGGCAGGTCGAACAGGTATCTCACCTGCATGAACTGCATCGCGCTGATTCCGAAGCCGCGCTGATCGCGTTACGCGATGCAGCAGCAGCCAACGAGAACGTGTTCGCTGCGATGATGGAAGCCGTCAAGGTCTGCACCATGGGGCAGATCAGTCATGCGTTGTACGACGTCGGTGGTCAGTACCGACGCAACATGTAGCGATCAGCGCGGGAAGGCGCCAGGCACGCCACCATCCACCGGCAACACCGCGCCAGTGGTCGGGGTGCGTCGAGCTGCGAAGAACAGCACCGCGCGGCCCACATCCTCAGCGCTGACGGTAGCCTTCAACAGGTTCCTTTGACGATAGAAATCTTCAAGCTCAGCCTCACTCAAGCCGCGCGAAGACGCACGATCGGGCCCCACTTCCGCCCATAATCCTGACGGGTTATCGCCATGCCGGAACACTGCGTCCGGGGTGACCATGTTGACCGTGATGTTGGATTCAGCCAACTCAAGAGCGGCAACCCGGGCAAGTTGGTGGGCCGCTGCCTTGCTTGCGCTGTAGGCTCCGAAGTTGGATCCCGGTGCCAGTACGTTCTTCGACGAGACCAGGACCACGGCACCACCGCTGTGCTGAGCTTGCATCACACGCGCTGCGGTCTGGATGGTCAGCAACACGCCGGTCTGGTTGACGTCGACCAGGCGCTGCCAGTCACTGAGCTGCAGCTCATCGATCGAAGCTACATGAGCCAGCCCAGCATTCGGCACCAGGATGTCGATGCCACCGAAACGAGTACAGACCTGATTCATGGCCGCGCTCATCGAAGCCTCGTCGCTGACATCAGCCTGAATGGCGATGACCGCACCGCCAAGCCTATCGGCAGCAGCAGTGACCAGTTCGCGGTCGATGTCGAGCAAGGCGACGGCGGCGCCGGCATCAAGTAACACTCGTGCTACACCTTCACCGATGGCGCCACCGGCACCAGTGACGACAGCGACTTGGCCGGCCAGTTCAGCTGGCTTCGACTTGCCTAGTTTGGCCTGCTCCAACGACCAGTACTCCATATCGAAAAGGTCTAGTTCATCGAGGCCGATGAACTTACCAAGGCCACGAGCAGCGACCTTGGTCAGCAGGGTGTGCTCAGCAATGTCCGCGGCGATGGCAGCAGCTTTGGCACTGTTGCCTACTCCGATCAGGCCTAATCCTGGGACATGGAACACTCGTGGCGCGGGATCAAGTTGAGTGCGCTCGCCCCGCACGGCACAACAGCGTTCGAAGTAGCGCCGATACTCGGTGATGAATGCACTGATGGCTTCATGCACCGCCACGTCCGACAAGCTGTCAGTAGCCGGCAGCCAGCACGGTAGGTTCTTGGTGCGCAGGCTGTGGTCAGGAGTCAAGGGTGCTGTACACATCAGCTCCTTCATGCCATCACCACCCAAGGCAGCGACTATCCATCCCGCATCGCGAGTCTCGAGGACGAAGTTGCCATGTCCTGCGAGTTCCTTACGGATCATCGGCAACACATCATTGGCCTTCAGGCACGGTTCACTGTGCGAGGCCAAGACCTCATCACGTTCAGTTGTGCAACGCGCAGCGGCCATCTCGACGAATTCCATGTGGCGCGCCAGAGACTCCTCACCGCTGTCACCGAAGGTGAACAACCCATGGTTATGCAACAGCACACCTTCGACCTGAGGTTGTTCATCGACAGCAGCTGCGACCGCCTTGGCCAGCGGGAAGCCTGGCATCACGAACGGCAAGTACGCGACTCGTTCTCCGAACACCTCGCGGCACAACTGCTCGCCGTTATCGAGATTCGACAACGCCAATATCGCATCGGCATGACTGTGGTCGATGAAACGATGCGGCAGGAAGGCGTGCAACAAGGTCTCGACTGATGGCGTAGGGCTGTCAGGGTCGAGCAAGCAACCTCGCACCTCACACACCATCTCCTCATCGCTGAGCACGTCAAGCGCACGTAGCTTGCGCAATCGCTCGAGATCGAGGGCAGGTAAGCCAGGCGCTTCTATGGTCGCCAAGTCCCAGCCGGATCCTTTCACCCAGATCACCTGCTTGGTGTTGCCGAACAAGTCGACGACCTCACCCTTGGCCGAGGTATTACCGCCGCCGTGCATGACGACCGCCGGATCGGCTCCCAACAGACGCGAAGTTCGTACCCGTTCGGCCAGGATCGGGTCGATAGAGGAAGGCTGGTTATGGGGTGGTGCCATGAGAAAAGCCCCCGCAGATTAAATCTGCGGAGGCTTTATGGGGATAGCTGTATGCGATTACCAGATGAAAGGAATCTTCACGTATTCCATCAACGGCAATGGGCTATCGAGCCCCATCGTTCCACCACCGGCATTGGCATCGAAGGTCACGCGGTAACGGATGAAGCGCCGACCAGCGACCTGGGTTGGCCTGAGGTCTGAGAGCCAACCACCGACTGGAGTACCGGCTTGGTTGGGGTTAGCAGGGTCCTCGTCGGCTACCTGGAACTGGATGAACACGTTGGTGCTGTCAGGCAGGCTGTCCTTCACGCCAGAAGTGTTGATGCGGAAGAACTTCTTCCTCACCGACCAAGTCGGGTTAGCACCATTCAAGGCGAAGGTCATCGGGCCATCAGTGGTGATGGTCGACAGGAGCATTTCCTTGGTGGTCGAGTTGTAGGCAGCGTCGACGATCTCGAAGGTAGCCGCACCACTCTCATCAGGCAGCACGTCATAGCCGACCAGAAGGTTCGGTGAGCGCAAGTAATGAGGAACGGCAGCCAAGGCAAGGTCGGCATCAGGAATCGTCACCGAGTAGGCCGTGAAGGTCACATCGGAAGTAGATCCGGTGGCGATGTCATCCAAAGCCGCAACCGTTTCGCCATCCTTGTTGACTCGTCCAGCCAAACTGGAAGCCAAGCCGACACCCTCGAACTTTAGCATGTCGTGACCGAAGTCAGGGAATGCCGCTGGGCTCCGACGGAGCTCTGCCGCACCAGTGTCGATCCACTTAGAGACGATTCGTGACTGCGAGGAGTAGA
>CAZJGH010000199.1:0-4210 GCA_964545405.1 uncultured Planctomycetales bacterium
TCCTCATTTCCTGCAGAAGGCGGCAAGCCCGATGATTCGAGGAAAGCCTTCACTTTTTCAGCTTTGCGTCGGAGCTTGGGTGGCCGTCGGCATGGCTGCCGGGGTTTTGGGCGTCCTGCCGCCCCTGGGAGTCGGTGCGGCCAACAGCGCACAAAGCTGGTGGACTTTGCGAAGGTTTCAGCAGGCCGATGCCGACCTTGATTTGATCGGCTTGCGCGATATCGGTGCTGAATACCTACATCGCAGTGGTGACGGCACTCCGCTTGATTTCGCCATCTACCAGATTGGTTTCGCGGCTTCTGGTCCATCCATGAACCGCGTGCCCAGCGATGCACTTGATTGGGCCCTAGTTGGGTCGCAGATTGCCGACGATTTCCTCGGAGAGCTGGCTTCTCCATGGAGCACCCTGCAAACACAAGCTCATATACTTGTAGAAAGAGCTTTTCCTATCTCAAACCAGCTTCCTCATCTGGAAAGTGGGCTTGATGCCATGGAGATGTGGCTGGCCTGTGGAGGCGGCCCTAACCAGTCCTCTCAGCTGACCACCGCTGCGTACCACACCTACCTCAGCACGCCGGCTTCGGGGCGCAAGGCACTCCTCCTGCAACGGATCTCGGGTGTTTCTGGCGATGAGGATGGGGATTAAACCCACATACTTCTACAATACGCCGCCATGGAAGCAGTCATCGAGTTTATGGCACAAGCCCCCGGAGTGTGGGCTTTTGTTCTGCTCGTCTGCTGCGGCCTAGGCTTGCCTCCATGGTCTGAGGAGCTGGTAATCCTGGGCTCCGGGTATTTCGTGGCTGAAGGAGACCTGTCCTATCTGGCAGCTGTGGCTTGGTGTTGGGGCGGTATTCTCGCCGGAGACACGGTGATTTATCTGCTCGGGCGCTTCGCTGGCGACCGGGTCTACTCCTGGCCCATCCTCAGAAGCCATCTGAAGCCTGCTCGAAGACGCAGATTCAACGCCAGTTTCCTCAAAAACGGCACTAAAGTGGTGTTTTTCGCCCGTTTTGTGCCTGGTGTAAGGATGGTGGCCTACCTCGTGGCCGGCAACCTGGGAATGCGCTACGCCAAATTCGTCTTTCTAGACTCCATCGGCGCTGCCCTGACTGTGCCCATTTCGGTCTATTTCGGCTGGAAATTCGCCGCCAACCTGGATTTCGTGCTCGACCAGATGCACCAATTCCGCGTTCCTCTGCTGATCCTGGCAGTAATCGTGGTATCCATCGTGCTGTATCGCATGGGCACTGCGAGAAAGAACCGATTCCTGCATTTGGTCCGCAAACGTAAACAGCGGGACGAGCAGGGTTAATCGCCGTTTTTCAGCCGACGCAAGAGCGCAATATCGCTAAAATGCGCGCCTCTTAATCCTGCCCTAACCCCGCAATTTGCGTTGGAGCAGGAATCCCCCTTCCAGCCGAAGACATCGATGGAACAATTAATTGAATACCTACCATGGGCCGGCGGTGTTGCCGCCATCCTCATGGCCATCCTGGTACAGCGCAAAGTCATGGCAGCTCCTGCTGGCAATGAGCGCATGGCCGAACTTGCAAAAGCAATTCAGGATGGCGCCAAAGCCTTCCTGGTCACCGAGTACAAGCTGCTGGCGATCTTCGTGATCGTAGTTGCTGGTGCCCTCTTCGCCCTCGGCGAGGACATGGGTGGCGGCCTCAGCACTGTTATTGTTTTCCTCGCCGGTGCATTCGCCTCCGGCCTTGCCGGCTGGATCGGCATGCACACTGCAACCCGCGCTGCTGTCCGCACGACTGAAGCTGCCCGTACTGGCCTGGCTCCAGCTTTGACCGTAGCTTTCGGTTCCGGCACCGTGATGGGCATGACCGTGGTTGGCCTCGGCGTGCTTGGCATCTCGACTTTCGTGATGATCAACGGCACCAGTGAAGTTGGCTTGCAGCACGTTCTCGGCTTCAGCTTCGGCGCATCTTCCATCGCACTGTTCGCACGTGTCGGTGGTGGTATCTACACCAAGGCTGCCGACGTCGGCGCTGACTTGGTCGGTAAGGTCGAAGCAGGTATTCCTGAAGACGATCCTCGTAACCCTGCGACCATCGCTGACAACGTCGGCGACAACGTCGGCGACGTGGCTGGCATGGGCGCAGACCTGTTCGAATCTTATGTCGGCTCCATCATCGCCGCGATGACCCTTGGTGTCGTCGCTGTCGGTGCAGGTGTTGGCGGCGATGGCTTGGTCTCCTTGCCACTTGCCTTGTCTGGTTGCGGCATCTTCGCTTCGATCATCGGTACCTTCTTCGTGAAGACCAACGACGAGCACAAGATTCACTCTGCCTTGTTCAACGGCTTGATCGTCGCTTCAATCATCCTGCTTGGCTTCGCCTACTTCCTGACCAACATGGCTGGTCTTGAGTTCGGCAGCGAGTTCACCGGCATGGGCCTGTTCTGGGCAATCCTCGCTGGTCTGGCTTCAGGCGTGATCATCGGTAAGATCACCGAGTACTACACCGCGTTCGAGTACAAGCCAGTGCAGAACATCGCTGAGCAGTCCGAGACTGGTGAGGCGACCAACATCATCTCCGGCCTTGGTGTCGGCATGAAGTCGACTGGTTTCCCTGTCATCGTGATCTGCATCGCGATCGGCGTCGCATTCCACTTCGCTGATATCTACGGCATCGCACTCGCTGCAGTCGGCATGCTCTCCACCTTGGGTATTTCACTTGGTGTTGATGCATACGGCCCTGTCGCTGACAACGCTGGTGGCATGGCCGAGATGGCTGAGCTTCCACCAGAGGTTCGTGAGCGCACCGACGCACTCGATGCCGTGGGTAACACCACCGCTGCAGTCGGTAAGGGTTTCGCTATTGGCTCTGCAGCACTGACTGCACTGGCATTCTTCTCGGCATTCGGTGCAAAGGCTGGTGTCAGCCTCGAGATCACTGAGCCGAACGTCGTCATCGGTCTGCTGATCGGTGGCATGTTGCCATTCCTGTTCGGAGCCATGACCATGGAAGCAGTTGGTCGTGCAGCCTTCTCGATGATCGAAGAGGTTCGTCGTCAGTTCAAGGAGATCCCTGGGATCCTCGAAGGAACCGGTAAGCCTGACTACGCAGCTTGCGTATCGATCTCGACTAAAGGTTCACTGAAGGAAATGGTCCTACCTGGCATCTTGGCTATTGCAGCTCCGATCCTGGTTGGCCTTTACGATGTCCAAATGCTCGGCGGCTTGCTCGCTGGTTCACTGGTAGCAGGAGTGATGATGGCAATCTTCATGGCTAACGCTGGTGGCGCATGGGACAACGCCAAGAAGTACATCGAGAAGGGACACCACGGCGGCAAAGGCAGCGATCCTCACAAGGCGGCTGTCGTTGGCGATACCGTCGGTGACCCATTCAAGGATACTTCCGGTCCTTCGCTTAACATTCTGCTCAAGTTGATGTCGGTGGTCAGCCTTCTGCTGCTGCCGTTCTTCATCAGCTAGGTAATACGCTGTTGGAAACTAACGACAGCAACAAGGAAGCTCGTGCGCTGGCTGAACGGCTGGCGCACGAAGCCGACTTATTGAAAGGCGAGAACATCCGCATCCTTGATGTCGGTGAGTTCTTGTTCCTGACCGATTATTTCGTCCTGGTCACTACGCAAAGTATGCGTCAGACCAAGTCGATGGCGGAAGCGCTGAAGATGGCCGCCAAGGAAATGACTGGCTCCAAGGGTGTCGCTGAAGGCACCGCGCATTCGAGCTGGATGCTGTGCGATTTCGATGAAGTGATCGTCCACATCCTCACCGAAGAAGCGCGTGAGTTCTATGGCATGGATGATCTGTGGGCCGACGCCGAAGAGATCGGTTTCGACCCCGCTGCTTAAGACACGCGCCAGACTGGAGTTCAGGGCTTTGCCCTAGGTCGCGACGGTCGGGCCGGGGCGCTGGCGAGCATCACCTAGGGTGCGTCGCTGACTGAGATCCGCGAGCCATTGTCGAGCATCAGCTCACGCTCCGGATGACGCAGTGCCGCCAGAGCGGTGGAGCGACGGCTGACGTCGCCCTTGGCCCGTGCCACGTTGCGGTAGCCCACCGAGAAGTCCACGCAGTAAGCGTTGTGCAGTGGCCCCAGCGCTTGGTGATACGGACGGTCGCCGAATAGGTACGGGCCGCGCTTCACCGCCCGGTTGTCGGGATCGAGGGCGCGCCAATAGTGGCCGAACACCACTTCGACCGAATCTTCGTAGCTTTCCCACC
>CAZJGH010000199.1:4220-4582 GCA_964545405.1 uncultured Planctomycetales bacterium
ACGCGCTCAACATGCCGAGTCTGCCCACCAGCGCGGAAAGGCTCGGCGGTCGGACGCTCCTGACCCGAAGTCAGCACGGTGACCGGATTGTCGTTCTGACGTGCCAGATTGGCAGCCATGGAGTTGCGCATATGGCCCGCCTCGACGGCCGCCAGGGTGATGGCGCGCTCGGTGTCGTAGAAGAGGTCCACCAAGCCGCACTGGACCTCCGGGAGCCGTTCGATGGCTCTCGCATCCCAGCATGCATGAACGACCCTCAGGTCGGCCCGCTGCAAGGCTAAGGGCAGGCGCAGGATGAACAGCATGATCTCGACGCGGGTGTCGTCGTTGGCCAAGGCTTGGTCAATCCTATGACCATGATC
>CAZJGH010000200.1:0-4560 GCA_964545405.1 uncultured Planctomycetales bacterium
CGGTCTGCACAAGGGCGGCGGATCCGGCGCATTGGGTGTATTCACTCCTGCAGACGGCTTGACGATTCTCGATACCGATAGTGCTGTCGTGCATTCAGAACTTCTTGGTGAAGACGTCACCATCACCAACGGGCTTTTCCCGTTCGCGGAAGTCGTCGTGAATCCAGCCTCGCGTATCGAGGCTACTGGCACCAAGCCGCTGCGGATGATCGTCCGCGGCAGCATGAGTGTCGCCGGAGTCGTCGATGTCTCCGGCGCCGATGCTCCCGTCAACGAGAACGGCAAGTTCTTCGCCGACCAGGAGTGGGATAACGGGGTCAACGCCACCTACGGAACCTTCAGCGAGTCCGACCGAGGCAAAGGTGCAGTCGGCGGAGATGGCGACGAGGACGGCGCACTTGGTGGCGATGGTGCTACCGGTGACCTGAGTGGTGGCAGTGGCGGTAGCGGTGGCCGTGCCTGGTATCACGACAGCATTCGCTTCGAGCTGTTCGGTGGCAGTGCTTACTTCAACACTTCTAAGTTCATGTGGGTCGAAGGCTTCTTCAACCCGCAACTGCGCGACCCGGATCCAGCGCGTTTCCGCACCGGCAAGTTCGGCGACAACTACAACGGCGACAACGGTGACGGTGTCGGTGGCGTCAGCGCTACCGGTTCTCCGATCACAGCCAGCGGTAACCTGCTCACCGATTACAACAACGGCTCGGGAATGGGCTCTTGGGCATGGCCACCTCACAGTGGCAACATGCCGAACGCGGCCTTCAATGGTGGCGCTGCAGTCAAGACTCACCCGACCGCATTCTCTGGTGGTAGCGCTACTGCTTACGGCAACAACTCGATTCACCGTTCACGCGGTGGTGGTGGTGGCGGCTATTGGACGAACGGCGATGGTGGCGACTACTACGATGCGACCGCAACCGACCCTCTCGGAGCGGCATTGGTCGAGCCGATCATCGACCTCGATGGTGGCGATAACATCCGCGAGTTCAACGGCGATGGCGCAGGTGGCAACTACTACAAGTGGGACGGCTTCATTGGTGCTGGCGCGGTGATTCCAGATGCAGACGGTGGTCACTACACCTTGCCAGGCAGCATCGAGACTGCCAACCCAGAAGCAAGCCTACTGCTAGGTGGCTCTGGTGGTGGTGGAGCAGGAGTCTCAGTGCATGGTTCGATCTTCGATCGCTACACGGGCACCAACGGTGCGATCGGCACTTACCGTAACTGCCCAGGAGCAGGTGGCGGTGCAGGTGGCGGCGCAGCTCAGCTTCATGTCGGTTCACGCCTGACGGTGACCGGATCTATCCACGCTGACGGCGGCGACGGCGGCGACAGCGCCTTCATGGTTTCAGTACCATTCGTCGATACTAACGCGATCGACTTCGGCCCTCCTGGGGACGCAGGCGGTGGCGGTGGTTCCGGAGGATCACTCCTGATCCAGGTAGGTTCAGTCTTGCAGGCTGGTGTCGATGCCATTTCCGTAGCCGGTGGCGAGGGAGGACTTGGCTCGGCCGGTAACAACGGTGGCGATGGCGGTAGTGGTCTGGTCCGAGTTGAGACCTCGACTGGCTTGGAGAGCCTGTCGACATTGCAGAACATGATCGTTCCTGATTCGGCAGTGGAGCTCACTCCTGTCGGCTCTCCCGGTCAAGCCAACATCTCTACGGTTGCTGTGGAGTTCACCGGTGGTGATGTGGTGGCCAACGACGGCACTACCTTCAACGGCAATGCCAGTGGCGTTCGCAGCCGTTGGTACGAGCCGGCAGCTAGCGTGCAAGGCCTGTTGATTTCCGGTTGGACAATCAACTACGAGTGGTCTCCGAACGGCTCGACCGTCAACACCGGTTCCTTCACTGAGGCTTCTCCGACTGACCCGGACAGCACCGAGGTATGGCTTGGATTCCAGGTCGGCTGGATGGCCCCGGGCCAATCGGCGATGGCGAACCCCGTGCTGATCAACCAGTCAGATTGGATCATTCCAGGTTTCAACGGTGTCACCAACGGCATTGCCGAGACTTCCGGTGCGATTGTTCGTGCCTTGCGGTACACCTTGGTGTTCGACCACGACAAGATCGAGACCCTCATCGGAACTGGCGCCGGCGCCTACTTCCGCGTCACTGACATCAGTTTCGATTTCACGGGCGATTGAGCCATAACGCTTTGTGGGCACTTTTGCCCGACGCGCTCCTGCAGGATTCTTCAACCCTGCAGGAGCGCACTGCTTTGATGGTGGATGCTGCGGGGCTGATCGTTGCTGTTTGCCCTGCCAGCGATATCCCAATCCAGGCGATCCAGCTGACCTTCCCCGGCGAGTTGTGGACCGCAGCTCCGGTGATGGCGCATGCGCATTTGGAAAGCTTCGACGCTCCGAGCAGCTCCTGGCGTGGTGTTGGCTTCAGCGCTTGGGTCAAGCAACTGCTAGCTTGGCGTCAATCGCCGGCGCGCCTACCAGCGGCAGCCAGCGCTGCCATGTCTTTGGCGGAGCTGCAGCGCTTCGGGTGCGGCCTGGTCGCTACTCATGTAAGTGAGATGGGTGCTGACGGGTCGGATTGTCCAACTGAGCTTCCTGAGGTCCTGCCACTGACCGAGATATTCGCCCCCGACGTTGATGACCTCGATAGTCCACTGATCAAGGAGGCCAGGCAAGGCAAGGCAGTGGCCCTTCATGCACCATTTTCCATCGCTGAAGACGTAGCCAAGGCAGTGTTCTCTGCTGCCGACGGCGGGCTGGTCTCGATCCACCTAGGTGAACATGTTGAGGAACGTGAGTACCTCGCCAGTGGCAGTGGGCCATTGGCTGAGCTGCTGCAGGCTCGTGGTCGCGGACTGAAGTCTCAGCACTGGAGTTCACCGGTCGAGTGGTTGAACTTCGTCGAGGGACTGCGGCCTGGCACCTTGGTGGTTCATGGCGGGGATCTTGGGATCGATGAGTTGAAGCGCCTCGACGCAGCTGGTGTGGGCTTGGTCTTCTGCCCTGGAACTCATGAATTCTTCGCGAGGCCGCGTCCCGCATTTCTCGAGGCGGGCATCCAATTGCCAGCTCTCGGCTGCGATTCACGCGCATCCAACGAACGCCTCGATCCCTTGCGGGAGTTGCGGGTCGCGTATGAGATGATGCCGCAGGCAGGCGCACAGGCTTGGTGGCATGCGCTTACTAGCCGCGGTGCCGAAGTCCTGCAGCAGCCGCGATGGGGGTCGTTAAGTCCCGGCAAGAAAGCCACGTTCTTGCGCCTTGAACTCGATGGACTCTCTCCGCCTGAGCTCGAGGCCAATACTGTTTGCACGGCCTTATGCGGTGATTGGCGCCCTCAGCTCCAGCTTGGAAGTCACCGCTCGTTGTGCATCTAGCGCAGAGATAAAATCGACGGGGTGAAGGAAGCCGTCAGTCTCGTTGAAAGCAGCAAGTCCATCCTATTGTCGGGGCATTTGCGTGCTGATGGCGATTGCCTCGGCGCGATAAGTGTCGTCTACCACGCGTTGCGCAAGCTCGGCAAGCAGGTCGAGGTCATGCTGCCTAACCCGCCGGACAATCGTTACGGTTTCCTCGAATCCCATACACCATGGACCTTGTTCGACGGCACCCTTCCGGCTGCTGACCTGTTGATCGTCTGTGATTGCAACCAACTCGATCGCCTTGGCGCGATGGGGGAAGCCGTGGCCTCTCAAGACACCAAGCGTCTGGTAATCGATCATCATCCGATGGAAGAAGACCATGGCTGGCATGCTCAGGTCCATGATTGCAGCGCTGCTGCCAGTGGTTTGTTGGCGTTGGATCTGGCTGCCGCGCTCGGGGTCGATGAACTACCGACCGAAGCATATGAAGCAGCCTTCGTGGCGTTGATGACGGACACCGGTTGGCTTAAGTACTCGAACGCCAACGCTGAAGCTTGGGCAGCAGCAGCGCGCCTGGTGGAGCATGGGGTCGAGACCTCGCGCATCTACGACCTTGTCTACCAACAAGCTGAGCTCGGTCGTCCCCGCGGCATCGCCGCCGCCCTCGATAGCTTGGAATATCATGCTGATGGGCAGATAGCACTGGCGTGGGTGAGCCAGGCTCACTTGGAGGAGCATGGTGGCAGCATGGAAGACACCGATGACGTGCTCGACCTGTTGCGCTCAGTGCGGGCGGTGGAAGCAGTCGGCCTGGTGACCGAACGCGAAGGTGGCTTGATCAAGTTGAGTCTTCGCAGCAAGCACAGTATCGACGTCAACCGAGTGGCACGTCAGCTCGGCGGCGGGGGACATGCACGTGCAGCAGGTGCTACCTTCGCCACAGGTACCTCGTTGAGTGAAGCGGTCGATCAGGTCCGTTCCGCCTTACTTGCCGCTATCGAGTGAATCTCCTGCTCAGCTGAGCTTCTCGCCACGCTTGAACATACCAAGGAACGCGTAACGAGCCAGCTTCGGATTCTTCTTCAGGCGTCGCGTCACGTACTTGTGCCAGGCTTCTCCGTACGGCACATACACCCTCACAGGCAGGCCATCGGCCCTGACCCGTTGACGTAAGTCTTCACGCACGCCGAGCAGCATCTGGATCTCACATTGTTCGGACCAGGCTGG
>CAZJGH010000201.1:0-3860 GCA_964545405.1 uncultured Planctomycetales bacterium
ATTGGTCCGGGAAGATCGAGCTCGCGTATTGCACCCCTAGAGGCCTGAATCCATGGCCACGCAGGGCGATGAAGCCGAACGACTTGAGATCGTGCTTCACCTGATCACGACGCCATGCGCCGGTCACGACGCATAAGTTGTTCTCGGGGATCGAATTCGCGACCGACACCAGTTCCTTGCCTGCCTCGCCGAGCAATCTAGCGGCTTCACGTGCGGGAACCGCCAAGACGAGATTCTTGGCTCGTGCCACTATCTCGCCATCTTGATGAAGCTCCCAAGAATCACCGTTGCGAACCACAGAGTCGAGAGGCTTGCCCCCGCGGTAGTTGTCACCCAACTGCTGAGCGGCCATGTCGGTGAAATCTCCTAAACCACCAGGCAGGCTGCATAACGTGCCGCTGGTCTTGCGGAGACGCCCAGCCTTGATGTCACGCTTCTTGTTGCGCATATGCTTCAGCGCCCCGCGCATGCATGAACCCGACTCGAACTCCCACCCAGCCATAAGTGGGAAAGCGGCATGCACCGAGAGCTTCTCGGCGTCGCCGCCGTAGATTCCAGATACCATCGCACCGAACAATGTGCTGGCGACGTGCTTGCCGAAACGGCGCCGCGCGAAGCTGTCGATACTCTCTTCACCTTGGCGGCGTGCCGGAATGAACATCTCGCAACCGAGACGCATCTTGGAGTGGAACGGCAGCACTTTGCTCATCAGGAAGCTAGGGCCGTCGCTCGGCAATGCGATCAGTCCGCCGTCCTTGAACAAGGAGCGATCCTTCTGGACGTCGTCGGCGACCAATGGGGTCAACCCAAGTCCAGATACCAGGTCACCAACCACCGGTTCGCGGTCCAGCCATCCGAGTGGTCCCATCTCGACGACGAAACCGTCCTCGCGAACGCTCTGCACCTTGCCACCGGGTTGGTCCTCCTTCTCGAACAGGACGACGTTGTCGCCACGTTCACGCAGCAAGCTGGCCGTACCTAGACCGGCAAGACCACCACCCACTACTGCTGTATCGAATGTTTCCATTATTAGTTTTCCGCCACTTCAGTCAGGACCAGATCACGCAAGATTGACGTAAGGCGCGAATCTACATTGAACACCGGAACCCGCGTGTAATTCTCGACGCCGTGTTCCTTGGCTACTTCCTCAAGTTGGATGTCGATCTCGTACAAGGGCTCGATGTGATCGTTCACGAACGAGATAGGCAACACCACGATGTTGCGGATGCCTTCATCCCCCAGCTTCGCCAGGGTATCGATCGTCGATGGCTCCACCCATTTGACCGGAGTGGCGCGGGATTGAAACGCCAAGGTGATCGGGGTTGATGCAGGCAGGCGTTGGCGCAGTCCTTCGAGGCTACTGTTGACCTCATCGACATAGGGGTCACCGCTCTCGACATATGAGACCGGGATTCCGTGTGCGGAGACCAGCAGATGTGGACCACCAGGACCATTTTCCTTGGCCTTGGCCAGGGCTTCGTTGATGTCGTCAGCGGTCGCATCGAGATATGCGGCATCATCTCCCCAACGCTCGACCCAGCGCACCTGCTCCGGCCGAATGCCAAGCGTTTTCAACTCCTTGCGTAGTTCGGCGAAGGATGCCTCAGTGCTGGCGGTGCAGTATTGAGGGAACATCGACAACGCCACCCAACGCGTGCATCCGTCCTCGATCGACTGACTCAGTGCAGTGCCGATTCGTGGGGGCGTGTAGGTCATCGCCGCGTAGCAACGGAAATCGTCGCCGAGTTCGTGCTGCAGGGATGCGGCCTGCTCTCCGGTCACGCGATTGTTCGGCGATGATCCGCCGATCAACTCGTACTGCTTGCGTACGGCCGGGGCACGCTTGCGGGCCACCTTGCGCGACAACGGGCCACGAAACAGCTTCACTGGAAACGGCAAGCGCACCAGGTATGGGTCGTTGAACAAGCTCTGGATGTACGGCTCGACTTCATCGAGGGAACGTGGCCCCCCCATCTGCAGCAGTAATACCCCAGTTCGTTCCATTGCGGTCGTTAAACCGTTTTCGAGAAGCGCCCCTCGCGCAGTTGCTCATCCAGGTAACTGTCGAACAACATGCAAATGTTCCGCAAGAAGTTGCGGCCAAGCTTCGTCACCGTGAGGTCGGAATCGCCGCGAACGACGAGCCCATCATTCTCGAAATCCTCAAGTGCCGACCATTGGCTGGCGAAGTGGTCCTTGAATGGCTGCCCGGAAAGTTCCTCCACCTCGGCGAAGGTGATCTGTTGATTGCACATCAGGCGCTCGATGACCAGCTTGCGCACGCGATCCTCGAGGCTCAACGCGTGGCCCTTGGAGACCGCGCAGTGACCACTATCGACAGCCTCATTCCAACGATTCAGCTTGCTGTGGTTCTGCGCGAAGGCGTTGCCGACTTCGGAGATGGCAGTCATGCCGAAACCGATGTAGTCACGTGCCGGCTTGACGGTGTAGCCCATGAAGTTGCGATACAACTTGCGGTCCTTCACCGCCGTGGCCAGTTCATCGGTTGGCAAGGCGAAGTGATCGAAACCGATCTCCTCGTATCCGCCTTCAGCTTCAAGGCGACGCGAGGCTGTACGCAGCAACTCGAGCTTCAACTCCGGCGACGGGAGCTTGTCTTCAGGCATGCGGTTCTGGTGTGGGTGCAACCACGGCACGTGTGCGTACGAGTAGATCGCCAAGCGATCGGGCAGCAGCCTTGCGACCTGGTCGAGGGTGTAGTTCCAGGTATCGAGGGTCTGGCCAGGCAAGCCGTAGATCAGGTCGAAGTTCACGCTGTTGAAACCCAGTTCTCGCGACCAGTTGAGGACGTCCTCGGTCTGCTCCAACGACTGGTTTCGATTGATGAAGGCTTGCACGCCAGCATCAATGTCCTGTACGCCGAAACTGACGCGATTGAAGCCGAGGCGCGCCAGGGTCTCCATCTGCTCACGGGTGGTTACCGGTGGATGCACTTCGATCGAGACTTCTGCATCGGGTAACAGCTCGAAGTTCTCCATCAGGCAATTCCACACCGACTCGATGTCGGCCGGTGACAAGTGCGTCGGCGTGCCGCCACCCCAATGGATACCACTTACCTTCTTTCGGTTCGGCAACTTCGATGAGACCGTCGCGATCTCCTGGCGCAACCGTTCAAGGTAAGACTGCAAGACATCGTCGCGCTGCGTGATCACTACATTGCATGCGCAGAACAAGCAACGCTCCTTGCAGAACGGCAAGTGCACATACAGGGCGAGGGTCTCGTCGCCATGTGAATCGGCCTCGACAAGCGCGGCATCCCACTCGGCATCGCCGAATGAATCAGTCCAGACCGGAGCGGTCGGGTAGGAGGTGTAGCGTGGCCCCGAAGTGTCGTACTTGGCGACAAGCTCGGCGGGCACTTCAGACTTTGGCGATTCCATAGGAGTGCACCGTTTCCTTGAGAACCTGGAGGTTCTCGATCTTGGTCTGCGGCAACAAGCCGTGACCTAGGTTGAAGACGTGACCAGGACGGCCAGCGTTGGCATCCATTACGGCCAAGGCAGCACGACGTACTTCCTCGGCGGTGCCCAACAGCACGCCAGGATCCATGTTGCCCTGCAGGATCATGTCACCTGCAGCCGCGCGACATTCGGCGAAGGGCATGCGCCAATCCAAGCTCAGGCCATCCGCTTCCGAATCGAGCATGGCGTTGAACAGGTGCGCGCCATCCTTGATCAGGTACAGCAGTGGCGCCTTGCCCTTAAGCGCGCGGAAGATCCGTTGCACCGCCGGCAATGCGTAGCGACGGTAGGTGGCCTCATCCAAGAGACCTGCCCAAGTGTCGAACAGCTGGACAGCGTCACAGCCGGCTTCGATCTGTGCCTGCAGATAACCGATGG
>CAZJGH010000201.1:3870-4531 GCA_964545405.1 uncultured Planctomycetales bacterium
CAGGCGCTCGAGCAACTCCGGGAACCAAGCTTCGCCGCAATAGACTGCTTCGCGCAGTCGTGCATGCTCGCGGCTTCCCCCACCATCCAGCAGGTAGGAAGCCATTGTGAACGGTGCTCCAGCGAAACCTAACATCGTGCATTCAGGTGGGAGTTCGTCCAGCACGAGTCGAATCGCCTCCTCGACATGAGCCAGGCCACCATCCGGCACTTCCTTGACGCGGTGCAAGTCAGATGCACCCTCCAGTGGTTTTTCGAAAACCGGACCTGGAGCGAAGTCGATGCCGAAGTCGAGTGGCATCAATGGTGTGAGGATGTCCGCGAAAAGGATCGCCCCATCCCAGCCGAAGCGTTCGATCGGCTGCAGCGTCACGCGGGCAGCCAATTCAGGAGTACTGGCCATCTTCACGAAACCATGTTCGGCCTTCAGCTCGCGATACTCCGGAAGCACGCGACCTGCTTGACGCATCAACCACATGGGTGTGCGCTCTACCTTTTCACCGCGCAAAGCGCGCATAAGCAATTTGTCACTCATCGACTTGCCTCCAGGGCTTCGCCAAAGGCCACCGCGGCCTTGTCGAGGATGTCTTCATTCATCGCGAGATTAACGAAGCCGACTTCATAGGCTGATGGCGCGATCATGATGCCTCGCGACAGGAGCT
>CAZJGH010000202.1:0-4488 GCA_964545405.1 uncultured Planctomycetales bacterium
CCCTTCGAGCTCGAAGAGGTCGGACGACTGCCGCCATCCTCACGGCAATTGATCACTGCCTTCGAAAGCGATTTCCAGGTGTCGTCAGGAACGTCGACGCCAGCCATCGCAGCAGCACGCAGACCCAGGCCTGCATATTGGGTATTCGAAAGGTCGCCGCCCGCAGGATGCTCGTTCTTGCCATCAAGTCCATAGCTCCACATGCCGTTACCGAGTTGCCCATCGATCAGGGTCTGGGCGAGGGACTTGATCAACTCGTGGTCATCGGGGTTCTCGCCGGCTTGGAATGCCATCAATTCGAGCGAGACGGAATACGTATCTCTGGTGCGTTGCTGACGGATAAATGACAAGCCCTTGAGCACGGCTTCACTGCGCGGAGATTCACCGCTCTTGATCAAGGTGTAGACGGCGAGTGCAGTCGTCGCATTCGAGTATCCGATGTGTGGTGGCCATGACCCATCGATCAGCTGGGTATCCAGGAGGTAATCGACGCCAAGTTCAATCGCGCGATTGACCCGACTGGTGCTGATGCGGCGCTTGCTGCGCATCTCGAACTCCCATGAGTTGAAGTCATCGCGCACCTCGATCAGCAGGTGATTCAATCCTGGTTGCAGGTCGAAGGAGAAGTCGTTGCTGCTGGGATCCAGTTTCCTGGCGACCTTCGAGTTCAAGACAGCCTTGCCGTTCCACCAGATGGTAGCACTACCTACATTGCCACTACTGACAGCCATCGTGGTGGCCTCATTGGCGTAGACCGGCCGATACAGGTAGATGAGATCACCGCTAGCGGCCTCGACTTCAGCCCCTTGGCTGGCGATGATGGTGCGCAGGTCAAGAGCGCCACTGTCGAGTTCCAACCGAGGCCGCGGATTGGATTCCTTCAAGTCGGAAATCCGCAGCAGGGCTTCGATATCAGGGCTGACCCACTGGATGTTCTTCCCGTCGGTGCCGGAAAACTGTTGACGCAGGACAGGCCAGGGTAGGCCAGCCTCCATCTCGTCAGCGGCTCCTCGTGGTGTCTTGGACCGTTTGGCGGCACGTTCGGACAGCGGGCCTAGGACCTTCCACGCGCCGGGGCGGACCTCCGAAACAACTTCGTCTGCGCGCTGTTGTGGCATCCCGACTGGGGCACTCAGCAGTAAAAATGAAACCAGGAGCATCGTTACCTCTAGGTTAGCCGCGCGGCAACGGTAACTTGTGAATCCAGTGGCCAGTCCCTCCACCCTCTTCCCCAGCGTCTTGCGTGCTTTGTGCATGTTGGCCGTGGTTTGCTGCATCTCACCAAGTGCAGGAGCTCAGGAGGATGGCGAGGATGGCGCCGCCAAGGAGCACGTCAGCATCCAATACGGTCGCGATGCGATGGCTGCAGGCGACTATCAGGGCGCCTACCGGCACTTGCTGTATGGCTTAGCCCGCACCACTTCACCGTTCGAGGTAGTCGGCTTGTTGCTGGAGAATGCAGTTCTCGCCGACGACATGGAAGCGCGCGTACTGTGGGCACATGATTTCTATGCCCTAGGTGCAAGTAATCGCGGGCGCTTGAAGATGAAGCCTGCGGTCTCGAAGCTGATGCCAGAGGATGATGAGTTCCCATCCGAGTTGGCGTTCCAGCGCGCTGAAGCGGTTCGTGAATTGATGAAGTTCCGCGACGCCCGCGCCAAGAGTAAACGGGTCGGTGATCCGTTGTTGGCTGAGTGGGCGGAGGATCTCGCGCGGCAATTGGCTTTGGAATCACCTGCCCTCCAAGCTGAGTTCGCGGCCAAGCTGAACCCAAGCCTGATGGTCGATCACAAGGTGCAGCGACAAGTCACCCGCGCCTTGGAGAAGTTGATTCGTGATGGTTTCGGTGGCGACGGGGTGGAAGTCGTGATTCGTGCCGCACGGTGCCTGCGAGGTCTCGGTGCGCAAGCCAACTTCAAGGACCTGAAGGGTCCGGAGCCGCCTGACATGAGCGGCGAGTTGCAGACGGCATCGACGGCATTGGCCCGAGCGCGTCAATCACTCGCCAATAGTGGCGTGCATGTATGGAGCATCGAGGAGCTCGAGGATCTCGACGAGGATGAGCACCGGGCGTTCACTCTTGAGCATGGATCGTTCGCGAGTCCGGGAGTCGCCCTATCGCCGAACGGCTGGTATCTGGTCGAGACCAACTGTGGATACTGGACCTTATTGGGGGCAGCACAGACTGTCGAGGAACACCATAAGCGCCTGGTGAACTTCTACGGTTATGACCCATTCATAGGGATTCAAGGAATCGTGCGCTTGGTACCTGAGTCGTATGGCCTGGAGATGGAAGGTGCACCATTCTGGTGGGCTGGAGGTTTCCAAGGTGGCAACGTCACCACCCTGAAGTTCACCATGAGCTCTATTCCTGCCTTAGGTCGAGGAATCACTCACGAGCTCACTCACCGTTTCGATGGGGGTGCCTTCGGTGGCTTGCCCGCGTGGCTGGCCGAAGGGCGTGCGGTATGGACGGGCGGCAGTTACGGCTCGATGTACGATCGCGAATTCGTCGAGGACTACGTCAATTATGGAACATTGTTCGGGGTCGCCAACAAGGGCTACGGTGGGCAGGAGAAACTTGAGGAACTGATCGCCGGCACCATCGAGGAGTACCGCGACAACTACTCGGCCGGCTACGCGCTGTTCGTATACCTGCGCTCTTGGACAGGCTTCACTGACGAGGTCGATGACGAAGGCAAACCGTTGGTATACAACCGAGGCGACGACGCCACTCCGATCTTCGCTGACCAGCTGGAGAAGTTCCAGAACGACCGCAAACGCGCAAAAGGTGGGGCGGTCGCCGGGTTCGCCAAGTATTTCGCTGACGGCAAGGACGGTCGCCCTGAAGACATGGAGGCATTCGCCAAGGACTACGATCGCTTCCTGCGCGGCTTCTATTGGAAAGACTTCAAACCATGGGTACAGCTTTACGACCCGCGCGCGCCCTCTGGTGACGACAACGAGCGCGTGTTCGATGAGCCGACCTTCACCTGGTTGCGCAATCGCGCCGAACCATGGTTCGGTCAGGATCAGGCGCGGGTGGCAGCCGAGCTGTTGTCGGAGTTCGGCTCGATCTCCGATTCGGTGGCAGCCTACCGTTGGTGCCTTGCCGTCGATGAACCTAACGACGCCACCCTGGAACAACTCGTCGCCGACCTCGAGCGCATGAAGCTCGACGATGCCGCCTGGGTGATGCGCAATTGGCGCCGCTTCGATTCGCCGCTACGCGGTTATGAGGCTCGGGACTTAGGTCCAGCACCATTCCTCGATAAGCTGCCGAAGGTCAGGGAGTTGATCGAACAGCGTGCTGCGGCAGCAAGCGATTACCAAGGGCGTGGATGGCTTCAGGCAGCGGCCGCCATCGCTGCCGACCACGACCTGCTTGCTACCGCCGTGGGGCTGGAGTTGCTGCACTTCGGTCGCCCGCAACAAGACCTCCTTCACCCTTACACCCGACCGGGCCGTCATCTTGGCTTGGGTGGTTGGGGCGAGAGCGGCTTGACTGGATTGGAGGACAATCGCATCGAAGGCAATTGGTTCGTCGATTATCAAGACGATGTTCACGTCGGTCGCAAGACGGCACGTTCCGGAACCGACACGATGGATAGGGATGCCCGCGGCAGTGATGCCTTCGTGCATTCGCTCGAGTGGCAGGATCCCGGTCGTTATCGGTTGACTGCGAAGATCGAGCAGACCACGCAGTACTACAGCGCTGGAGTCGTGATCGGTCACATGCGTCGCGACAGGAATATCCGCTTCAGTTTCACGGGTGGGGATTACCAGTTCGCCACGCGACAATCAGAAACTCGTGAGGAAGGCTATGGCTTCAACTGGAGGTTGAATGGCTTGTATGCACGCCAAGGGGCGATCAGTGGTGGCGTCGGTTTCGATCGTCGCAAGACCACTTGGAACCTCGAGATCCTGGTCGATGGCCCGACCGCCGAAGTGTTCGTCGACGACAAACGTATCGCCACCTTGACCACTCTTGATGCGCGTCCGATTCAAGGTTACTTCGGCTTCTTCACCTCGACCGGCACCATGCGCGTCATCGAACCGCAAGTCGAGCGTCTCGACCGTGAACTATTCGGCCCTGACGCGACCAGCTCAGGCCGTGGCCTACACCCGTGGCGCAAGGGCACCGATCGCATGCGCGACTTCATCGGCCGACCTGTCACCGGACTGCCCTTGTCTGGTGCCGGTACAGCGATCATCTGGGTTCCGGGAGAGAGCGAGAAGCATCGCAGCGAAATGGAACCAGGAGAGTGGCGTGACGCGGTCATCGATAGGGTGCTGAACTTCCTGCAGAACTGGATTGTCGAAGACCCCAGTCAGGGTGTGACCGTGGTGATGCCGGAATCGATGCCTCTGGCCGAACGCGAGGCGGTTGAGGCTTACTTTGCGGAACCGATCGATGATGAATTCGTTCTTCCTCGTGGTGGCCTTCGTTGGGCGACCCATCAATCCGACCTCGATTTCACCGAACGC
>CAZJGH010000203.1:0-4422 GCA_964545405.1 uncultured Planctomycetales bacterium
TGAGGCCAGCGACATGACCAGCGGCGGTGCGACCGAAGCCCAAAGCCAAGGTGATGGAGTCATCCGCATGGCCAGGCATCAAGTAGGCCGCGACTTCGAGGCTGCGTCCACCGACGGTGATGTTGACCAGGGTCTCATGCTTGATGCCGAGCCGCTCCGCAGTAGCGAAGGAGATCAGCGCAGCGTTATCCCAAGTCAGCTTGGTCATCGGATCAGGCAGCTCCTGCAACCAACCGAGGTTGGCGTAGCGGCCGTCACGGACTGCGAAGTGAGGGATGAAGTTCAACTCCACACCTTCGAGTGGCGCGTTCAAGGCCGGCAAGTTGCCGTTGACCTTGACTGCCAGGGGCTTGGCTCCAGTACCGGCGACGATGCCGTCGTGCAGAGCCTTACGCCAAGCGGTGTTGCCCAAGCCTGAAGTCGCCTTGACGATCTCCAAGGAGCTTTGGGTACCACCAAGCAGGCGTGCGACGAACTCTGTCGCGGACAGGCCACCCCACAGTGGGTTGATCAGCGGCTGGCCAATCGACACAGTGCCATCAGGCGTGGCGCCGTCGGTCCAGGCTTCCAACTCATGAGCGAGTGGTGCGTGCCAAGTCGACTTCAGCGAAGTCTCGTCGACGTAGAGGCTGGCATGAACGCTATTGGCGACCTTGCTGAGGGCAAGGCTGAAATCCAAGTCAGCAGGCATGTCGTAGACCGGGTTACCACCGAGCATCACCAAGTCGGTGATCTCGCCGGCGTTCATCTTGCCGACCAACTGCTTGACCGCACCCATTCCGGAGCCGGTCGCGGTCGCAGGCATGTAGTTGACGGTCTTGCCGACAGCACCGAGCAGCAAGTTGAGCGCATGCACGTGGGCATGGACTTCAGCTGGCTGGCCAGGGCCGCAGGTGACGACAGCTGCGCCGCTGTGCTTCCTCAAGTCAGAGGCGATCGCGGTCAGGAAGGCGTCGGCGCCGTGGGCAGAAAGTGCCGGTGCGGTGCCGCCTGAGAGCTTGGCGCTCAGGGCCTGGACGAAGGCGCCCATCTCGGAGCTGCGCAACGGCAGACGGTGATCGGCGAAGCCGCCACTCAGGGTGAAGTTGGATTCGACCGAGTAGATCCGGTTCATCCAACCTGCTTCCGGCTTGCGGCGCGCGGTGACTTCACGCATCAGGCGCAGTGCCGAAGGACCTTCGTAAAGGAAGTCGTCGTCGAGTGCGACGATCACCTTCGCTTCGGTCATCGAGTAGTGCGGACGCGCTGCGCTACCGAAAGCGAGGCGACAGCCTTCGACTTCGTTATCGCGAGCGATCGGCGAGTAGTCGACCCAAGTCGCCTGCGGGAAGGCCTTCATGAACGAAGCCTTCATGCGCAGCATGGAGGGTGAAGCAGATGGCTCAGCCAAGATGGCTACTCCCTTACTACCTGCTCCACTCTTCGCGGCGATGGCGGCGGTGACCGCAGCCAAGTCGCCAGCAGTCTTATCGATGGCATTGCCATCCTCGTGCTTGATGACCAAGCGACTACGGTCTGGGTCGTAAAGGCCCAAGGTAGCTGCTTGCGCGAAGGTTGACGTCGCACCGAGTGACTCAGGGTGCAGCGGGTTGCCTTCGATCTTGGTCGGACGGCCGTCGAAACTGGTCACCTTTACGCCGACAGCAAAGCCGTCGGAATCGAGAATCGAAGCGAAACTCTTCGGGGTGCCAGGGTCGAGGCCAGGCTCGCGATCTACCATGGGCAGCAGCTTCTCTTCCTGCCAGCGACAGCTGGTAGCGGTAGCCAAAGCCACCGAAGCGCCCATCAACTGGATGAAACGGCGACGCGAGGTTGTTGTCCACTCCTGGTCAAGCTGCCCCGCGAACTCGTTGTTCTGCATCTCCTGGAATTCAGGAGTCTGCTCGAGGTCGTGGATGCTGCGCCAGTAGCGTTTTGTGGATTCGGAACGATTCATCGGTGGCAGGTGGAGCAATCCTCGCGGGGGTGAATGTTGTTCTCAAGGATCAGTCGCTGACCGAGCATCTCGCGGTTCTCCTTGGTTTGCCAACCGAGATCGGTGAGGTGTTCTTGCGAACGCAGGCGTGGTGCCGGATCGCGGTGACACTCGAGACACCAACCCATGGACAGACTTTCTTCCTGACGCACGACGTCCATCTGGTCGACGCGGCCATGGCATTCCACACAACTGACACCGGCACTCAAGTGAGCACTGTGGTTGAAGTAGACGTACTCGGGAAGGTCATGCACGCGCACCCATTCGACTGGGTCGCCGCTCGTGGCGCTGTCTCGCAACGGTGCCAACAGTGGGCTCTCCGGGCGGATGCGCTCGTGGCAATTCATGCAGGTCGATGTGGGCGGCAGGGCTGCCATCGCTGCCGTCTCGGCAGTGTTGTGGCAGTAGCGGCAATCCACACCCAGCTCACCGGCGTGAAGGGCATGACTGAACGGGATCGGCTGCTCCGGCGCGTAACCCCGGTTGAGGTTGTCGGCCGAGAATGCGTAGGTCATGAGCCCCACCATGTAGATGGGGACAATGATTGCAGCGTACCCCATGATTGGACGAACCTTGTCCGTCCACCTGGGAAAATGGTAGTCACTCATTGGTTGGAAGTGGGAGTTCTTCCTTGAGGGTGAGGGGTAATTAGGTTGCCACACCCCGTTTTGAGCCGCACAGGATAGCGATGCGGAGGCATTCAGGGAAGAAGAGAAATGGCTCCGGGAGTGATTAATAAACTCGCTTTTGCGTTATATGTCTCCAGCGTCAACTCGGGTAGCAACGATCGCTTGCGGCAGGCCGCACTACGGCTTCTTGCCTGCATTGCATACGAAAATGTATTCTTAATCATCCCTGCCAGATTGCTGCCACCATCAACCCTATACTTCGCCATGCTTTTTCCTCTCGCTCTCTTGTTTTGCAGCCTGTTACCGCAAGCAAAAGGCCTTCCACAACAAGAGCTTATTGAGCTAGTGCCTGGCGCGGTGCGCGAGCGCAAGCAGATTGCCCCTGGTGAAACCCATCAATATCTAATCGCAGCGCAGGGAGGCGATCGCATCGAGGGCATGGCTGCCCAGTATGGGGTGGACATCGAACTGCGCTTGTGGGCACCGAATCGCCTGAAGTCGAAGAAATTCGATTATGGCAGAGGTACCGTCGAGCCGTTCCGCCATCGGGCTGCCGTCAATGGCGATTACACGCTCGAGGTCCACTCCCTAGCCACCGAGCCTGGTGAATACGGCCTCTACCTCGGACTCTGCGACAAGGAAGCCTTGCAGTGGCCGGATCTAGCCGCACAGTTCCTGATGCAGGTACCGCCCCATCATCCTGGAATGGCGGCGTGCATCATCGAAGGCGGGCGGCTGGAATTCCTGCAAGCCCGTGGCCTGGCTGATGTGGAGTCTCATCAAGCCCTCGAGTTGGACTCGCCCTTCCGCCTAGGCCGCCTGAGCTTCGCCTTCTACGCCCATGCCTTCCTGGAACTCGAAGCGCGTGGCGAGGTCGATCTACAGGCCACGATCAAATCCGTCCTCCCGTGGTTCCCTGATTATCCCGAAGCGTTCACCCTCGCCGACCTCATTAGAATCCAGACTGGCTTGCCGAACTGCTTGCCGTTACTGCAATGGACGAGCGGAGATAAGACTGGGCACTTCTCACGCGAGGAGATTGTCGCCATGCTTTCATTCAAGCAGGACATCAAGCCCTACCCCTCTTGGCGACCGAACGGCGACTTCACTGATGAGTTCCTGATCCAGGAAGCCCTTGTCGCCGTGAGTGGCAAGACGCTCGCCGAAGCGATGGATTCGCTCGTATTCCAACCGTTGGGAATGGAACATTCGCGAGTCGCCGCGCGTGATGATTATCCGCAGCCGGCGGACAACCTCATTAACCTTGACGATGGTGACTGGGAAGTCCGCAAGCATGACTTCCCACACTTACCCTTCCTGTCCACGACTTCGCGGGATCTTGCTACTTGGTTCATCTACTTGCTCTCTCAGGAACCCGGCCCTGCTTCGACATGGACGCGGTTGCGTGAGTGGGACATGATTCGCGATTACGACCCGGACAGGGGTTTGTTCTACAAAGTCTTGCCGGAGCACGACGTCGTGGTGTTCGAGAAGACCATCAGCTGGGAAGGCGTGTCGCTGCGCGGTGGCAGCCGAATCGATGAGGTCCTGTTCGAGGAATGGCCGCTGGACCACCCGCGTGAACAGATGTATGGCAGCCGCGGCAGGAATCACATCGAGGTCGACCCGAAGCTGGATGATCTGCTCCCCTTCTGCGGGGTATATCGATGCGAGCAAGCTGATCTGCAAGTCACGATCGCTATCGACGATGGTGAATGTTTCTGCTTGAAAATGTTCGATGATATTTTCCAGGCGGTTTGTGCACAGCAGCATGTGTTTGACGCGTCGTTGCTTGGGGGCATTATCTTGGATAAGAGG
>CAZJGH010000204.1:0-4324 GCA_964545405.1 uncultured Planctomycetales bacterium
GGCGATAAGTTGCTTCACTCCGCGCGAATCATCCCTGAGCGCGGCTCATGGGTGGAGATCATGGTGTCCGGTAAGGGCACTCTGCAGGTCCGCATCGACCAGCAGGGCAAGTTCTCGGCACTCACCCTGTTGCGCGCCCTCAGCCCTGACTGGGGAACTGATGAGGAGATCCTGCGCTTGTTCTACCAGGTGGAGCATGTCAATCGTCCTGCGCGTGGTTCGAAAGCCAAGTTTGCCGGTGAGCTAGAAGGGCGCCTGGCACTTGGTCAGATTCGCGACATGCGTACCGGCGAGGTCTGGACCGAATCAGGTCAGATGATCACCCCGGAAGCCGCCGAGCGCATCGCCGCTTCGGATATATCCGAATTGGATCTGCTCGAGGAGCCAGAGGACACCCTCATCCTTGATTCGCTCAAGGAAGACACAGCTACCTCGCATGAGGAAGCACTCGCTGCAATCTACGCCAAGCTGCGTCCGGGCAACCCGATCCAGCTCGAGAAGGCACGCGAACTCCTGCAGGATCGTTTCTTCGATGCCCAACGCTATAGCCTTGGTCGTGTCGGTCGATTCCGCATCAGCCGTAAGTTCAATCGCCCATCCGAGGCGGATAAGGGCCCTAAGACCCTGATCCCTGACGACTTCCTCGATGCAGTCAAGTACCTGTTGGGGCTGCGCCAGGGAATCGGTGAGGTCGATGACATCGACCACCTCGGTAACCGTCGTGTCCGGACCCTCGCTGAGATGGCGCACGATGACTTCCGCAAGGGCCTGCTCAAGGTCTCGCGTGCAGTCGTCGACCGCATGTCACAGGAGGATGATTCCGAGACGCTCACCCCGCGTGCGCTGATCAACGCCAAGCCGTTCAGTACTTCCGTCGAGCAGTTCTTCGCTCGCGGCGAGCTGAGTCAGGTGGTCGACCAGACCAACCCGCTGTCGCAGTTGGCTCACGAACGTCGCCTGTCCGCACTTGGCCCTGGTGGTCTCAACCGTAAGCGCGCTGGCTTCCAGGAACGAGATGTTCACATCTCGCACTATGGTCGTCTGTGTCCTATTGAGACTCCTGAAGGTGCCAACATCGGTCTGATCTCATCGCTGGCCCTGTTCGCGATGGTCGATGACTACGGCTTCCTCGTGACCCCATACCGGGTCGTCACCAAGGGTCGGGCAACCGACGAGGTCGCATACCTGCGCGCTGACCAGGAATTCGAATCAGTGTTCGCTCCGGCGGATGCCGACATCGATGACAAGGGCAAGCTGATCGTCGATGAGCACGGTCTCGTGATGAGCCGTTTCCACGGCGAGTTCGCCCTGTTGCCGGTCGACGACATCCAGTACCTGGATATCGACCCGGGGCAGATCCTCGGTATCTCCGCGTCGCTGATCCCGTTCCTCGAGCACGACGATGCCAACCGTGCATTGATGGGTTCTAACATGCAGCGCCAGGCAGTACCGCTGGTCATCACCGAGCCACCTCTGGTCGGCACGGGCATGGAACGTCCAGTGGCCGAGAACTCAGGTTGGGTCGTGAAGGCGCGCAAGGCCGGCACCATCGAATACGTCGATGGCACCACCATCCGCATCAAGGAAGATCCAGAGCCTTACTCGTTGCGTAAGTTCCAGGGCACTAACGAGCACACCTGCTTGAACCAGCGCCCATTGGTGAAGGTCGGCCAGAAGGTCAAGCGCGGCGAGCTGATCGCTGACGGTCCTTCGACCCACAACGGTGAACTTGCCATCGGCAAGAACCTGTTGGTCGCCTTCATGTCTTGGGAAGGCTACAACTACGAGGATGCTATCGTCGTATCCGAGCGTCTCGTGAAGGATGATGTCTTCACCTCGATTCACATCGAGCACTACGACGCCGAGATCCGCGAGACCACCCTCGGTAAGGAAGAGTTCACGCGCGATATCCCGAACGCGGGTGAGCGTGCCTTGCACAACCTCGATGAACACGGAATGGTGCGGGTAGGTACTCGCGTCGGTCCTAACGACATCCTGGTCGGCAAGATCGCGCCGAAGTCGAAGACTGAACTGACTCCGGAAGAACGTCTCCTGCACGCGATCTTCGGTCGCGCCGGTGAAGACGTGAAGAACGTGTCGTTGAAGCTGCCCGCGGGTGTCCGCGGTATCGTCATCGGCGCACGTAAGTTCACCCGTAAGGTCAACATGACTCCGGCTGAGCGTCGCGAAGCACACGAGAAGATTCGTCAGATCGAATCGGAGTACGATGAAGTGTTCCGCCGCGAGCTGCAGTCATGCATCGATGAGCTGAGCGAGTACGTCGGCAGCCCGATCAAGGATCCTGCCACCAAGAAGGCTTGTGTCATCACCGAAGCCACCTTGTTCGGTGACTTGCAGCGCATCCAGGAACTGCTCATGGCATTCCCTGAAAGCCTCGATCATCCATCGCGTCGCGCCAAGGCTGAAGACCTGATGCGTGCGCACATGAACCGCATCGAGGACAAGGAAGCCTGGAAGATCAAGATGTCGAGCCGCCTGTCGCGCGGTGATGACCTGCCCAACGGCGTGTTGGAGATGGTCAAGATCTACATCGCTACCAAGCGCAACCTGTCGGTCGGGGACAAGATGGCCGGTCGTCACGGTAACAAGGGTGTGATCTCCAAGATCCTGCCTGAAGAGGACATGCCATACCTTGATGATGGCACGCCGGTCGACATCATCCTGAACCCACTGGGTGTGCCTTCTCGAATGAACGTAGGGCAGATCCTCGAGACCCACCTTGGCTTCGCGGCCAAGAAGGTCGGGTGTAGGGCCTATACCTCACCATTCGATGGCGCTTCCGAAGCGGACATCGTGAAGGTGTTGGAAGAGGCCGAGATGGATACCACCGCTACCAGCGCACTCTACGACGGCAGGACCGGAGCTTCCTTCGAGCAACGCGTCTGTGTCGGTTACATGTATGTGTTGAAGCTGCACCACCTCGTCGATGAGAAGGTGCACGCACGATCCACTGGCCCGTACAGCTTGATCACGCAGCAGCCGCTGGGTGGTAAGGCGCGCTTCGGTGGTCAGCGATTCGGAGAAATGGAAGTTTGGGCGCTGGAAGCATATGGCGCTGCATACCTCCTGCAGGAGCTTTTGACCGTGAAGTCTGACGACGTCGATGGACGTACCAAGATTTACGAAGCCATGGTCAAGGGCAAGAACATCCTCGAGCCGGGCACGCCAGTGTCCTTCGAGGTGCTGATGAACGAGATTCGTGGCCTGGGTCTCAACATTCAACTTCATACTTCTGAGCAGCAGTAATCGAGGGCAGCATGATGAGCGAAACGCCTACTCCTGAAACAACTCCAACCCCTGAGTCGCAACGGCAAGCGGGATACGTTGGGGATAGCCTCTCCGTTTCCATCCGCTTGGCCTCGCCCGAGGACTTCCGCGGAGCTTCATTCGGTGAAGTCAAGAAGCCCGAGACCATCAACTACCGGACTTTCCGTCCGGAGAAGGAAGGTCTGTTCTGCGAGCGCATCTTCGGCCCTGAACGGGATTACGAATGTGCTTGCGGTAAGTACCGCGGCCAGAAACACATGGGCATCGTGTGTGATAAGTGTGGCGTCATGGTCACGACTTCACGCGAGCGCCGTAAGCGCATGGGCCACATCAACCTGGCTGCACCGGTCGCTCACATCTGGTTCTTCTCGGTGACCCCGAGTCGTATCGGCAACCTGCTCGGCATGAAGAAGACCGAGCTCGAGCGCGTGATCTACTTCCAGGATTACGTCGTCATCGATCCAGGTGAGTCCGAATACAAGAAGTGCCAGCTGATCACTGAAGATGAATATCGCCGCGCGCGCGTTCAGTTCGGTTCGTCTCTGGAGGCCTCGATGGGGGCTGAAGCTGTCCGCGACCTGCTCAACGGCTTGAACCTCGAGAGCACCGCCAAGGAACTGCGCGAGGGCATGAAGAACTGCACATCCAAGCAGCGCCTCGCCGACATCATCAAGCGGTTGCGCACGGTCGAGATGCTGCGCGATTCACCTAACGATCCGGCATGGATGATCCTCGATGTGATCCCAGTGATCCCACCTGAGTTGCGTCCACTGGTTCGCTTGGATTCGGGCAACTTCGCCTCGAGTGACCTGAACGACCTTTACCGTCGTCTGATCAACCGTAACAACCGCCTCAAGCGTCTGATCGACTTGAACGCGCCGGAAGTCATCATCCGTAACGAGAAGCGCATGCTTCAGCAGTCGGTCGATGCCCTGTTCGATAACGGTCGTTGCAAGCGTCAGGTGATGAGCACCTCGAACCAGCCGCTGAAGTCCTTGACCGACATGATCAAGGGTAAGCAGGGTCGTTTCCGCTT
>CAZJGH010000205.1:0-4320 GCA_964545405.1 uncultured Planctomycetales bacterium
CTTATCTAGGGCGGAATGCTCAGCCTGCCAGCCTAACACTTCAAATGCTCGGGTGGGGTCGGCTACCAGTTCCTGAGGATCGCCGGCTCGCCGCGGTGCAGGCTGCCAAGCGACTGGCTTATCGGTACAGCTCTCGACTGCTCGGATGACTTCGAGCACCGAGTAACCACGTCCTGTGCCAAGGTTCAGGATGGTGGATGGCTTGTCATCGAACAGGTGATCGAGCGCCAGGACATGGGCCTCGGCAAGATCATCGATGTGAATGTAATCGCGGATGCAAGTCCCATCGGGGGTATCCCAATCGGTACCGAAGACTTCCAGGCCCTCATCCAAGCGGCCAAGGGCAGCCAAGACCGCGCGCGGGATCAGGTGGTTCTCGGGCACGTGATGTTCACCGTGCTCCCCATTGGCAGCAGCGCCGGCAGCATTGAAGTAACGCAACGCGACGAACGCGCCATGGCCAGCATCGGCACGATCCTGAAGCAATCGTTCGGCGGCAGCCTTGGTGGCGCCATAAGGGTTCACCGGGGCTAACGGCAAGCTTTCATCCAACCGTGGGGTGGTCGGTTGGCCATAGGTGGCGCAAGTCGATGAGAACACGAAAGGCAATCCCTCGAAAGCCTCACACAAGTTCAACACCGGGACCAAGTTGGCACGCCAGTATCGCAACGGCTGCTCGACACTCTCGCCGACGTAGGCGCGTGCCGCGAAATGCACGATGCCATCGAAACTGTTAGCTGCGGCAAACCTCTTGACGGCGTCCTCCTCGCGCAGGTCGAGGACCTCCAAGGCACCGTCCCATGCCTGTCGGTGACCCTCAGATAAATCATCAACCACGACCACCTCGTGATCGGATTGGGCCAGCAAACGCGCGGTCGCTGAGCCGATGTAGCCACAACCGCCTGTGACGAGTATCCGCATTCGGCTAGTTTGGCAGCTGGGTAGGCTCCCATGCAACCCACAGTTCACGGAGTTTCTTGCGCTGCTCGAGATCAGGGTCCATCTCGATGCTCAGGCGCTTACCGGACACGCTGTTGAGGGAAGCACGTGCGGCCCTGAACAAGGAGCGATCCTCGGGCATCAACATGCCGACGAGAAGGGGAACTTCAGTCGCAGTGCCAAGTGTGCCCAGAGCGCGTACCGCAGCTATCTTCACGTCTTGTGATTCCGCGTCAAGCAACGGCAAGACGGCTTCGACCCGCCCAGGCTCAGCGCGCTTACTCAGCTCCGCCAAGGCCACTCGAACGACCCGAGAATCAGGGTCTAGCAGGGCCATCTCGAAGACGGCCACCTCACTTGGGAAACGGTCAAGAGCGAGATACCTGACTCCAGCCAGGCGATTGTCGGCGTCGGTGTGATAACGCAACAGCCCAACCGCATCGGCGACGTTTTCAGGTTCGCCTAGTTCGAAGGCCCGCAGGCGAGCCAAGGCTTTCGCCTCTTCTTCTGCGAGATCGACACCGACTAGCGCCTTCTCCATCGCCAAGGTCGCGGCCTTGAGGTTATTGTTCTTCTCATGCAGACTCGAAGCGCGTTGCCACCATAGCTGGGCTTCGTGGGTCGCTTGCATCTCCTCGTAGCCATTGGCGAGGCGCTCAGCCGCCATCGCAGCAGCGCCATAGTGCTCGAACCTGGATTGAAGCTCGACCAAGGCTTGCAGCGCATAGTTATTGTCCTCGACCTTGTCGAGCTTGACTTCAAGCATCTCGATGGCTTCAAGGTCACGCCCGACCTGCTGCAAGTCGTCGGCCAAATCGATACGCAGCCATACGTCTTGAGGACGGAACTCAAGTAGCCTCATACGGACCTCAATGGCGCGCTCGATATCGCCACCACGCTCAGCGATAGCAGCACGGTGAAACCAGAAACTCTCATCCAACACGGCATCTGGCTGTTGCTCGTAACGGTCGAGCCACATCGCCGCTTCCGCATAGTTGAGTCGCCCTTCAGCTTCCGATGCGCGTTGCAAGGCATCCTGGTCAGCGATGCGCGACGAGAACTGGTCGGGAGAATCCAGCGGGAACGGCTCGGAGGTCACGCATGCGGTGACGGTCAGCAGCAAGCAGGCTGATGCGAATACGAAGTGGTTGAGAGCAGGAAATTTCATCGCAGCTGAGCTAATTGATTCCAGAAGTCGGGGAAAGATTTGGCGACTACGCCTGGGTCGGTTACCTGGATTCCAGGCCAGCGTAACGCCGCGACTCCCGCCGCCATCGCGAGGCGGTGATCGAATGATGGGTCGAAGGCGCAGGTCTGTGAGGCTTTCTCGACGGCGCGAACCCATAGGGAATCCCCTTTCTGGCTTAATTCGCCCCCACAGGCTTGGGCCAGACGCTCCATACCGTCGATTCGGTCGGACTCCTTGTGGCGCAAGCGATCGGCATTCTCGAAGCGGATGCCAGTCGGGTTGCTTGCAGCCAACACAGCCATCGCTGGGCCACTGTCTGGGCTTTGGCGAAGGTCGAATGCACGGACAGCAACTGCGGTGCGAGCGGTGCCGATGAAGTCATGCTCCCTGCGCGTCATGAAGCCAGCCTCTTCGAGGAATCTCAATGCATATTCATCAGGGTGGTCCGGTGAACTTGCGCGGGCCAGGATCACGGTCGAATCGGTCAGGGCGGCGGCGACTGCGAAGAACAACGCCGCCGAGGCGTCGGCTGGAATCTGCAGCTGTTGACCACTTCCGAAGCCAGCGGCTTGATACCAACTGGAGCCACGGACCTCGACGCAATCGTCACCCCTGAACTGCCGCATCATCTTCAATGTCATGTTCAGGTACCCCTGACTGACAGGCACTTCATCCAGTTGCCAGATTTGCTTGGAGTTGCCGCTGGCCATCAACAAGCCACTAAGGAACTGGCTACTGAGGCCGACAGGCACCATAGTTGGGGACGGTAAGCCAGCAGCCACGCCGTTGACCTCGAAACCTGATTCATCGGCAGTGATTCGTGAACCATTGGTCTGCAACAAGGCGACGAGCTCCTGGTGTGGCCGAGCCATCAGGGCCTCAGCCACGTTGAGGCGGATTCGACAGTCTTGAGTAGCCAACAGTGGCAGCAGGAAACGCAAAGTGGAGCCGCCTTCACCGATATCGATCTCGTCACAAGTGGCTGGCGGCGCACCACCATTGCCAGTGACGACCAAGCTGCCATCGGGCTGCTTGGAAATACCAACCCCTAAGTCGGCTAAAGCTGCGGCCAGGAACCGGGTGTCGTCGCCGTCGCTCAGCCCAATCAAGCGGCTGTCGCCATACGCCAAGGCCGCCAGCAGCAGGGCGCGCTGCGAAGCCGACTTGCAGCCAGGCAGGACAATCGAGGCATTTTGCACACCACGATTCTAGGCCAACGGGCTGCTAGAATCTCGGCATGGCTAGTTCCTCTTCCCCAACTTCCGCGACCGAGGGTTATCGCGGTGGCATAGAGATTCCCGGCTGGGAACTTTTCTACACCGGTAAGGTTCGCGATCTCTACCGTCACCCTAATCACCCCGACCACATGTTGATGGTCGCCACCGATCGCCTCAGCGCCTTCGACGTGGTGATGAACGAGACCATCCCAGATCGCGGTCGCATCCTCACCCACATCACCGAGTACTGGCTGCAGGAGTTTTCCGAATGGATGCCTGCGGCGCGCGAGACCTGTGATCCTGCCCAGATCCCCGACCTTCCAGCCGCCAATCACGATGACCTACGTGGCCGCGTGACTTGGACGAAGGTCGCTGATCGCGTCAACGTGGAAGTAGTACTGCGCTCCTACCTAGCTGGCTCAGGATTCCGTGAGTACCAAGCGACTGGTCGCCTGTGGGACCACGAGCTGCCAAGCGGATTGCAGAACTCATCGAAGTTGCCTGAGGTCCTGCACACTCCCACCACCAAGGCCGAGAAGGATGAGCCTATCACCTGGCCAGAGGCTGTCGAGCTGATTGGCGACGAAGGCGAAGCAAGCCAGATCCATGCGCTGGCCTTACGTATCTTCAACGAGGCTGCTGAGCGCGCCGCCGCCAAGGATGTGATCCTGGCCGACACCAAGTTCGAGTTCGGTCGCATCGACGGCAAGCTCGTCCTGATCGATGAGGTCATGACTCCGGATAGCTCTCGCTACTGGCCAGCCGACAGCATCGTGCCTGGCCAAGAGCCGCCGAGTTTCGATAAGGAAATCGTGCGAGCCTACCTGCGCTCATTGAGTGACTGGGATCGCACCCCACCACCGCCGCATATTCCGGCCGACGTGATCGCGAAGACTCGCGGACGTTATCTCGACATCTGCGAAATCCTCACTGGTTCGTTGCCTGATTGCGTAACACGTTGATCCTCCTGGCGCT
>CAZJGH010000206.1:0-4265 GCA_964545405.1 uncultured Planctomycetales bacterium
GATAGCCTTGATTTGCATGATTTGGACAACTGGCTGTGTCCAAAGGTTGAGGGGCATGGGGCGGAGCTGCTCATCGGCGACCTAGTTGATGCACCGGCCGGTAAGGAGCAGCGGGTCCTTCTGTGTGGGGGAAGAATCCACAGTTATGAGGGATACGATGCTGCAGAGTTGGTTCGAGGAGTCCGTGCTTTGATCAATTGGGGTGCGTCCAACATCCTGCTTCTGAACGCTGCAGGAAGCCTCGATTCAGGCCGCCCACCTGGCACTCTGATGCCGCTGTCAGATCACATCAACATGGGTCTGCCTAACCCCGTGCGGTGCGGCGAGAACTGTGGTCATGGGGCTCAATTTGTCAATCTGGTCGATATGTATGACCCGGTTTGGCGTTCAAACCTGCTCGAAGCTCAGCCAAGCCTACGCGAGGGGGTATACGCTGGGATGAAAGGGCCTTCCTATGAAACCCCAGCAGAAGTGAAGATGCTGGCCAGGTTGGGGGCGGATGCTGTCGGAATGAGCACTATTCCAGAGGCCATTGCCGCTCATGCCTTGGGGGCCAAAGTCATGGCCATCTCATTGCTCACGAACATGGCTGCCGGTATCGAAGGCAGCAATCCGAGCCACGAAGAGGTGCTTGAAACTGCGACCGCCAGTGCCGCCGCCGCCGCCGACGTCCTACGTTCAGCGTTATTGGCTGCTGCCATTTGAGATATTCTCAGCCTGTCCTAGAATTGGCTCCCCAGGTCGCTAACACGGCGACTTCAGACCCAGTCCTCATAAATTACCATGGCAGTTTTAGTTAATAAACCCGCACCCGATTTCACGGCTACCGCGGTCATGGAAGACGGCTCGACCAAGCAGGTTTCCTTGTCTGATTACAAGGGCCAGCACGTGGCGCTGTTCTTCTACCCCAAAGACTTCACCTTCGTCTGACCTTCCGAGCTTATCGCTTTTGACCATCGTATGGATGAGTTCAAGAAGCGCGGCGTCCAAGTTTTGGGCGTCTCCATTGACACTCCGGAATCTCACATCAACTGGCGCAACACCGCCATCAACGAAGGCGGCATCGGCCCGGTCAACTACCCGCTTCTTTGTGATGAAGATCGCTCCATGACCAACGCCTTCGACCTGCTGCATGAGGAGACCACCTTCTCGCTGCGTGGTACCTTCATCATCGATAAGGAAGGCATCGTCCAAAGCCAAACCGTCAACAACCTCGGTCTTGGTCGTGACATGGATGAGCTGCTGCGCATGATCGATGCGGTGCAGTTCCTGGAGACTTCCGGTCAGGTATGTCCTGCCGGTTGGGAGACCGGCAAGGCCGGCATGACTCCAGATGCAGAAGGTGTCGCTTCCTACCTGGCAGAGAACGCTGGTAGCCTGTAACCTTTGGGACAGAAGAGGCAAGCCCGAATGGGCGGGCTTCTTCTTTCCCCTTGTAAGCACTACGGTTTCGGCCGTGGTGCTTCTTTTTTTGCCTCCTGCAGGCCATGATCCTGCCTTGAGCAACCACCTGACAGCGGGAATGCCGAGCAGTAGTATGTGACCTATGGGCATCTACACCCGCAGTGGCGACGACGGCGAGACAGGATTGTTCGGCGGCGACAGGGTCAGCAAGTCGTCGGTTCGAATCTCCGCATATGGCGATGTCGATGAACTCAACTCGTTGTTGGGCTGGTGCGCCGCGGCTGCGGCCGCCGATGATGTCGTGCGGCTGCATCATGTGCAGGCATTGTTGTTCTCACTCGGTTCATGGCTTGCGACTCCACCTCAGGCGACCTCGGCCGCGCGTGAGATGTTGCCAGCTTGGCCGGGAACCGCTTGCTCTGAGTTGGAGACGCAGATCGACGCTTGGGAACGACAAGCCGGTGAGTTGAAGAACTTCATCCTGCCGGGTGGTAGCGAGTTCGCGGCACGCCTTCATGTTTGCCGTGCGGTGTGCCGACGTGCCGAACGCAGCGTAGTCGAGCTCTCGGACACGGCCGGCTCCGATGTTGATCCGCAGCATGTGGTTTTCCTGAACCGACTATCCGACTGGTTGTTCGCCTACGCACGTGCTGCAACGCACCAGGCAGGCGGCACTGATGTGCCCTGGGTCGCACCAAGCTGATCCACCTTAGCTTGCCTAGGCGGGTTTCACTTGCCGTGCTTGTTGCGCTTTCCGGTGCGCCAATGCGGGCGCAACTTGTGGCGCCGCGCCTTGGCGACCAGGTGATCGAGCTCACCATCCTCGACCGCACGCGTGGCACAGTCGACTCCAGTCTGAATGATCGAATCGGCGCGATGGAAGTCGAACAACCCGACTCCATATACGGCGGGCTCCAATAACAAGTCAGGGTTATCCGCTGCGATCTGGAAGCGTGCGATGCGGTGTCCCATGTGAGTGACCGAATCACTGATGGATGTGAGCAGGCCAGGACGTCGGTCTCCACTGGCACGCATGCGGTTCATCAACCGTTCGATTCGCCCGAGTTCACGTTCCTCTTCACTGGCGTCAAGCATGTTGATGACTTCCCCTTCGAACACCAGATCGACATTGTTCAGGTTCACCGCGATGATCGGAACGTTGGGAACCAGGTCGCGGGCGGCGCGTATCGGCACCGGTGTGCTGACACCGCCATCTACCAACCATCGGCCATCCAGTTTGGTTGGGGTGAAGATGCCGGGGATAGCGAAGCTGGCGCGAATGGCGTCGACAAGGTTGCCGCTATCGATGATCACCTCTTCGCCAGACTTCAGGTCCGTGGCGAGTGCACAAAACGGCAGCTGTAGATCCTCGATTTCCGTTTCGCCCAGGAACTCAGACAGTTGGTTCACAACTCGCGAACCACCCAGTAAACCGGAGCGTGGGATGACCGGGTCGAGCATTCGCAGCATCCGTTTGGCATCGATCTTGCGCGAGTAGGCCTCGTATTCATCCATCAGCCCGGCGCAGTACATGCCCCCGACTATGGCACCGATACTGGTACCGGCGATACCACGAATGCGTACGTTGTTCTGCTCCAAGACGTGGATGATCCCGACATGCGCAAGCCCACGCGCGGCACCGCCGCCGAGCGCTAACACGACATCCAGAGGGGGATCAGTCATCGCGAAAGTGTATCCCCTAAATGAAGCAGCCACTCAGGTACTTCCAAGGTTGTCCATGCGAATCCACCAGGGCGAGTACCGTCCTTACGCAACCTTGCGCTGATCCAAGTCGCGTCATCAGGCGTGTCGCCGAAGCGCCTCACGGCAACCCTGATCTGCCACCAATCACCACCACTGGCGACGACCTCAGGCCTGCCAAGTAGCGGTCCATTCATGAACTCATTAGCGACCAATCCACGGCCAGCCTTCAGGTTGTCCATGAACGAATCACTCTCGCCATCTGGTAGTTCAAGCATCCGATCGATTCGAGCCAAAGCATAATCCTTGTCGCCACGAAAGTGCGCCCACACGACGCGTAGGCAATCGATCCCGGCGTGGAACTCATCGATCGCGATCTCCTCTTCGCTCCTTTGCCAATCATCTCCACCAGGCAAATACGGGCGTACATCCATCAGCTCGACATCAGGATTCCAACGCAAGAGTTCGTGGAACCAATAGATGTGATTCACGCCGAAGGTGACCAGTACTTTCTTGCCAGGATGCTTGCGTACCGCGTCCATGATCTTCTCGTAGTGTTCATCATGCACGTAGGTCCAGCCCATCGGTCGGCCGATCACGTCGTTGAGGAAAAAGTCGTATGCACCGGAGCGGACCTTCGCGTGTAGGTCGAACTCGGCCGAGTGAATGTAGAACGGGTCATCACTGATGCCGTGGGGTTGTGCTTTGAGCCAATCATCCGCCCACGCCTTGGCCACTTCATAGTCGGCACGTTGCTTGGCGTATCGCTCCTGGGTGTTGAAGTCTGCGACCTTGCCGCGGCGCATCGCATCCAGGATCTCATGCCATTGTGCGGCGGGTTCTACCACGAACTGCATCTCGTCCATCAGCGGCAACAACACCTGGACATATTCAGGGAAGCGCAAGACACGTTTGTCATCGACGGTCTTGTCGTCCGACCAGGTGCCGAGTGCGGCGGCAAGGTTGTCGTCGGCGAGTTCGACACAGACCACATCCGGGTCGATCTTGCGAATCGTGTCTCGCAATTCCTCCAAGCCCCAAAGCTCGGAATCCAAGTGCCCATCATGCAGGGTGCCCAGGACGAAAACCCTCGTGGTCTGGGTCTCGGGCTGGTTCGGGCTGACAGCTGGAGGAGGTGGGGGGCTGACGCAACCCAAACC
>CAZJGH010000207.1:0-4216 GCA_964545405.1 uncultured Planctomycetales bacterium
TTCAAGCTTAGTTGCTAGGCCTACCTGTTCACTTCGACCACAGCGAGCGCATGCCGATCTCAGCGAGGAAGGTTTGCCTGAGGTCACGGTGTTGGCCGCGACGAACTAAGGCTCGAAACTCTTCCTGGGTCGGCTTGGAGCTGAAGTCTTCAACCAGGATCAACGCCATGCCACTGATTGGTGGGGCGAACATCGGCTGATCGACGACCTTGATGGGGCCGTAGATCCCAGGCTTGTCGACCGCGAACGCCGCATCGCACAAGGCCTGTGGAACACCCTTTTCGCTGGCGTGGATTCGACCTAAGCGTCCAGCGCGCCGGCGCGTAGCCTCGTCCTCCGAATAGTCGGTGGCAAGCTCGTGGAAGTCCTTGGCCGAGCGGATGCGCTCACTGAGCAGCTTGAGCTCAGCACTGGCCTCATCGAAATCCAGGTCAAGCTCATCGACCTTATCTTCGACTGCGCGCAGCAGGATCCAACTCAGCTGGCGGCTTGGGCCGAAAGTGTTGTCGAGCTCTTGGCGTTCCTCGTCGCTGAGTGACTCGAACCACTGATCGGGGAATCGTTGTACTGACAAGAGGCGCAAGAAGCCTGCCACCTGAAGTTCCTGAGACTTGAGGACCGACTCGATGGAGGAGCCGCGTGACTTGAGCAGATCCTCGTAGGTGACGCCACTGTAGGCAGGGTTCTCCGCCACGCGTTTGCGCCGCCATTCGATCTCATGATGCAGGATCACGTCGCTCAACACCATTTGTTGCGACTGTGCCCATGCCGGCAAGGTCAAGCCAAGGACCAGCTGCTCGATTCGGTCGCGCAAGTCATTGTCACCCATCGTGCGGCGAACGGTCTCGCCGAGGTCTTGGAGGCTGATGTGATATGGCGCTACGTCGAGGGCCATGCCGGCGGGGGCGACACTCGCCTGCTTGAGCAGAGCATTGATCCGCTCCTGGCTCCATTGGGTCTGCATCTCGGCGCTGACTACCGCATCTTCGGCGAGGCCATTAGCTTGGCGCACCAACATCTCATGCAGCAGGGAGTCACCGATGAGCTTGTGGAAATCCTTCATGCTGACGTTGCGCGCAGCGAGGATCTTCTCAAGGTCTTGTCCAGCCGCTTCGATCTGGGCACGCGCCTCAGCGATGCGAGCATCAATTGCTGCGGGACTTGCGGTCAGGCCGGCGGCGGCCGCTTCGAACTCGACCAGCTGCAGCTGCAGGATGTGGGCGAGGGCATCCTGGCCATCCTGATGGAGATGCGAGTGCTTGCCGAGGAAGCGGTCGAATTGTTCCGCACTTACGGAACCGCCATCCCAGACGGCGACTACATCAGGTCCCAACTCAGGCGCCTGGGCGCTAGGTTGAGGGGTTGCCAAAGGTAGGCAAAGGAGGAGGGCGGCCAACATTTGGCCACAGGATAGCCGGTCCTCAAAAACAGGTTACGCGCTCTCTCGGACTAGTTCGAGGAGCCGCCTTACGCAGCACCGCGGAACATGACCTTGCCGCCTCGCCATCCAGCGAAGACCGTAGTCCCAGCGCTGAATTCGCCATCCAGGATGGCGCTGGAGAGTGGCTCCTCGACCATGCGTGCTAGGGCGCGACGAACTTCACGCGCACCGTATTCCTCACAATAGCCGGCTTTCGCTATGGCTGTAGCGAGGCTCTTCGACCAGCGCAGGTCGATGCCAGCGTTGCTCATCCGTTGATGGAGCTTGCGTAGCTGCATCTGGGCGATGCGAGTGCAGTCCTCGGTGTCGAGCGAGCGGAAGGTGAGGATCCCATCCAGGCGGTTCAGCAGTTCTGGCTTGAAGTTGGTACGCAAGGCTGAGTCAGTGATCGACTGGAAGTCGTCCTGATCAAGGTTTCCTTCGCGCCCGAAGCCGAGTCGGTTACTGGCAGTCCGGTAGTCTTCAGTGCCGACATTTGAGGTCATCAGGACCAGTGATTGATTGAACACCACGGTCTTGCCTTTGCTGTCGGTCAAGCGACCTTCGTCGAGAATCTGCAGCAACATGTTGTGCAGCTTCTCATGACCTTTCTCGATCTCATCGAAGAGGATCACGGCGTTGGGGTCACGCATCAACGCTTCGGTCAGGGTGCCACCATCGTTGTGGCCGACGTAGCCCGGAGGTGCGCCGATCAACTTGGCGGTCTCATGCGGGAGTGCGAACTCGGAGCAATCGATACGGATCAGGTTGTTGCTGGCGAATAGGTTGCGTGCCAGTGACTTGGCGAGCTCGGTCTTGCCGGTACCGGTTCGGCCGACCAGCATGAAGCTGCCGATAGGGCGCAAGGGATCGGCGATACCTGATGCTGCTTTCCTCACCGAGCGACAGATCTTGGCCACGGCCTCATCCTGTCCAACCAGCTCGTTAAGGACATTCTTCTCCAAACCGGCGGCGCGGGCGAAGAAATCGGAGTCATCTGACTTCAAGCTTTCCTCGGCTTCAGCCGGCAGCGCTACCGAATGAATCTCGAGGTTAGGATTGACGTCGATCACTATCTGATAGAGCAAGTCTTCAGCAGCGATGGTGTCTTCAGGGTAGATGGCATGGACCTTCGGGAAGACGTCGTCGGCGACTCCGACGACACAGCTTTCGACCACCATACGGCGATATTCCCGACGGCTGGGGGGCTCGCCAACGCCTTTCTGCAAGGCTGGCAACGACTCCTCCTGGGAGAGGATCCGTACCCGGATGAAGCCATCGATCAGGTCGAAGTACTTGTAGACAATTCCTGCGCTGTTGGTCATTTGAGGATGCAATGCGAATGTGGTTGGCATTCGTCTTCACTCTCTCTTCGGGAAAGTTCGCGGTTTTTCTTGAGTCGAGAAATCCGCAGCCGACGACTCAAGTTCGCAGGATCGAAGCGCCGATATAGGATGTCAGCCTAATGTCGGCCGCCGAACCCGCCCAGAACCAGGATCAGGCATTCCTGGTGCAACTCGTACACCGTGGTTTCTTGCCACGTGAGCAGGCGCAGCTGGTGATCGAAGCTGCCAACGAAGTGCCGTTCGATGACGCGCTTGCAGCCGTGACCAACTGGGACGAGCAACGCATCGCTTACTTGCGTCAGACGGACGCCATGGCCAAGCCAGAGATTCCTGGATTCAACATGGAGGGGCTCCTTGGTACCGGCGCGACCGCTGAAGTTTTCGGTGCCCAACGACAAAAGGACTTCAAGCGAGTCGCGCTGAAGATCCTGCGCCCCAACCTGGCAGTGGACAAGGTGTCCGCCAACCGTTTCGTGCAGGAAGCCAAGTTGCTGAAGGAACTCGATGTGCCGGGAGTGGTGCGTGGTTACCGCGCCTTCCGCTTCATGGGCACTTTGGTCCTTGAGATGGAACGAGTGCCCGGCCGCACCCTCGAGGAGCTCTTGGCCGAGGGCAAACGTTTCCCTGAACGCGAGGCACTTTCGATCGTGATGCAAGTAGCCGAAGCCCTCGAGGGCATGCGGGCAAGTGGTGTAGTGCATCGTGACCTTAAACCGGGAAACCTGATGATCGACAAACAAGGCAAAGTGCGCCTGATCGACCTGGGCTTCGCTGGCGAAGGCATGGAAGGCACGCACGGAGCTGGAACCACCCTGGGCACGGCTGCATACCTTGCGCCTGAACAAGCGCGCGGTGAGGAGTCACTTGACGGTCGCGCCGACATCTACTCGCTGGGCGCAACCCTTTACCATCTTGTCATCGGCGAGCTTCCGTTCAGCGGCGACGACGACCAGGAAATGGTCCGCGCACAAGTTCTCGAAAGCCTGAAAGGTTCAGCCTTGAAGGGCTTGGGAATCTCTCCGATGCTGCACTTCTTCATCGAGAAGATGATGGCTAAGGACCGTGAAGTGCGATACGCCACTGCCACCGACTTGATCGAGGATATCCAAGCGCACTTGGCGCGATGAGTTCCGCACAGGCGCCGTTTCATTTCGCTTGCCAACGGTCAGGGAATTGCTGTCGCGTAGGTCACGGACGGGTTTGGATCGATGAGCATGACCTGCCGCATTATGCGCGGATACTCGAGGCCACTGTCGATGGCTTCGTCGCGCAGTACGTCTTGCAAGTCGACGGTCGCTTGTCCTTGCGTGAGCGCGCCGATGGACGATGTGTGTTGTTGGGTGGGAGTAATCAATGCTCTGTCTACCACCGACGGCCAAGCCAGTGCCGTTCCTTTCCTTACTGGCCAGAGTTGTTGAGCGACCCCGAAGCCCTGGCGCGCGCGGCGATG
>CAZJGH010000208.1:0-4206 GCA_964545405.1 uncultured Planctomycetales bacterium
TGCGTCTGCACCCGGCCCTCAAGAACCCGACGGTGATGATCCTGGTCGACCGGATTGATCTCGACAGCCAGATCAGCGGCACCTTCTACGCCAACGACGCCGCCAACCTCGTGAAGGCTGAGAGCCAGAAGGACCTCGAGGAGACCCTAAGCAAGGACTCCCGCAAGATCATCATCTCCACCATCCACAAGTTTGGCGATGTGGAAGGTGTGCTCAACGCGCGCAGCAACATCATCGTGCTGGTTGACGAAGCGCACCGCAGCCAGGAAGGCGACCTCGGTCGGAAGATGCGGGTCGCCCTGCCGAATGCGTTTTTGTTCGGTCTGACCGGCACTCCGATCAACCGGGCCGACAAGAACACCTTCTACGCGTTCGGGGCAGATGAGGACGAGAACGGCTATTTGAGCCGCTACGGCTTCGAAGATTCAATTCGCGATGGTGCCACTAAGGAGCTGCATTTTGAGCCGCGTCTTGTCGACTTACACGTTAACCAGACCCAGATCGATGAGGAGTTCCAGGCGTTGACCGCCGACCTTAGCGACGAAGAGCGTGATCAGCTCAGCAAACATGCCGCCAAAATGGCTGTCCTTCTTAAGGCGCCAAAACGAGTTCAGGCGGTTTGCGCAGACATTGCTCAACATTTCCAGGAAAAAGTCGCTCCGAATGGATTCGGTGCACAGGTCGTCACTTTCGATCGCGAGAGCTGTCTGCTTTACAAGCAGGAATTGGACAAGCATCTGCCCGCTGAGGCATCCGACATTGTGATGTCGGTTAGTAGTGGGGAAGAGGCGTATGCTCCGTATCGCCGAGACCGTGATGCAGAGGAAAAGCTGCTGGACCGATTCCGCGACCCAAACGATCCGCTGAAGATTATCATCGTCACTTCCAAGCTGCTCACCGGCTTCGATGCTCCGATTCTTCAGGCGATGTATCTTGATCGGCCATTGCGTGATCACACCTTGCTACAGGCCATCTGTCGTACCAATCGTCCCTACGGCCAGGAGAAAACTCATGGCTTGATCGTCGACTACTTGGGGATCTTTGATGACGTAGCTCAAGCGATACAGTTCGACGAAGAGGGTATTACCAACGTGGTGTCGAACATCGCAGAGCTGAGAGAGAAGCTGCCAGGAGCGATTCAGAAGTGTTTGGAGTACTTCCCCGGCGTTGACCGCAATGCTTCGGGTTATGAGGGATTGATGGCCGCTCAAGAGTGCTTGCCTAACAACGACGTACGTGACCGATTCGCAGCTGATTTCAGCTACCTTGGCCGACTTTGGGAAGCGATCTCGCCAGATCCCATTTTGGGCGAGCACGAAATTGATTACCGATGGCTTGCCCAGGTTTATGAATCCGTCAAGCCGGTAACGAACACAGGGCGTCTGTTGTGGCATAGCTTTGGGGCAAAGACTATCGAGCTAATCCATGAGCACGTGCATGTTGATGCAGTGCGCGATGACTTGGATACGCTCGTGGTTGACGCTGAACTACTTGAGGCTGTGCTGGGGGCAGAAGATCCTTCCAAGAAGGCGAAAGAGATTGAGATTAAGGTTGCAAGTCGACTTCGCAAGCACCTGCATGATCCGCGGTTTAAGGCTCTCGCCGAACGCTTAGAGGAACTTAAGCACCGGCACGAAAACGGGATTTTGGTCAGTGTGGATTTTTTGAAGGAACTGCTCGACCTAGCCAAGGATGTAGTTTCAACGGAGCAGGCCAGCCCACCAATTGAGCAGGAAGAGAGAGGGAAGGCGGCACTTACCGAACTTTTTGAGGAAGTGAAGAATGGTGATACGCCGGTCATTGTCGAGCGAGTAGTTGACGACATCGATAAAATCGTGCGTCGGGTTCGAATCGATGGTTGGCAGAATTTAAGAGGGGTGGAGCGTGAAGTTAGGATGGCGTTGCGAAAGACGCTTTTTAGGTATCAGCTGTATTCTTGCCCCGGATTGTTCGACAGAGCGTATGGCTATATTTGCGAGTATTATTAACGCGACCAAGAAAGGAGTTTAGCCATGGCCATCCAATGGATTCATTACCCAAAGTCAGCTGAGCCGCCGCTGATTGTGCGTAATGTTGTTGAGGTTTTTGAGGGTGAGGAAGACAAGATCAACTCCCTGAGATACACCCTGAAAAGTAATGAAGTACTGGCTCAAGTTTCACAAGGCTTACTTAAGCTCGGTTTCGAAGTTGAGACGGGTAAGCGAAAGGACCAGAGGGTGAATGTGCCAGTCTTGTTTGGACTGAATGGATGCACGGAGAAATCGTTTGAGACAGACGCCTACCACAAAGTTGATGGCTTCGTCCTTGAGGTTGAAGCTGGCCGAGCTGTGGTCAATAATCAATTCCTGAAGGACTTATTCCAGGCGTGCATGATGCACGGAGTTTGCCAGCTTTGCATTGCGGTTCGCAATGTTTATGGCGGCGGAGGCCGTCAGAGTAAAGATTTCGAACGGGTCGTTGCTTTCTTTGACACGCTCTATGCCAGCAACCGAATAAAGCTCCCGCTGGAGGGAGTCACCTTAATTGGGTACTAGGGGTTTCTCTCAAGGCAAGCTGTTTCGTTGCGACCATGAGCGTCCCCATTATGGCTCATTGCTGTTCCCCATGCTGGTGATTGATGAGTTCATTCGAGGGGTTAAACTAGCCGCATGCAACGAACTCTTATCGGGCTTGTCCTACTCTTGTTTCCTTCGTGTGCCACTATCGACATGCTTCCACCGGACGCCTCACACGTGGACTTCGACGGTGCAGAGGGGAAGACCGGCTGGTCCGAATATGTTCATGCGGAAACGTTTCATGGCTATTCAGGCGACCAGGTGTATGAGGCTGCAAAGGTAGGACTGGGGTCTGCAGGGTTTTCGTTAAGAGTGGCTGACAAATCCAAAGGCGTGGTGATTGGCGAGCATGGAATGACGGCACACGATTGGAATGTCATCGCTGGCGTTTACTTCAAGGAGCAGACCGATGCCACGGTTGTCCGTGTGATTGTTGAGGGGTCGAAAGATCTTGGCTTCAGTGGTGACGTTACTTCTGACGGATGGTCTGGGAAAATACTTCTCGGGTTGCGCGGATACCTGAACGACACTTACCAAGCAGTTCTGAAGGTTGACAAGGCGGACCTTAAATAAGAGGCGCTAATTTGAGGATTGCCTGTTTTGATTCAGGCAAGCTTGGTTTGAGGGTCGCCGAATTGGACGGAATAAGCCGGTTCCCAGGCCTCCGTTCCAGAGATTTTCACCAGGCTTGAAGGTCATGGGGCGAGTTGGGGTGTCCACTAACTTGACTTTTGAATTTTTCCTTTCTTAGGATATGTATGTGTGAATTCGGAGGTCCCCCCTTCGGCTCCACCCCACCGGGCCACAGTGCAGCCCGGTGGAGCTAAAAACCTGCATCGTAAGACCGACCCATTTTTTGGGCGACCCGCAAGCTTCGACATGAAAACCAATCATCCACTCACCGTTGAGGAGGTGGCAGCGATTCTCCGCCTCACTCCCAAAACCGTCCGCAGTTATTGTGCTGCCAGGGAAATCCGGGCCTCCAAGGTCGGCGGTATCTGGTTTATTCACCGGGCCGCGTTTGAGCGCCAGTTCGGTCAGAACGAACCCAGGCCTAATCGTAAGGGGGCCTGAGAATGGCTTCTATCGGGATTGGCGCCGCCTTCAAGGGCGGCGAGGGTTGCATCGTTGAGCAGTGGCGGAAATGGTTGCACGTACCATTTCTTCAGAGTTTCGACGGAATTGCCAAGGAACTCCGCGACTGTCTCGATTGGGGTGCCATTTTCGGCCATCAATTGGGCAACCGTTCTTCGCATCCGCTGCGAGCTGAGTTCAAGTCCGAATTTGCGGTTGAAGCGTCGTGCGGCGTTTCGGTAGGCGTTTATGGACCACTTCTTTTGCGTGAGCGAGGAAACGTAGGCGTCGTCTTCCGCACGAATGGCGAACAAGAATTTCTTGAGATCGGGGAGAAGCGGGACCAGTCGAGGCTTGACTTGCTTCTCCTTGTTCTTGGCTGCGCCATGGATGAGGATCAGGTCACGCTTCCAATCAACGTCCCTGAATCTAACTCTAAGAAGCTCGGAGCGGCGTGCACCGGTGTACCTCGCAACCATCCACATTCGGTGCAAGGGCTTCCCCTCCGGCAAGGAATTAAGGATCTGCTCCATTTCGAATACGGGGTAGGGGGTGAAGCCCTCCTCCAGTCCTTCTG
>CAZJGH010000209.1:0-2751 GCA_964545405.1 uncultured Planctomycetales bacterium
TCGGGTGTGGTCCACTACACCGTGTATGGCGGCAGCGAGATGATCCTGCCTATGACCAACACCGTCAGCACTACCTGGTCAGCAGGTATTCCGGGACTGGTCTCCCCTGCTCGACTCAGCTACTGGATCACGTCTGACGACTCCGCCGGCAACACCGAGCGTTTCCCGCGTGATGGTGAGCTGGAGTTCGCGGTCGGCGTTCGAACCACGATCTACTTCAACGACTTCGAAGGCGCCACTGATGAGAACTGGACGCACGCGATGCTTGCCACCCAGGACGACTGGCAGCGCGGGACCCCTCAAGGCAACAGCGGCGACCCGGGCAACGCGTATTCCGGCACCAAGTGCTGGGCCAATGACCTGGGCAACACCGGATGGAATGGCCTTTACCAGCCGAACGTCAACAACTACCTTGATTCGCCGGTCATCGACTGCAGCGGCAAGAACGGCGTGACCCTGCGTTTCGCCCGGTACCTGCAGGTCGAGGAAGGCATCTACGACCAGGCACGGATCCTCGTCAACGGTCAGATGATCTACCAGAACCCTTCATACGGTCACACTCTCGATAACGGTTGGGATTTCGTCGAGTACGACATCTCCGCCATCGCCGACAACAACCCTTCGGTGCAGGTTCGATTCCAGTTGCTTACCGATGGAGGCTTGGAATACGGCGGTTGGAACATCGATGACTTCGAGCTGTACACCTTGGATTCAGTTCCTGGTGGCGGCACCGACGTCATCAACCTGACTGGTGATGCCAACGGCAATGCCGGATCGACTGTCTCCTACACCTTCACTGGCCTCGAGCCAGGTGCAGCATGGAGAATGCTCGGTGGCTTGTCCAACACCGGCAGCGTGATCATGGGGCACACCTTCGACATCGGCGCTGGCTACCAGATCCTCGGTAGCGGCAATGCTGATGCTGCGGGAGTAGGAACCTTGAGCTTCACCATTCCTGCTGGCTTGGGCTCAGGAACAATCGGCTACCTGGAGGTCGGCGCACAGTCATCCATCGGAATCATCGATTCCAACCTTTTCCAGGTAACCGTCAACTAGAACCAGATGATCCTGTCATTACTACTGGTCTCGCTGCTTCAGCAGGGAGCCGATGTCCTCGGGCCCCAACAGGGGCCTGAGGTCGCCACTGAGGTCTCGAGTGAAGAAGGCCAGGTAGCCATCTATCACTATGGGACCGATACCTCCCTACGTGATGCACTGATTCGCGATGGCGAGATGTACGACGATATGGGTGGCCTGATCGCTGGCCGCACTGACGCGGACTTGGCTGCCAAGCATGGGGTCGAGTTGACCGTGCTACCGCAACTCGCGGCTAACGAGCAACTGTTCACCTTGGTCGCTCATCATGACGAGGAAGCTGGTCCAGTCGCGACCGGTGGCCGTCATATCTGGAGCTCAAGCGATGGACGCGTGCGGCTGCGCGCATTGACCAAAGCGGAGTTGGCCACGATGGTGAACCCTGGTTTCCGTTGCCACGGCGCCGTCCGCCAGATCGGCAACCGCCCTATCACTCCGGTGTCAGCCCAATCCTATGGTGGAGCGCAGAACGCGATCACTCCCGATCCGATCATCGCTGGCTGGGTCGCGCAGGTATCACAGACCAACCTCGCTGCTGATGTAGCGACGATGGAAGCATTCGGTACCCGTCGCCATTGGGAACAAGGCGAGGTCAATGCTCAGAACTGGCTGGTGTCGGAGCTGCAAGGCTATGGCCTCACCACGTCCTTGTTCAACTACGACTCCGGGGCCGACGTCGTGATCGGTGAGAAGCTCGGCGCGACTGATCCGAGCAAGATCATCGTCATCGGAGCTCACTATGACTCGGTCAACTGGCAAGGCAGCTCCAGCTCACCTGCCCCCGGCGCGGACGATGATGCATCCGGAACCGCTGGCGTGCTGGAAGTCGCACGCATCCTGGCCGCGGAGGATTTCAACTACACGATTCGCTTCTGCGCGTTCTCGGGTGAAGAGATGGGTTTGCTCGGCTCCGAGGCCTATGCCAACTATCTAGATACGATCGATGCGGATGTCATCGGAATGGTGCAGCTCGATATGACTGCATATCGCGCACCTGGCGATTCGCGGTCCGTTGGCTTCATCACCAACGACACCGACACCAACATGAATAACTTCGCGATGGATGTCTATGCGGCTTACGTGCCGACATTGGCGATCACCATCGGTCCATTGAGCGGTGGTACCAGTGACCACCGTTCGTTCTTCAACCACGGCTTCCCGGCGATCTTCCCGTTCGAGGACCTAGGTTCATACAGCCCGTACATCCATACCCCAAGTGATGTGACTGGCGTTTCGGCCAACGATTTCGTATTGGCTGAGATGATCACTGCCGGCGCGTTGGCGACCGTAGCCGAGATGGCCAAGCCGCTGTCGATGACCATGTCGCACACGCCATTGACCGACACCCAGAACGAAGCCGGGCCCTACACCGCAGTGGCGAACGTCGTTTCGCATTCGGCCGCGACTGTCACCGGCGTCGATTTGTTCTGGCGTTTGGAAGGCGGCAACTGGAGCACTGTTCCGATGGCTCCGACCGCTACCCTCAATGAGTGGGAAGGTGGAATCCCAGGACAGGTGAGCCCGGCGCGGGTCGAGTACTACATGGTCGCGACGGATTCCAACAACCGCAACGTTTGGTTACCCGAGGGCTTCGCGGCAGGCGACAACGTCAACCGCTTCGTAGTCGGCATCTACAACCGCATTGCCTTCGACGAT
>CAZJGH010000209.1:2761-4127 GCA_964545405.1 uncultured Planctomycetales bacterium
ACAGGTCGATACTCAAGACGACTGGCAACGCGGCACTCCACAAGGCTATGCTGGTGATCCCGGTGGTGCCTTCTCCGGCTCCAAGGCCTGGGCTAACGACCTAGGGCTTTCCGGCTGGAATGGCGAGTACGCATCCAACGTCGAGAACTACCTTGATTCGGCTACCTTCGATTGCTCCGGTGCCAATGGCGTCCATCTGCGCTTCGCCCGCTGGCTGACCGTCGAAGAAGGCGTCTACGACCACGCCCGGATCTACGTCAATGGTCAACAGGTGTGGCAGAACCCGACCAACGGCGATTTGCTCGACAACTCCTGGAGTATCCAGGATCTCGACATCTCCGCATGGGCCGACAATAACCCGTCGGTGCAGGTGCGCTTCTACCTGGACTCCGATGGCGGACTCGAATACGGCGGTTGGAACATCGATGACTTCGAGTTGTACACCCTCGATCCAGTAGGTGGCACCAGTCCTACCTTGACTGCCCCTGGCAACGTCAACGCCGGATCGCCGATAACCATCAACCTGTCGAATGGTGGTGCGAACAGTCCTTGGTGGTTGCTGTATAGCTTGTCGAACACCGGCACCGTCATCTCAGGAGTCACCTTCGAGATCGGGCCGCCATGGACCTTGTTGCACAACGGCAATGCCGATGGCGCAGGCAATGCCAGCTACACCCAGACGGTGCCGGCCGCTGCCAGTGGCTTGACCGTCTACATCGAGGCGGCGGTCGACCCTGGTACCCCAGACACGACCAACATGCTCACCCTGCAGATCCTTTGATCCGCCGAGTGGCGACCCAGGTCGTCGACTACATTCAAGCAGAGGCCGCGAGTTCAGCGAACAAGAGCTCATAGGCCTCTGCTGCTGTATCCCACGAATGTAGGCGCGCCATCACTTCGCGCCCGCGCTTCCCAAGCTCTTGGCGTTGCTGTTGATCGTCGAGCAGCAAGCAAACGGCGGCAGCGAAGTCACTCGGGTCGTCGGCCAAGCGAAGCAGCTCGCTTACTTCAGGATGCATGGCCTCTACCCCCGTCGAGTTGGTCACGACCGGCTTCTCGACCGCCATCGCCTCCAACACCTTGTTCTTGATCCCGGCACCGAAGCGCATCGGCGCGACCAACATGGCAGCACGTTGAATCCATGGCTTCAGGTCTTCGACACGGCCAGTGACCTCCACCCCATGGATATCGGCCAAGGCCTGGACTTCGGGTAGTGGATTGGTTCCTACTATCGTGAACGTTGCTTCCGGATGAGTCTGACGCACGAGCGGCAGGATGTCGTTGGCGAAATGAATAGCGGCGTCGTAGTTAGGCAGGAAATCCATGTTGCCGAACAGGATCAAGTTGCCCGGCACTTCATCCACGC
>CAZJGH010000210.1:0-4097 GCA_964545405.1 uncultured Planctomycetales bacterium
AGCACGCCGCGATTTCATCTTGGGATTGGTGTTCTTCGGCACCATCGCCCTGCTGCTCTACTACACCATCGTCCTCACCGGCTTCTCCTTCTCCGAGAAGACCTACATGAAGGCGTGGTTCCCGGATGCACGTGGCCTCAAGGAGGGCGACGCCGTGTTGGTCGCCGGGCGGCCGAGTGGAACGGTGCGCGAAGTGGTTTTCGATGACGAGCGACCGAGTGATCGGCGCATCGGCGTCACCATGGAATTCACTTCCCCACCGACCTTGCATGATGGCTACATCATGCGCATCGCCGAGTTCACCGTGCTCGGAGGTCGGGTGATCGAGATCGAGCCGGGCTCAGGAACCGCGCCGGTCATCCGTGCCAATGCGGAACTGGTCGGGGTCGTCGAGCCCACCGCGCTGGAGAGCTTCAGCGAATTGTTGGATGAGAACTCCGAAGACTTCCGTGCCATCGTGCAGAACCTGCGCACCACCACGGACGACCTCGCCCAGGGCCGCGGTGTCGTCGGTGCCCTGCTCCACGACGAGGAATTGCTCAACGACATGAATGGCGTGGTCGAGGATGTCACCACCCTGATGGATGACCTCCGGGCCGGACGAGGCACCCTCGGAGCGCTGCTGGTGGATGAGGATATGCGCGCTAGGGTCGTCGGAATCATGGAGGACACTCAGGTGACCATGGCAGACATCCGCTCGATCGCTTCCTCCGCTAAGGAGGGCGAGGGCCTTCTGGGAGCCATCATCAGCAACCCTGAGTTGCGTGATGAGACCCTCAATCTGGTCCATAATCTCGACGACGTGGCGGCCCGCCTGAGCAAGGTTGTGCTGGATGCCACCGAGGGCAAGGGACTTCTTGGTACAATCATTGCTGATGAGGAAGTGGCCGCCGATGCGGAAGCCTTCCTTGCGGACCTCTCTGAGGTCGCGCGGCGCCTCAAGGATGGCGAAGGCAGTCTTGGACGCCTGCTCGCCGAGGAGCAGGCTTACGACGAGCTGCTGATGGCCCTGAAGTCCTTGAACAGCCAGCTTGAAGACGCCCGCGAGGCGCAGCCGATCAGAACCTTCACGGAGTTGCTGTTCGGAGCTTTCTGAGATCAGAGCAATGCAATTACGTAACATCGCGATCATCGCGCATGTCGACCATGGTAAGACTACCTTGGTCGACGGGCTTTTTAAGCAAGCCGGAACCCTCGACCGCGGCCAAGAAGGCTCGGATCGCTTGATGGACAACGATGCCATAGAGCGTGAACGGGGAATCACCATCCTGTCGAAGAACGCTGCCTTGGAATGGCGCGGCGTACGCGTGAACCTGGTAGACACTCCAGGGCACGCAGACTTCGGTGGACAGGTCGAACGCGTCTTGTCGATGGCTGACGGGGTGTTGCTGGTGGTCGATGCGTTCGAAGGCGTCATGCCGCAGACCCGTTTCGTCCTGCAGAAGGCATTCGAGAACAAGCTGCGCCCGTTGGTGGTGGTCAACAAGATGGACCGCCAGGACGCACGTGCGGATGCAGTTCTCGGTGAAGTCTTCGACCTGTTCGTTGAACTCGGCGCCGAGGAGATGGCGCTCGATTTCCCTGTGGTCTACGCCTCCGCGCGCGATGGCTGGTCAAGCCTTGAGGAGGAAGTCCGCGAAGGCGACATGGAGCCGATGCTGGATGCGATCCTCGAGCACTTCGAGCCACCGAGCTTCGACGCCACCTTGCCGCTTCAGTTCCAGATCGCGACACTCGACTGGAATGATTACGTCGGCCGCATCGGCATCGGGCGGGTCACCCGCGGCGTGCTGAAGAGTGGCGACGACGTGATGCTGGTCAGTAACGCAGGCGACCGCAAACGTGGGCGCGTCAAGGAGCTGTACAACTTCGCTGGCATGGATCGGGTAAAGGTCGATCAGGTCGAGGCTGGTGACATCGCTTGCATCGCTGGAATCGATGACCTCGGATTGGGTGACACCTTGTGCGACATCACTGAAGTCGACCCACTGCCCCCCATCACGATCGAGGACCCGACCATCGAGATGGAGTTCATGGTCAACGACTCACCCTTCGCCGGTAAGGAAGGGACTTTCGTCACCTCACGCCAAGTGCAGGAGCGCATCGAGCGGGCATCCATCATGGATCCTGCCCTGCGTGTCCGCATCGGCCCTTCGGGTGGATACCTGGTAGCTGGGCGCGGGGTGTTGCACCTCGGCATCCTGATCGAGAACATGCGCCGCGAAGGTTATGAGTTCGCGGTCGGCTCACCGCGCGTGCTGCTCAAGGAGATCGACGGCAAGACCCACGAGCCTTTCGAGGATGCTCGCGTCGACCTACCCGAGACCTCTATGGGCAAGGTGATCGAGTTCTTCGGCAAACGGGGCGCCGAGATCTCTGACATGACCCGCGAGGGTTCGCGTGCCAGCCTGTTCCTGCGCATTCCGACTCGCGGACTGATCGGCGCTCGGACCCAGATCCTCACCCTCACTCGGGGTGAAGGAGTGCTTACTTCTCTGCTAGCTGGTTATGGCGTGATGGAGGCTGAGATCGAGACTCGCCACAATGGCGTATTGGTTTCTTCCGACAGTGGTCAATCCACAGCCTACTCATTGGCTGCCCTGGAAGATCGCGGGATCTTCTTCGTTCGACCAGGTGTCCCGATCTACGAAGGCATGGTGGTCGGCGAGAACAACAAGGACAACGACATCGCCATCAACGTCGTGCGCGCCAAGAAGATGACCAACATCCGGTCTGCCAACAAGGACTTCACCGAGAAGATCCGTGCGCCTCGCGAGATGAGTCTCGAACAGTTCCTCGAGTACCTGGACCGCGATGAACTGCTTGAAGTGACGCCGACCTCGTTGCGTCTGCGTAAGCGCGAGCTGCGCGAGAAGATGCGCTTGCGGTCGACCAAGGCGGCCGAAGCCACCAAGGCTTGAGCCGCTACAGGTTGTAGGTGCGCTGGGTGTACTCTTTCCAGCGCTCCTCGAGCTCGTTCATGGCATCGCCGGTGATGTCGGCGAAGCTCTTCTCGGTATGCAAGCGAAGCAGGTTCTGGAAATCGTCCTCACCGATGATCTTGCCGATGCCACGCAGCCACACCTGACCTTCGCGACCGGTATGGTCGGCGATGAAGGAATAGAATGCCCATGACTTGGCCATGTCCTCGTTCTCGAAGGCGAACAGCTTCTTGGGAGTAAGCTGAGACATCGGCGTACCTGCATGGAAGGCGACGCCAGCCATGACCTCACGCAAGCCCTTCATGACGACCTTGGTCTTGGTCTCTTCCTTCTTGCTCTTGGACTTACCTGGGCCGGTCGCGACGGTGCCCTCAAGACTTGGCGGCGGCTTGAACGCCGAACATGTCACGCTGTTGCGATTGAGCAAGCTGAAGGAAAGGTAATAACCCGCACCTTCCTCCAACCAGTCCTGGAGGTCGCCAGGAATCACGTAATGGTGACGCGCAAGCTCATGTCCGAGACGGTGTACCACCACGCACTCGAGATCGAGGCTCTCATCGCAACGCCAATAGGACAACGCGACCTTGCCTTTCTGGCGCGAAGTCCCTGCTGCGGCCAGCATCTCCTTGCGTTGTTGGCCTTGCCCCCAACCCATGCCGTAGTACTCCTCGAGCAGTTTCTCCTGGTGGTAGTTGTCGTCGGAGTTGAAGCAGAACTCGAGGAAGATGCCTTCGGGGATCTTGTCCGGGAAGGTGTCGTCGATGTATGGGTCGACCATCGCGACCTTGAACGCCTCGATGGTGCGTTCGCCAAGCTCCATCAACTCGGTCGCGCGCGCATCGCTGATCTCAGTGTTGTAGACCATCCGCAGGTGCTTGCTCTCCTGCACCTTGAACTCGAGCTTGCCACCGCTGACCTTCTCCGCCGCAGCGCTCAACTTCTCTTCGGTCGCCACGCTCTTTATCGAATCCAGTGCGGCTTTGATGCGATCATCCTTGGCCGCATCACCGAGTTTCTTCTCGCGCATGATGTCACGCGCCAACTTGTTCGACGCCTTCATGTAGCCGGTCTGCTTCAACCAAAGCTGCACGGCCTCGAGCTCCATGATCAGCCGGGTATGCAGGGCGAACCACTCACGACTGCCTTTCTCCGCTT
>CAZJGH010000211.1:0-4057 GCA_964545405.1 uncultured Planctomycetales bacterium
GCGCTGACCCAGACAACCGCCGCACCTTCAACTGGAACACCAGCACTTGGGATGTCCAGCTGACTCGACTCACTAAGCGCTTGGCTAAGTTGCGCGGCTCGCACTTGGCGCTGCGTGAAGGTAGCTTCGATCCATACTGGATTCACCATGCAGGGCGCGTACTCGCCTTCGCACGCGAACATCCGACCGAAACCCTTATCGCGGTCTCATCCAGTGGCAATAACGCTCAAGACATCACGATTCCCGTGGGACGCTACTTCCCTGCTGGAGCCACCTTGGAAGACTTGTTGACCGGCGACACCATCATCGTCAATGCCAACCGCAACATCGTGTTGACTGGCAGCGAGCGTCTTGAGGCTCACGGCGCACGACTGTATCGGGCCTTATGAATCGAAGTGGCTAGGAAACCAGCATTCCTTCGACAGCATCCAACAGCTCTTCGCGCGTGAACGGCTTCAGCAATGTCATGCCAGCACCGAGCATTCGTGCTGCGCGCAGATAGAACTCCGCCCCGACGACACCTGACATGGCGATGATGCCGATGTCTGGGTAAGTCTTGCGCAACTCCATGACCGTTTCAGCGCCCTCCTTCTCAGGCATCACCAAGTCGGTCAGAACCAGGTCGCAATGGACGCGTTTGAGGATCTCGATGGCTTCGACACTGTTCGAGGCCTCTGATGTTTCATAACCAGCGTCTTCCAGGAAGGAGCACGCAACGCTGCGGGCATCTTCTTCGTCGTCTACAACAAGAATACGTTTCATCGGAGGGGCACAGTGGACCTGCCTGATTATGCGACAAGTAGGTCTGATAAGTCAAGCCCGGTGCTGAGCTCTTTTTCTGGACGGCCTGGACTGAATAAAACCGCATTGCCTCCTTTCAGGATGCACATACCGTTTTCACGAGAGAGGAAGGTGCCCTCAGACAGCCCGACCACCGGCAATGGGTTCATTTCATGGTATTCGGATATCCGTTGCGCTCGAGTTTCCCCTAGATGTTCGACCATCTCATCGCCACTCTTGACCCAGACTTGGCCAGCGAAATAGTGCGCGTTGATCTGGAACGGTACCAAGCCAAGGGTGTCGAAATTGATTGGCAGGACAATCGGCATATCGTTGGTGGTCTGCATCGTCGGGCAGGCTACATTCGTGCCTGCTGATACTCCCAGATATGGCATGCCAGCCTCTACCCGCTGCCTGATTGGTTCGATCAACCCAAGGCGTTGGAGGTCATTAGTGAGCCTGAAGGTATTGCCACCGCCGACGAAGACCCCGTCCGCCTCCATAACCGCAGCGACGGGATCTGCGCACGAGTCGATACCGACCAGCTCATAACCGGCGTCGAATCCACGCTCGACCATCGCCTTCAGATATGCCTGATGATCGTGTAGCGCATATGGCACGAACATGATGCGCTTAAGGTCACCGAAAAAGGCCCGCATCTCGGTACGAAAGAACTCGCGCCGCTGCTCTGTCCCAAAACCACCACTACCAAGCAAGACTCGCATGTCGAAAAGGATACACTACCCCAATGAAGGACTGGCTATTGCTTTTCTTGAGAGTGGCTGCTGGTGTCGGACTTGCCTACTGGGCAGGCCACGGCAAAGTCTTCGTCGAAGAGACCCGCGAAGCATATGCCACAGTTCTGCGTGACGGAGGCGTGCCAGGACCGTACTTCATGGCCCTGCTTTTTGGCGTCGTCGAGTTCTTCGGCTCGCTCTTCATCATCACCGGCTTCTTCACGCGCAAGGCCGCCGGTCTGATGTTGGTCGTCGGTGGTGTCCACGGTGCTATCCAGGTATTCATGTTGGATAAGCAACTCTCCCACCTCTTCTTCATCGACAGTGAAGCCGGCTTCGGCACGGGATTCTTCCTGATCGCCTTCGCCATCTTCCTGCTGCTAGGCGCAGGCAATATCTCCTTCGACGCTGGCCGCCGCAAGGCTGCTGCTGATTGATCCAACAGCAAGCCCTGAGGCTAGCGAACGTAGCCTACTCGACTACTTCCTTGACTACGTTCGAGACCAATCCCGACTGCACTGCTTCGAGATAGATGGTGCGGTTGAACAACGCACCGGGAGGGACGACCGGGAAGCTCGCGGTACCTGCGAAGTTAGTGGTCCTGGTTGCGGCATGAACAGGGTTCGCCAACGGCAGCACGACACCAAGAGGGCCTACAGCAGTATTGCCCAAGCCAGCAAGTGAATAGGCCAGGTATACCGGGCTGTTGGGAGTTCCGTTCTTGACCACCAGCGAATCAGCAACGCCAGTGTGAAGGTGGGGAACATCGAGCCTCAAACCGGCAGGAACAAGCTTGCGGATCTGGTTGCTGTCGACCACGTAGACCTCTCCGTCAGCATCAGTGCCGAGCGAACGACCGGTACCGGTTACACCGCTCTGACCAGTGTGATCGGTGAAGTCGTTGTAACCGCCAGCTCCGTCGTAGCGGAATGACCACAGCTCGCGACTAGCGGCATCGGTGAAGAAGTAACGACCACTCATGGTCGCCATGCTGCGCCCACGATAGACCTCACTGCCGATGATGCAGTTGCGATAAGGGTTGAACGAGTGGTTGTATTCGTAGACAGGCATCTCCAAGCCAGTGGTGTTACATCCGCTGGAAGGGTTGTAGCAATGTGAACCTTCGACGATTCGCCAACCATAGTTCAGGCCACCAGGTGAACCTGCGTCCTCGACATGAATGTACTCCCACTGGTTCTGGCCGACGTCAGCGATGTACATGTCACCGGTTTCGGAGTCGAAGTTGAAGCGCCAAGGGTTACGCAAGCCGAGCGCCCAGATCTCATCGAGAACTCCTGGGTTGCCCACGAATGGGTTACTCGCAGGAATGGTGTATGGCAGACCGTTGTCTACATCGATGCGCAGCATCTTGCCCAACAGCTGGTTGCCGTTTTGAGCACGGTTACCAGGATCGCCACCACTGCCGCCATCGCCGGTGCCGATGTAGAGATAGCCATCAGGGCCGAAGCGGATATCGCCACCATTGTGGTTCGAGTATGGCTGCGCGATCGTCATGATGATCTGCGCACTGGAGGCATTGACTACATCGGGGTTAGCGGAAACCGTGTAGCGCGCTATGACCGTGGAGCCACCGTTGTTGGTGTAGTTGACGAACACCCACCCGGTGTTGTCATAGTCGGGGTGGAAGGCCATGCCCAACAGGCCGCGCTCACCACCACTGCTGTTGAGTGCTGTCACATCCAGGAACGGAGTGCCAAGCACCGTGCCGTTTTTGATGATCTTCACCTGCCCAGCCTGTTGCACAACGAAGAGCCGTTCACGGTCATTCGGGGCGTGAGTGAGGAATAGGGCTGATGAGAAGCCACTGGCAACCACCTCGCTGTCGAGAGGTACCTGAGCACTAGCCACAGGGCTTGTGAAAATGGCGGCGAGGCTAATAGCCAAGCCTGAAAGGGCGAGCTGAGGAGTTGAGTTCATGAGCTGATGGATTAAAAGTACCAGAAAACTGGACTTTCAGCCGAGTTTGGGGCAAATTCAGGGTAAGTCCGAGGAGATTCAATTGAACCACCATTCACCACTAACCATGTTTTGCGCGCTACTTCTGGTGGCGTGCTCCAGCGATTCCTCGACCGACCAGACAACCACCATGTTCCCCGAAAAGCCACCGATTAGCTCTACCTCCGACGAACCATTCGAATTAAGTGATGAAGAATGGCGCGAGAAACTGACTCCAGAGCAATACCACATAACCCGCGAATCCGGCACCGAACGCCCATTCACTGGCATCTATTGGGACAAGAAGGACGTAGGCACCTATGAGTGCGTTGGGTGTGGGCAGGACTTGTTCCTGTCCAATACCAAGTTTGATGCTGGCTGCGGCTGGCCCAGCTTCTTCGAGCCTATTGTGGCGGATGCCGTCATCTACCTCGAGGATCGCAGCCTGGCTCCACGGGTTCGCACAGAAATCCGCTGTAGCCGCTGTGATTCGCACCTTGGCCATGTTTTTGACGATGGCCCAGAGCCGACTGGTAAGCGCTATTGCCTGAATTCAGGGGCAATGCTGTTCAAGCCACAGGAGT
>CAZJGH010000212.1:0-3992 GCA_964545405.1 uncultured Planctomycetales bacterium
GACTGCGCCGCAGGTGACCTCAAGCCCGGCCGCAAGTGGATGAATCGCGACGCACACGTTGTCGTTAGGGTGAATGCGCAGGACGTCGAGCTTGCGAGACATGGTTGTGGAGGGATTCAATGCAGCCCGTAGATGCGCGTAGCGTTGCCGACGAAGAAAGCGTTGCTGGTTTCATCCGGATATGAGGCGAGCATCGCCTCAGTGCCTTCGGTCCAGTCCTCGAGGAGGCTACCGGCGAAAAGGCACACCGGCCAATCACCACCGAACATCAGGCGCTCCCATCCGAAGTGGCGAACGACGTGTTCCAGTATAGGCTGACAGCTATCTAGGATTGTCTGATTTTCCTTCAAGTGGTTGACTAGCCCAGAGAATTTGCACGAAACGTTATGCAAGGTGGCAAGTCGAGCGATGTTGTCCCGCCAGGTCGCCAGCGCGCTCTCGTCTTGGAGTGGTGGGTTGCCGCAATGATCGAGAATGAACCTGGTATGCGGAGTCGCGCGCACCAGGTCGAGCGCAAGAGGCAGCTGATCGTCACGAACGCACAGGTCGAAGCAGAGGTTGTAGTCGGCCAAACGCGCCATGTTCTCCCGGAAATTGAGCGACACGCTGGTGCCGTCGTCGACCACGTGTAGGACTCGCCGTACGCCGACCAACTTCGGACAAGTCATCAGCTCGAGTTGTTCAACGAAACCCGGTTCCTCTGGCCTGCAAGCAGCGATGACACCCATGACCATGCTCTCGGGCTCGCACGCCACCTCGCAATAATGATTTGCTTCAGCCACCTGATCCGCCACCGCCACATCACTCTCCATTACGATGCTTGCGGTTATCGGCGTACTGGCGCTCTCGGTGCGATAACGCTTCAGGTCGTACACCCCTGCGTGCTTCGGCATCTGATCCATCCATGGATAGCTGAAGCGGCCAGGCTCTATCAGGTGTTGGTGGGTGTCTATCATGCAGGGGAGTAGGTGCTTGCGACTTGCCGCTGGGTTCCAAGCTGGTCGATACCCAGCTCGACGACATCTCCGGGCTTCAGATAACGTGGCGGGTCAAGGCCGAGGCCGACTCCAGCAGGAGTGCCGGTGCTGATGACGTCGCCAGGCTCGAGAGTCATGTATTGGGAAACCGCCGCGATTACCTCCTGGATGTTGAAGATGAAATCGCTGGTGTTGCTGTCCTGTAGCTTCTCGCCGTTGACGGTCAGCCACAGGTCGAGTGAGTTCGGGTTCGCGATCTCATCGCTTGTCGCGATGAACGGACCGAGTGGCGCGAAGGTGTCGGCACTCTTGCCCTTCACCCACTGACCGGTGCGCTGCAGTTGCCAATCGCGTTCCGACCAATCGTTGTGCACGCAATACCCGAGCACGTAATCGAGAGCGTCGTCGACGCTGACATGCTTGCAAGTCTTACCTATGATCACCGCCAGCTCGACTTCCCAATCGGTTTGAGTGCTGTCCTTCGGAATGACGATGCCATCGTTGGGGCCGGTTATCGCGCTGCTGGCCTTGAAGAACAGCACCGGCTCACCGGGAACATCCATGCCACTCTCCGCGGCGTGCTTCGCATAGTTGAGGCCGATGCAGACGATCTTGCCAGGGCGCTTGATGACTGCGCCGATGCGTTCTTCGGCGCCAAGTCGAGGCAGTCCATCCAGGTCGGCGCCTTTGAGTTTCTCCAAAGCCCCGGCCTCTAGGGCTTCAGGGGTAAGGTCATCGATGATTGAAGAGACATCCACGCGGGAATCATCCGACAGGATGATCGCTGGTTTCTCGCTACCGATTTCTCCGATGCGGGCTAGTTTCATGAATCGAATCCGGGCATTGAACAGACACCACCATCTATTGGATAGGCGGCGCCCGTGATGAAGGCGGCATCCTCGCAACACAGGAAGTGTGCGAGAGCGGCGATCTCTTGGGGTTGTCCCATGCGCCCGATCGGTTGATAGGCGCTGAGATTGGCGAACATCTCCTGTTGATTGTCAGGGTAGTTCTCTTGAAGGTAACCGTCGACGAATGGTGTATGCACGCGAGCGGGGCAGATGCAATTGCAACGCACTCCTTGCTTGGCGTAGTCGATGGCTACTGAGTAGGTCATGGTGAGTACCGCACCCTTGCTTGCCGAATAGGCGAAGCGGTCCTTGATGCCGACGAGACTCGCGATCGATGCCAGGTTAAGGATCGCACCACCACCTTGCGCGGCCATGCGTGGCGCTACGGCGCGCAGTCCATTCGCGACACCCGCGATATTCACCTTGTAGACCCGATCCAGCTCGTCTGGGCTGGTGGCGGCGACGTTACCGACGCTTGCGACCCCAGCGTTATTTACCAGGATGTCTATCCCTCCTCGGGTCTTCTCGAGTTCAGCGACGGCACCCTCGACCGCATCGCTATCGGCGACGTCGACCATGTTGGCTTCGGCTTCACCATCAACATCCAGGATCAGCCTTGCCGTCTCATCGGCCGCCGACTTGCTGATATCCCACACCGCGACGAACGCACCTGCTTGAGCGAATCGAATCGCGATCGCCCGGCCGATGCCGCTGCCAGCTCCAGTGACGATAGCGGTCTTGTCGGTCAGCTCGAAGAATGAAGTCATGGCAACTGCTGTGCGGCTAAGTGTGTTTGCGCTTGACGGTGCATGCGCGATCGAGATGGGTGTAACCGCCGTCGACGAAGAGGATCTGCCCGGTCGTATGGCTGCTGCGTGGGCTTGCCAGGAACGTGACCGCATCGGCGATCTCTTCGCTGGTCGTGAAACGACGTCCGAGAGGAATCACTCCCTCGATCTCGGCTCGTGCGGCCGCGGCATCCGCGCAGTTTTGCGCAAGCCAGCGCTCGTATTGGGGGGTCCAAGTCTCTGCTGGAACGACCGCGTTGACCCGCACTCCTGCTTCAGCAAGTTCAACAGCCCACTCCCGGGTGAGCGCATCGAGTCCGCCCTTGCTGGCGGCATATCCACTCGTGCCACCTTGGCCGGTAGTGGCGAGCTTGGAACCGATGTTGATGATGCACCCACCACTCGCGATCAAGTGGGGGCGTGCGAAGTGTGCGCACGCGAAGGCTTGGGTCAGGTTGTTCTCGATGGAGTTGCGGAAATCACCGACACCACCCGCCAGTCCGACCCCATCATTTACCCCAGCGTTATTTACCAGGATGTCGATCCCGTCGTGCCGCTCGACGACTGCGGCGATGGCAGCCTCGACCTGTGCGGTATCGGTCAACTCGACTTCGACGAAATCAGCGCGCAGACCAGCCGAACTCAAGTCTTGGATGATCGGCTCGGCCTTGGACCGGCTACGCCCGGCGATTACCGCAAGCGCACCTTCAGCCGCGAGCGCTCGCACTATCGACTCGCCGATGCCACTGGCACCACCGGTTATCAAGGCGACCTTATCGTTGAGCTGCAAGTCCATCGTGTCCTCGATTATGGCAGGCGCATCAGTTGTTCGAGCCCCATCCATTGCGCCCCTCCAGGAGTACCCGGAATGCGGCGCTGGCAGGCGTCAGTGATCGGCCACCACTTCTCGCGAGTTGTTTCGTCCTGCGCTATCGATGCCATGTCGGCTTCGAAATCAGTGCCGACGTAAGCGAAAGTGCTGAACAGATAAATCTTACCTTCAAGTTCGATACGGTAAATACGGTAGTCGCGAATGTTCGCCTTCTCGATCGCCGTGACCACCTCGGGCCATACGTCGGCATGGAGTTCACGGTATTGCTGTTCCTTGTCAGGCAACAGCTCGATGACGGAAGCGTAGTGTTCAACGCCGTCAATCGAAGCGCTCTCTGGATTCGAGGGTCCGAATACCGGGTTTGCAGTCGGTGGACTCTGGCAACTGAACAACCAGCTGCAGCACAAGGTCAGGAGTAGGAAGTTCTTCATGCGTGGATGCTCAACGGAAGATTATGTACAGCACGGTCATGATGGCAAGCAACAATGCCGACAACAGGCGCGGGTCGCCGAGCTTGGAGTGACCACTGATGGTGAGCGGCGTC
>CAZJGH010000213.1:0-3978 GCA_964545405.1 uncultured Planctomycetales bacterium
AGCCTTGAACAGAAACTCGGCTTGGTCTGGTTCGACGCCCATGGCGACATGAACGTGCCGACCAGTTCCCCAAGTGGCAATATCCATGGGATGCCACTTGCCCATATCATCGGCAACTCTGATGGCATTGATGACGCCCTGGCCAACATCGCCGGGTTCCGCAACAAGGTCGATGTCGGAAATGTGGCCCTCGTCGGTCTGCGTGATATCGATCGTGAAGAGGCCCGCATCATCCGCGAATCAGGCGTCTACACCTGGACCATGCGCGACATCGACGAGAAGGGCATGCCCCGCGTGGTCAAGGAGGTCCTTGAAGTCGTCAACGATGGCACTGCAGGTTTCCATCTCAGTTTCGATGTCGACGGTCTCGATCCCGAGGTCGTCGCTGGTGTCGGTACTCCCGTGCCTGGTGGCGTAGGTTTCCGTGAAGCCCACTTGATGCTTGAAGTCATGGCGGACACTGGACTGATGACCTCGATGGAGGTCGTTGAACTTAATCCATTGTTGGATAACCGCAATGCCGGAGCGCGCAACATGTTGCATCTCATCATGAGCGCATTCGGCAAATCGATCCTGTGATGGACCCGCGCCTGCATAAGCTGGTTGAGACCGAACCCGGTTGGTTGCAGCCGGGCGGTGCGGATGCGGATGTCGTCATTTCTTCGCGAGTGCGCTTGGCCCGGAACGTCGCCAGTTGTGCATTCCCTCAACGGTTAAGTGCCGACCGCGCTGATGAGCTCGCAGCAGCAGCGGGTGATTGCCTGCGTCGCTCGAAGCTGGAGGGCGTCGTCATCGAGCCGCGCAGTCTCGGTCAGGCAGACGCTGACTTGATCGTCGAGCGCAGCCTAGCGACTCGTGATCTCATGTCTGCCCAGCGACCAACTCAGGTCTTCTTCTGTTGCGATGGATTGCATGGTGTCATGGTCAATGAAGAGGACCATTTCCGGATCCAAGGATTCGCGTCAGGATTGGATCTGGAACTTGCTTTCGAACGCGCCCAGAGACTGGAGCGGCGGTTGCGCGAGAGTTTCGAATTCGCAGTCAGTGAGCGATTCGGTTTCCTGACTTCATGCCCGACCAATACCGGGTCAGGAATCCGCGCGAGCCTGATGCTGCACCTTCCTGCACTGGCACGTGCTAAGGCCAACATGCAGCGCGCACTGCAGGCCGCACGAGTGGCATCACTGGCGGTCAGGGGGGTGCATGGCGAAGGTAGTCATGCGATGGGACACTTCTATCAGATCAGTAACCAGCGAACGATGGGGGTGAGTGCCAAGCATCAACTCCAGGCGGTGACTGATTTCGGTCGCGAGGTGGCTACCTATGAGCGTGATACTCGCGAGCAGTTCCGTGAAGAGGGCGATGCCAACCGCATCCTGCGCGAGGACCTAGTCGCGGCTCTGGATCTGCTTCGTCAGGCAGAAGTATTGACAACTGCACAGGCACTCGATGCCTTGAGTGTCCTACGCCTTGGCTCCCTGCTCGACCTCACTTCGGATTTCGGCTTCTCATGCTCACCTGAGCGACTTTTGAGCTTGAGTTTCAAGCTCCAACCAGGACATCTGCAGGCGCGTAGCGGCACCGAGATGTCACCCGAACAGCGGGATGTCTCCCGCGCAAGTCTGTTGCGTGTTGAACTTGGATTCAGCACCTAGCCTCGGACAAGACAATGTCTTCGAATTCCCCAACAGCCACTTTGTTTCGCGGCGGTCGCATCTTCGATGGCGATGATTTCGTTTCCGCGACCGACTTGTTGACTGACTCCGACGGCCAAGTCGCCGCCATCGGCACCGGACTGGAAGCTCCAGACGGTGCTGAAATCGTCGAGCTTGATGGACGTTGGCTGTTACCTGGCTTGGTGGATTGTCACGTGCATTTCCGTGAGCCCGGGTTGGAACGCAAGGAAGGCTACGCTTACGGGTCGGCTGGAGCCTTGCATGGCGGAGTCACTACGGTCTGTGAAATCCAGAACAATCCGCCATTGATGAGTTCGCCTGAGGTGATGCGTGCCAAGCTCGAGAACTTGCGCGGGATATCGCGGGTAGATTACGCGCCTTATGGGTCCTTGGTGGAAGACAGCCTGCCACATCTTGCTGATTTAGGCATGATGTGTCCGGCGGTTAAGGTATTCCTTGGCGGCAGCACCGGTTCAGGTGGCATCGGTAGTGAAGAGAATATGCGTCGTTGGTTTACCGCCGCTGCTGCGGCAGGCTTGAAGGTCGTCGCACATTGTGAAGACGATTCGATCATGGCCGCTGCGAGTGCCAAACTAGCTAACGATCCAAAGCACAGCACTAGGCATGACATGCACAGGCCGCGTGAGGCCGAAGTGCAAAGCATCATGGATGCGATTCGGGTCGCCAACGAGGTGGGCCTTGAGTTGCACATCTTTCACGTGAGCACGGTCGAAGGCGCTGAGTTGGTGGCTTCGGCGGCCGCTCAGGGTTATCCGATCTCGTGCTCTAGTGGTACGCAGTACTTGCTCATCACTGCCGAGACCGCACACGCAGCGAAGCAGAACCGATTCAAGGTGAATCCATCGATCAAGTACGCGGAAGATCGCACTGGCCTTGGGCGCATGGTAATCGAAGGGCGCTTGAGCGTGATCGGAACTGACCACGCTCCACACCCGCTTGAGCACAAGGATCGCCCTTATCTTAAGGCTCCTTCAGGCTTCCCATCGATTGACTTGTTGTTGCCGATGATTCTCGCAGCCGCCGACCTGAATGAATCCGATCCGGTCCCATTCCTGCGCACCGTCACATCAGGGCCAGCCGCCGAGTTCAACTTGGCCGGCAAAGGCAGGCTTGAGGTCGGGGCAGACGCTGACTTGGTGGTGGTCGACCCGAACGTGAAACGCGTGGTCGATGAAAGCGAGCTGCTGTCTAGATCAGGCTGGAGTCCCTTCCACGGATTTGAATTCCGCGGTTTTCCACAACAGGTTTTCCTGCGCGGGTTAAGGGTGTTCGCTGAGGGTGGAGTTGTCGGCGAACCACACGGCAAGCCGCTGTTCGCCTGATAAGGCTAGTCGGCGCGTGCCGGCACGAGTGCGCGTGGGTTCTTACCCACGAAACGCACGATCGAAACCAGCAACACGGCACCCAGGCCTAAGCAGACGAACGGGTTCCAGCCCCAGAGCGCTACCGGCAAGTATGCGGCGCAAATGGCCACTCCAGCTGTGACGAGGGCATATGGAGCCTGGGTTCGGACATGCTCGATATGCTGACAACGTGAGGCTGTGGAGCTCAATACTGTGGTGTCAGAGATCGGCGAACAGTGGTCACCGAAGATCGCGCCTTCAAGCACGGCGCCAATCGACAGGATCAGTAGTGGACGTCCCCCAAGTGCTGACTGTTCACCAAGTTGGTAAGCCAGCAGGACCACGTTGGGCTGCAGGATGGCCATGGTTGTCCATGAACTTCCGGTGGCGAAGGCGACGAAACAAGCGGTGACGAACAGGATGATCGGCAGCCATGCAGCAGACATCAAGTCCTGGAAAAGCGCCACTAGGTAGTTTGCAGTCCCGACTTCGTCACAGACCTTGCCGATGCTCCAAGCCAGTATCAACACCAAGACAGCATCCTTGAACAGGGCCTTGACTCCGCCACTTGCAGTCGCGACGACTTCAATGGGCGATAGGAGGCGTTGGCCTAGGGCGAGGACGGCTGCGAGGATTAGTGATGCGGTGGACCCGACGAAGATCGCCTTGGTACTGTCCGAAGCGCCGAGCACAGCTCGTAGCCAAGTGCCGCCACCGGCACTCATGGCATCTATCGAAGCGGCGTCACCTTCAGCAGCTGCTGCACGCACGGCGTCTGCGCCGTAGATATAGATAAGCGCGGCAGTGCCGAAGATCATCACGAACAACGGCAGTACACCGTTGCGCGCCCGCGCCAGGACTCCAGGTTTGGCCTCGATGCGCTCGTCATCGATGGCAGACTTGTCATGTGCCTTGCCGTCAGTGCGGCTGGTATTGCG
>CAZJGH010000214.1:0-3969 GCA_964545405.1 uncultured Planctomycetales bacterium
GCGGCAAGCCGATCAAGGAATCCCGCGACGTCGATATCCCCGAAGCGGCCAAGCATTTCTTCTACCACGCCGGTTGGGCCGACAAGCTCGACTATGTCTTCCCTGGCAGGAAGGGTTCACCTGTTGGAGTTTGCGCGCAGATCATCCCGTGGAACTTCCCGTTGTTGATGGCAGCTTGGAAGATCGCACCAGCACTCGCGTGCGGTAACACGGTCGTATTGAAGCCTGCAGAGACCACTTCGTTGACGGCGTTGCGCTTGGCTGAGATCTTCCAGGAGGTCGGCTTGCCACCTGGGGTGGTGAATATCATCACTGGGGCAGGACCTAGTGGCGAAGCCTTGGCAGCGCATAAGGATGTCAAGAAGCTGGCCTTCACCGGCAGCACCGAGGTCGGCAAGGAACTGGCTCGCAATCTAGCCGGTAGCGGCAAGCGCCTTACCCTAGAGCTTGGCGGCAAGTCACCGAACATCATCTTCGACGACGCGAGTATCGACCAGGCGGTCGATGGCGTCGTACAAGGCATCTACTTCAATCAGGGGCATGTCTGTTGCGCCGGTTCGCGCCTGTTCGTGCAGGAAGGGATCATGGATGAAGTCCTGTCGCGCCTACGTGTGCGAATCGAAAGCCTGCGAGTCGGCGATCCGATGGACAAGAACACCGATCTCGGTGCCATCAATTCGATAGGTCAACTCGCGACCATCAAACGTTACATCGATATCGGCGCCGAGGAAGGTGCTTCGATGCATCAAGCGAATGCCAAGCTGTCGAAGCGCGGATATTGGTGCCAACCGACCTGGTTCACCGACGTGCAACCATCCCATACCATCGCACGCGAGGAGATCTTCGGGCCGGTGCTTGCGGTGATGTCCTTCCGCACTCCAGAGGAAGCGCTAGTGCGCGCCAACAACACTCCATATGGATTGGCGGCTGGAGTCTGGACCGATAAAGGTTCGAAGGTCTTCGAGATCGCCTCGCGACTGAAGGCTGGAGTGGTGTGGTGCAACAGCTACAACCGTTTCGACGCGGCATCTCCGTTCGGGGGATATAAGCAAAGTGGTTTCGGCCGTGAAGGCGGACGCCAAGGCCTACTCTCATACTTGGAGTTGAACTAATGAGCTCTACCGACAGGTTACCGGTCCTCAAGACCTACAAGCTTTTTATCGGTGGGGCTTTCCCACGCACTGAATCCGGGCGTTCCCTACAGGTCGAGAACAATAAGGGCAAGGTCGTGGCACATCTTTGCCATGCTTCCCGCAAGGACCTGCGCAATGGGGTGGTCGCGGCTCGCAAGGCATCATCAGGTTGGGCAAGCCGCTCGGCCTACAACCGCACCCAGGTCCTTTATCGGATGGCGGAGATGTTGGAGGGTAAGTCGGCGGAATTCGTCGACGCACTAGCCACCACGGTACCCGGCGGCAAGAGTCGTGCTGCCAAGGAAGTCGCGGCCGCCGTCGACCGCCTTGTCGCATTCGCTGGTTGGGCGGACAAGTTCAGTCAGGTCTTGGGGTGCAACAATCCGGTCGCTGCACCTTTCTATAACTTCACCATCGCAGAGCCGATGGGGGTGGTGTGCATCGTCGCTCCTGCCGAGGAACCGCTATTGGGATTGATCTCGCTGTTGGCTCCGGTCATCTGCGCGGGCAACACTGCGGTAGTCCTCGGCAGCCATCAACACCCTCTCGCGACCGCAGTGCTTGGCGAGGTCTGTGCCACTTCAGATGTCCCTGCTGGCGTGGTCAACCTGCTCACCGGTCTGCGCCCCGAGCTGCTTGAGGTCATGGCCGGCCATCGCGATGTCGATGCGATCTCGGCAGCAGGCTGCAGCAAAGCCGAACGCACCAAGCTGGAGCTCGGTGCCGCAGAGAACCTGAAGCGAGTCACCGTGTCGACGACCAAGGGCAAGGGTTGGTACGACGATCAACAGATGCACTCTCCCTATCGGATCCAATCCTTCGTCGAGATGAAGACGATCTGGCATCCTTCCGGAGCATGAGTGCTGCCTTGAGAGTGGCTGTCGACGCGGATTCAGCAGGAATCATCGAGTTGATCGATTCCTGCTACAAGGAGTATCCACCGAACATCCTCGACGTCGACGCCGAGGAACCTGAGTTGCGCACGCCTGCCAGTAGCTATCCGGCCTTTTGGGTGATCGAGAACGAGGACAAGGCCGTGGTCGGCTGCATTGCCCTACAGGTTCGCGAACCACAAAAGCGCATCGAGCTGAAGAAATGCTACGTGCACAGCTCCGAACGTGGTCAAGGGCTGGGCCGGGAGCTGGTGCAAGCGGTGGAGGATTGGGCGAGGGCCAACGGCTATCCCGAGGTCGAGCTGTGGACCGACACCCGATTCAAGCTGGCTCATCGGGTGTACACCGCTTTGGGCTACCAGCCGAGTGGCCGAACTCGAGAATTGCATGACCTCAGTGAAACGACTGAGTTTCATTTTCTCAAGGTTCTCGACTGAGTCCTCCGGTTATGGAGCGGCCGGCCGGCAGGCCGGCGTCGAGGGCTGGTAGAATCCGCGCCATGTTCGAGCCCAGAAGCCGAGCCTACCTCACCGATCCCAATGCCTTCGAACAGGAGGTCTTGAGCGCGTGGGAACAGCATGACATCCTGAAACAGACTGCAGACGCACGGCAGGGTGCGGATCCTTTCGTGTTCTACGAAGGGCCTCCCACCGCTAACGGGCGTCCTGGCATTCACCATGTCCTAGCCAGGACATTGAAGGATTCGGTGTGCCGCTATCACACCATGCGCGGCAAACGAATCGAGCGCAAGGCCGGATGGGATACCCACGGCCTGCCGGTCGAGCTCGAAGTCGAGAAGCAACTCGGCATTTCCGGCAAGCCCGAGATCGAAGAATATGGTCTGCGGCCGTTCAATGAGAAGTGCCAGCATTCCGTGTTCACCTATAAGGAGGAGTGGGAAACACTCTCCAAGCGGATCGGTTACCTGCTCGATTACGACAATCCCTATGTAACCTTCCACAAGGACTACATCGAGTCGGTGTGGTTCCTACTTTCGCGTTTCGCGGCGAATGACCTGCTTTACCTCGGCTCCAAGGTGCTGCCATGGTGCGGTCGCTGCGGCACTGGCCTGTCCAGCCACGAAGTCGGACAAGGCTACATGGATATCGATGATCCATCTGTCTGGATCAGCTTCCCACTCATCGACGCCCCTGGTGAACTGGCCGGGGCTTCACTAGTCGCATGGACAACCACTCCATGGACCCTTCCGTCGAACATGGGTGTCTGCGTACATCCTGACTTCGAGTACGCCATCATCGAGTTCGAAGGCAATCGATGCATCTTCTTGGAGTCCAAGGCTGACGTCGTGTTCGGCGAGGATAATTGGGCGGTAGTAGGAAAGGTCAAGGGTAGTGAACTAGGTGGCTTGAACTACACGCCGCTGTTCGAGTGGCAGGGCGGTCGAGTGGTTCACGAAGGCCCCAACCATCACATGGTGGTGGTCGACGATTTCGTTTCCGACGACGACGGCACCGGTCTAGTCCACATGGCTCCGTACGGTGCCGACGACTTCCGAATTGCCCAACGTGATGGCCTGCAGGCGGTATTGGCGTTCGGTGATGAGGCTCGCCTGCTCGCCGAGATCGCTGGCGTTGAGGTAGGGACTTTCTTCCGCGATGCGAATAAGGCCTTGGCCCGCGACCTGAAGGAGCGCAGCCGGTTGCTGAAGATCAGCCAATACCACCACAGTTACCCACACTGTTGGCGCTGTGAGACTCCACTCATCTATTTCCCGTCGCCTGCATGGTTCCTGCGCACCACCGCGTTCAAGGACAAGATGGTGGAGGGCAACCAGCACATCACCTGGGCACCACCTGAGATCGGTGAGGGCCGCTTCGGTGAATGGCTGGAGAACAACATCGATTGGGCGTTGTCACGCGATCGATTCTGGGGCACTCCACTGCCGGTTTGGGTCAACGAAGAAGATCCAGAGGATTGGGTCT
>CAZJGH010000215.1:0-3960 GCA_964545405.1 uncultured Planctomycetales bacterium
GCCATCGCGGTGACGCACTCACCACGATCACCACCTGCCAGTAACGCATCGATATCGATGCCACCGATTCGGGCGACCTGTAGATGGGTGACATCGGCGCTGACATGCTCAGCCCCCATCAAACCGACGTCAATCAGCAAGGTGGAGAATCCGAGTCGCTGGATCTGCTCAGCCAGGAACGCGTGTTCGCGCCCTTTGGTATCGAGTGTGCCGATGACGGCGATTGTGGCCATGGGTAGTTATTGGGGGTGATTACCGTGAGCCGAATATAGCGCCCCGTTCAGAAGCGGATTTCATACTGCACCTTCAGCACCACGTCGTAGTTCTGGGGTAGGTAGCTTGAACCTACCACCTGCCAGTTATTGGTGTAGACGAAGAACAGGTCGGATCCAGGGGATATCGTCCAACGCAGGCGGTTATTGGTGCCGAGGCTGCTGCTGTCGGTGTCGTATTGGACGAAGCTATCGAAGCTGAGGTCAGGTGAGACGTTGAAACGAACCCGCAAGTCATACAGGTCTTCCTCGAAGTCGCCGCCAAGCAGGGAGCCACGATTCAACTCGGCGCCGGCGTAGAGGGTCACTAGCGATACCGGATTCCAGATCGCGGTAGCCTCCCAGGTATCGAGGTGGCCATCGTAGAAATCACCGAACCACCATGAGACTTCACCGCTTACCTCACGGGTGCTCGATGTCTCAGCGGTCAGGCGATAGCGCTGCCATTGATAGGAGCCGGCTTGCACGTCGACATCATCAGCGACCTCGAAGTTCGTGTCAGGTCGATCGCCTTCGAAGACGACATTGAACTCGACATTGTCGCCGCTCTCGAAATCCCAATTCAATGGCGAGGTGAACATACGCCAGCTTTGCCAGTCGCCATTCAAGTCGGTGTAGTAACTGGTGAATATCTCATAAGACATCTTGCGCAGCCACGAGATGTTCGGGCGCGGTTGGAAGTCGAAGCCGGTGCGGTAAAGGTTCACCCCCGGGCGCGGTACGAAACCCATCGACGGATCGAAATCCTCGCCGATTCGCATCCAGGTGAAGAAAACATCCCACAAGTCGTTGGGGTAATCCAAGCGTGTTCCGATTGCCGAACGCGACCCGCCATCAAGACCTTGTTCGTCCATGGTGAGCCCCCAGATACCGGCCGTGAAGTTCTTGTCGCCCCACAAGCTGGATGTCCGATAGGTGAAATCAGTTCCCGCCATCCATGCGCCATTGGAGCCCTCCGGGTCGCCGCTGGTAGCCAGCATGCCGACTGAAGATTCCTCGCCGACATCTTGGCGTAATCGCAGCACCCCCATAGAAGTTGCTGGCGCCACCCCGGCTTCCGCTCCAGTCAGCGCCCCAATCAGGCCGAAGCTGGTACGTCCATAACGCCCGTGGACCTTTGCCGCAGCGTTGATTGGCACTTGGTCACCGCTGATCAAGCCGATCCTGCGACTATGGAATGGCACCACGTCGCGACGCAAACCTGCACCGAAGTCGAAGTAATCGGAACCCTCCAGGAAGAACGAGCGCTTCTCGGGAAAGAACAGTGGGAAGCGAGTGAGGTTGGTGCGGCGTGCATCGACCTCGGTCTCAGCGAAGTCGGTATTGAAGGTCAGTTGCGCAAGGACCTGTGGGTTCGGTTTCCAAGACAAATCCAAACTCGGTTCCATGGTGGTGGCGGCCGACTCGCCATCATCTGGTCGGCTGTAACGCGTGACTAGGGCCGGACGCACTGCAAGCCCCAAGCCAAGGTCGAATTTAGGCAACCCTAATAGCTGGCCACTGTGCGCTGTCTGGGTCACTTTCCAATCCCTCGAAGCACCTGCCCAACGACTGCGTTCCTGGCTACGTTGCACCCAGCGCTCCACGTTGAAATCCCATGCGTCCAAATCGGTGCCGAAGCTGAGGGTCCGAATCGGGATACGAATCTCGACACTCCAACCCTGTGGAGTAGTGGTGGCGGCGGCTTCCCAAATGCCGTCCCAAGAGGAATCGGTGCGCTCGCCCTGGCTACTGATCAATCCATCGAAACGGGCACCCTGTGGGTTGACCATGAACACGTAACCACGCCGTCGGTCGTTGAAGGTGCCGAGTACTAAGCGCACGTGATCCTCACCCCCCAGGCCAGCGTCGCGCGCCACCGTCCAGGACACGATGGCTGCTGGATTCGGGTCATGGCAGGTGATGCCGAACACTAGGGTGCTGGAATCGGCTAGGGCGCGCACCTCAGTGGTCATGGTCGCTGGGACCCCCTGCCGAGGATCCACCATGGTGAGTCCGCTGATGGCCTCGACGGTCTCCTACACAGGCTCATCCAGACGCCCATCCAGGTTCATATCAGCCGGAAGCTGCCCGACGCGCAGTTGCGGAGTGGGTTGTTGGGCCTCAACTCGACTGGCCAATGCCAGCAGTGCTGAAATCCCTAGAAGCAGCGGGCGTCCGCACATGGGCTTCCCATGCTATGTCGGTGGCATTGTGGCTACAAGATGACTCGAAAGTGGAATAAATCGGTGCTTCCCTAGTCAGACCGCCGTGCAGCCGGTATACTTCGCCGCTCATAATCCCCGATAGCTCAGTTGGTAGAGCAGCTGACTGTTAATCAGCTTGTCACAAGTTCAAGTCTTGTTCGGGGAGCCAAACACAAAACGTCACTGGAGAAATCCAGTGGCGTTCTTTTTGTTGGGCCTATTGTGGGAAGTTTGGGGAAGGCCACCTAGATAGAAAGCAGCTTCGACATCAACTTCTCCAAAGACAGCACCACGGTTGCGTGCTCGATCGCGAATTCGTCCTCTCCCCCATAAACCACAAACTTCCTCGTCGCACCCACATCCGAGCAAGCCATGTGAAAGCCCCTCTTGATTTTCGGAGCCATGCTGCTCTTGATTTCGATCGCCCAGAGCTCGCCATCAGGCAGTTTGAGCAGCAAGTCAATCTCTGCCCCCGCTGATGTGCGATAGAAATAGGACTCCGCACGACTGGGAAGAACCGACAAGATATTCTCGATCACAAAGCCTTCCCAACTCTTGCCCAAGACTGGATTGGAGAGCAAGGCGTTGAAGTCGTTGATACCGAGCAGCCGATGCAAGATGCCGCTATCGCGGACGTAAAAGTTTGGGGACTTAACCAACCTCTTTTTGACATTGGCATGCCAAGGTTCGAGTCGGCGTACCAGCAATAGGTCGACCAAGATGTCGATGTATCTAGCGACGGTCTTGGCATCTACTTCGAGATTGCCTGCAAGCTTGGCGAAATTCACCGGCTCGCCCTGCAGATGTGCCAGCATGGTCCATAGTCTTCGCAACCTCGTTGCCGGCACCCGAAATCCCATTTGAGGAACATCCCTCTCTAAGTAGGTACGGATAAGGTTCTCCAACCAATCCATAGCTTGGGAGTCCTTGTTCGCCAAGTAGCTTTCAGGAAAGCCACCGCGCAGCCAAAGCTTTTTGGTGTTGCTCTGTTCGGTGTTTTGTTCTGCGCTCTGCACTTCCAGGGCATTGAAACCAGAAAGTTCGAGATAGCTGATGCGTCCGGCCAAGCTTTCTGAAGATTGTCGAAGAAGCTCCATAGAGGCAGACCCCAGCAAAAGAAACTGCTCCCCTTTGCGCCCGGCCCGTCGGTTTTTGTCGATGAGCCCCCGCAGCACCATAAAGAGGTCTGGGGACCGTTGAATTTCATCCACAATGACGAGCTTGTCGTTGTGGAGGGAGAGGAACGCCAGAGGGTCGCTTAATTTGAGCAGGTCCTCTGGATTCTCTAGATCTAGATAGAGCGAAGGGCGATGCTCAATCAGTGCTTGCGCGAGGGTGGTTTTCCCTACCTGGCGCGGTCCAAGCAAAGCCACAGCCGGTGTTTGTCGCAATGTTTCCTCTAGCTTTTCTCTAATCCCTCTCATCAGCATACCTAGCATTCTGGGATAAATACTCCAGAATTGCAAGGTAAATAGGTCCTCAGTGCCCGGAATAGAGAGCCT
>CAZJGH010000216.1:0-3956 GCA_964545405.1 uncultured Planctomycetales bacterium
CCAGCTACTGCCGCTCCGAGCACTCCTGGAGCACCGGCTTCAGCACGAATCGGAGTAGTGGCTGGCAAGAGTCGTCCCGTGAATCGTGGCTTGGTTCCTGCGGATAATGGCGCTTGGAATCGAGACTTCGATATCGAGCAGCTCGAGCTCGATGACTCAGTCGGCGCGACGCTTGGCTTGGATGTCAAACCAGAGGCTGTCATGGATTTACCTGCACTTGATGAGTTGGGATACGTCGATAGCCGTTCAGACCAGTACATGGATGAACACGATCCTGCTGGTGGGGGTGAATCGCGCAGGTTCGCCGATGACCGCCTGCGTAGGGGAGGTCGCTCGCAGCCACGCTGTATCGTCTTCGATGGTTATGGTCGCCGCTACGTCGACGCTCACGTGATCACTCACTTGCGTCCGGTCCACATCGATGAATCCCCACGCGACATGTTCTTCCGTTACTACGGCGATAACCCAGAGGTAATCACCAAGCTTGATCGGATGAGCACCTTCGCGGCCGACGTCGATACCGCAAGCTATCCGATGGCGCGCAACTACCTGGTAAACGGCAACCTGCCGCCCAAGCAGGCGATCCGCACCGAGGAGTTCGTCAACTACTTCGATTATCAGCATGCGGCACCGACCGAAGGCGACTTCGCAGTGCACATGCAAGCCTTGCCGAGCCTCTTCGGCAACGAAGGCGAGCGCACCATGGTCTCGATCGGGATCAAGGCACGCGAGGTCCTGGATGAGGACCGTAAGCCGATGAACCTGGTGTTCGTGATCGACAAGTCAGGTTCGATGGCTGGTGAGCGCATGCAGCTGGTCAAGGATTCGCTGGAACTGCTGGTGGATCAGATGCGCCAGGATGACACCCTCGGTATCGTCACTTTCGACGAGCGTGGCCACATCATGCTGCAGCCGACCAGCGCCAAGGAGCGTTGGAAGCTTCGCGAGGTCATCCGCAATCTCGATACCGGTGGTTCGACCAATGCCGCGCAAGGCCTGGAGATGGGCTACAAGATGATGGAGACTTGCTTCTCTCCTGACCGCATCAACCGTCTGGTCCTGGCATCTGATGGCGTCGCCAACACCGGTGAGACCGATCAGGATCGCATCCTCAAGACCGTGCGGGCGCAAGCCGAAGCCGACGTCGACCTCACCACCTTGGGTGTCGGCATGGGCAACCACAATGATGTGTTCCTTGAGCAGCTTGCCAATAAGGGCGACGGTTCATGTCACTACATCGATGATTACCAGGAAGCCAAGCGCGTGCTCGTCGAGCAGTTCCTCGGCACCATGGTCACCATCGCCAGGGATGTGAAGATTCAAGTCGAGTTCGATGACCAGGTCGTCACCCGCTGGCGTCAGCTTGGTTACGAGAACCGTTCGTTGAAGGACGAGGACTTCCGCAACGATTCCATCGATGCCGGTGAGATCGGTAGTGGTCACGAGGTGACTGCTCTATATGAGTTGGATACCAACGCTAACGCAGGCGGCGAAGGCAAGCTGGTCACCGTCCGCTTACGTTGGTTCCCGGATGGAAGTAGTGAGGCCGTCGAGAAGGAGTTCCATCTCGAGCACGCTGCCGTCGCTGGTCGCTGGGGGCTTGCTCCTGCACGCTTGCGCCTGGCAGCAGTCGTTGGCCAATACGCCGAGGTCTTGCGCCAGAGTTATCACGCTCGACAGGACAGCTATCTCACCCTGCGCGTGGAAGCGGAGAAGCTTGCGAAGGAGCTTTCCAATGACAAGGACGTGCGCGAGCTGCGCGACATGATCGAACGTACCGCCAACTTCACCCGCTGGACTCCACCTATCGATGAACTATCCATCCTCATGGAATCGATGCGTGAGCAGCAGCTTAAGAGCGCTCAACTGCGCCTATTAGGCGGCGATGATGAGAAGACTGCCTCCTTGTTGGCTGCGATCGAGAGCCAAAATCAGCTGGTTGAGCAGCGCTTGCAAGAGCTATTGGAAGATTAGTGCAACCGGCTCGTCCCAACAATCTAGAGCTTTCCTGGGGTTGGCCTAACAGCCAGCCCCACGTTTCGTAAACCTTGTCTGAAACGCAAATACCTGGATGATTTCCCCACTAATACTACTGTTATTGTCTTCTTTCCAAGGCGCTGCTGATCCTGGCACACATTCTGCTGCCATCTCGACCGACGAGCGCGTCAAACTTGAAGCCACCCTCATCTCTGATGCGGTAATCGAATACGCTGAATCGAAGGAATCGAAGCTCAAGAAGTACGTCTCCAAGGACGGTCGCATTCGGATCTATTCGGATTCCCGCAGCAAGGAAGCCAAGCAGATATTCAAGCTTTCTGAGGCCATGCTCGAGAAACTCGATTCCACCTTGGGTGTGTTCCAGACACCAGAAGGTGAAAGCGAACAGCTTCTCGGATTCGTCATCAACAAGGCCAACACCTATTGGGCCCTGTGTGATGTGGTCGCTGAAGCGGCGCATTCTCAGGCCAACTTCATGGAGTCCTCCAAGGACACTACCGGCTTCACTATTTTCGCGCCGGAACTGACTGTCTACTATCACGACGCCAATTACCAGGAAGAAGGTCGAATCGATCATTCAATCGCCCATAACCTGGTGCACCTCGAGATCGAGCGCAGGTACGGTGAGCTTCCGCTGTGGTTGCGTGAAGGTATCGCCACTGCTCTCGAGGACATGGTCACCGGCGAAGTCTGGGGACCTTGGTATCGGAACGGCTTCGTCTACACCGCCTCGCATGGTGACTGGCGCGGCATCCAGACCCGTAAGCAGATCGAGCGCTTGAAGAGCTTGCGTACCATCTTCGCCTACAGCGCGAAGCCATACCAGGATCATGCAGCTCATGAAGGTTTCGCCTTCGCCGTGTACTGCCTGCTCGAGGAGCCCGAAAGCCTCGCCAAGATGATGATCGATATGCAGGATCTTTATCCTGAGACGAATCCGAAAGGCGGCCGTTCACTGTTGACCGTTGACCAAACCGATGAACTCTTCGAAGCGAACTTCGAAGCCGGTTTCATGGAGCGATTCCAGACTTGGTGGCTCGAGCCACCACGCTGGAACGCCAAGGTCAAGAAGTCGAAAAAGAAGAAGAAGCGCTGAGCACCGGAGGTAGGGCTTATGGGGTGCCGCTATCCTGATGGCGATGTTGACCCCGCCATTCCGCAGCTTTGCCTGGCTTTCCCTTCCGCTTCTCCTCATCGCCTGCAGTGGCGAGACTTCCGGTACATCCGGCGCCGATGGCGGGGGTGAGGTAGATGGTTCATCAGCCGCTGAACTGACTAGCCAAGATCCGGCCGACGATAGTCCAGGCGCAGCCTTGTACGTCACCTACTGTGCGCCATGTCACGGCGACAACGGCGACGGCAACGGCATAGTCAAGCTGGACCGTCCCGCGCGGAGCTTCTTGGAAGGAGCCTTCAGTTTCGGTAATACCCAAACGGCGGTGGAACGAACCGTCGCCAACGGTATCGGCGGAACCCCCATGCCCGGATTCGCGTCCAGCCTGAGTGCTACGGAAATAAGTCAGGTTAGCTCATTCGTGATCTCCCTCGGTCCTGATCAGGATGTCCCACTCGAAAGCGACACTGTCTTGCAAGTCGAGGGCCGTCCGCTGGTAGTCAGGGGTGGTCTGCCGCCGATCGCAGAAGGCTTGGCTGTGGTGCCGCGCGGCTTGTTGCTCGGTGGAACTGATGGCCTGACATTCCAATACGACGCCGAGACCGTGCGCCTGCTTGGGGTTCGTCAGGGTGGTTTCGTGAAACGTAAGGATTGGGAGAATCGCGGTGGTGACCTTCTCGAACCTCTCGGCAAGTTGATCCACACCGTGGATGGTGGCGACCCCGATTCCATGTGGTTGATGGGGTCACTACTCGGCGGCACCACCATCCTGAAGCTCAAGCTGCTGGCGACCGAAGTCAGCGATGGTCAAGCTTGGCTCGAATACTCCCTGCTCGACGGTAAT
>CAZJGH010000217.1:0-3935 GCA_964545405.1 uncultured Planctomycetales bacterium
TCTTTCGTATTGATCGCGTGGGCAGTCGGCGGTGTGCTGGCGACTTGTGGTGCCCTCTCGTACGGGGCACTCGCTCGACGCTATCCACGTTCCGGTGGCGAGTACCATTTCCTGGCCAAGATCATCCATCCGTTGGCTGGATTCCTAGCTGGATGGGTCTCCTTATTGGCCGGATTCGCCGCCCCGACCGCAGCTGCGGCGTTGGGCTTACAGGCCTATTGGGCTCCTTCGGTGGATGCAGACGGAGGTTCGCGTTGGATTGCCACCATCGCAATCGTCATGGCGACTCTTCAGCACAGTAATGGAGTGAAGGCCGGCGTCGCAATCCAGAACCTGATCGTCGGGGCAAAGCTCTTAGGGCTGGTGTCATTCCTGGCGGTAGGATTTTGGAGCATCACTTTCGATCCACATCCTGGATTGGAAGCAGGAGCGATCGCGCAGCCGTCGTCATTCCCATTCGGTGCCTTCGCCGTAAGCATCGTTTGGATATCGTTCGCCTACTCGGGGTGGAATGCGGTGGTCTACATCGCCGGAGAGGTCAGGGATCCGCAACGCAATCTGCAGACTGCCTTGCTCGGCGGCTGCCTACTGGTCACTACCCTTTATCTGGCGTTGAACGCGTTGATCCTGTTCGCCGCTCCTGCTGCCGAGCTGACCGGCCAGGCTGACGTCGCCGCCATCGCCGCGGAACATATCGGTGGAGATACCTTCCAGACCCTAGTCCGCTTGTTGATCGGACTTGCACTGCTGACCTCGATCAGCGCCATGACGCTCATCGGCCCACGTGTATACGCACGAATGGCAAGTGATGGACTGTTCCCCGAATTCTTCAGGCCGCGCAGCGGGAATTTCCGCCATGCGATCCTGCTGCAGAGCCTGATCGCACTTTGTGTGGTCTGGTCAAGTCGCTTGGCAGACCTGTTGGGCTACATCGGTTTCACCCTCGGTATCTCTGCCGCCGCGACGGTGATCGCCCTGATGGTGCAGAGGCGGCGCGAAGGGAATGAGGTCCTGCGGGTGCCAGGTTATCCTGTGGTACCGCTGGTCTTCCTGATCGGAGTGCTCGGGAGTTCCGCCTTCCTCATCGCCCGTTCACCGAAGGAAGCGTTGTGGGGGTGCCTGACCGTGCTCAGTGGCCTTCCCATCTACATGATCATGCGGAATCACGGCAAGACACGACGACAAGATGGCTGACGAACGACAACGAGATTTCGGCGAACAACCGGTCGCTGCATTGATGGCGGAACATGGCTTATCAAGCAAGGACCTGGTGCAGCGGTCCACTCAGCAGCTGACCCATAAGATGGTGGCGCGGGCATGCCGAGGGCGTTGGTTGACCGAGAACACACGCGGCAAGGTATTGGATGCACTCAACTCCGCGGTCGAGAATCAGTACTCCCTCGACGACCTGTTCAACTACTGAACCTAGCTACTTGCTCTCGGTCTCTTGGTGCGCGACTTTCGCTTCGGCATATCGGAGCTCGTCGGTCTTGGCCGCCACGGTTCTTGAAGTTGGCAGGGTGACCTGGAATAGACGTCCATACTCGTCATGATCGAGGACCTGCTTCGGTGCAGGTAGATCCTTCAAGTCGGCGATCGAACCGCCAAGCCCAGCGACCATCGCCGGTACGGTATTGGAGTGCCCGCAGACGACGGCCACGGAGCCGGCCGGAAGGGAGCGCAACATCTCCAATTGAGTAGCGGAATCTCCAGCTGAAACCACCTTGACTTCCAGACCGTGGCTCTTCGCCAGACTGGATAATGTCCCTTGGGTACGCGAGTACTCGGATGCGAACAGATGGGTCACTCCTGCAGCCCGCAGCAGCTTCGCCAAGTCATTGCCTCGAGCGCTACCGCGTTCGGAAAGTTCAGGATTGCGATTGGTGCGAGTGGAGGAAGCAGTCTCAGCATGACGAACCAGGAATACACTCACTGGCTCGAGCATCTGCTCGGGCTGGGCGGTCGCAGGTGCTTGGATAAGAGGTACGGCAGCTATGGCGAACAGCAACAACGGTAGGAACGGGAAACGCTTCATGCCGCGATTCTAGCGCCCAGACGGCTTCCAACAGCCTTGGACGCGCTGAACATGCCGAGAGCGCCGGTTCAAAATCGTTGGCCTTTATTTTCTGAAATCGAAATAACATTTCGCATTGCTGTCGGTGAAGGATATTTTCCTGGCGCTAGAATGACGTCATGGTTAACGCCACTATTTTGCTGACTTTTAGCCTCATGGCGTCGCCAGGCGCGGCCGCAGCTATAGATTCCGAGATCTGCGCGGATGCCGCTGCGCCCATGTTGGAGATGCAGCATGTCGACAAGGACCTCGGCTTCAAGATGTCCACCCCCAAGAAGTGGAATCAGATTCCGATCCAGAACGATGAACGATGGATCGTAGGTCGTTTCCAGTCGGACAAGTCTGACCACTTCACCGATAAGGCCTTCGGTTACACCTATGACCTCAAGCCCGAGTTGACCATGATCGCGTTCACCGGTGAAAGCGTCGAGGCTGACATCGACTTGGACGGTGAGGAGAAGGATGGCGAGGATGAAGGCAGCACGGTCTCTGGAGTAGTGCTGTTCGAGAACCCATACAAGGATTACGAGGAGTTCCTCAAGAAGACATATTCCGGTGGTGGTTGGTATGTCGATGAGGAGGAGACCAAGGAAGTACATGGCATAAAGGTCACCGCATTCGAGATCAAGGTCGAGAAGAGTTCACGCGGCGGGCCGAAACGCATCAAGACTTGGGTCTATCACCTCGGGCACGCCGACGTCGCTGTCCAGTTCGAGTGTTTCGAGAGTGCCTACGACAAGCACAACAGGGATTTCGAGTCACGCTTGAAGACATTCAAGCGAGTCGAACGCACCGAGAAGAAGCCAGGGGCATCAAGTGGTTTCCGCGAGATCATCAACGATGCGGAGACCCCTGAAGAGCGCAAGGAGTTGCGCCTGACCATCGAGAAGGAACAACATGCCAAGGCTCTCGCCAACTTGCCTGAGGATTGGGACAGCGAGGATGACGGGCGTTTCCTGATCCTGTCGCATGTGAAGAAGAAGCACAAGAAGAGGATCGTCGATCAGGTCGGCATGATGTTCGACTGGCTCGATGACAACCTGGATTACGTCGGTAAGGGTGAGTACGTGCGTCGCCCGATCGTGCGGATCTGTGCCAACACCGAGGAGATGAGCATCTTCACCAGCGGTACCGGCTGGAGCTTCACCAATATCGAGATCCTCACCTGCCACGACACCAGTGGCTTCTCGGATTTCCTTTCCGGTTCGATCAACGATCGCGCGTTCACCTACTGGTTCAACGAGCGTGACCGCGAGTTGTACAACCGCATTCCAGTGTGGCTGAAGTATGGCGTGGATCGCATGCTTCATTCCGGCAAGGCCAAGGGTTCACGGTTGGTGTTCGAGCCGGATCAATGGGAAATGGAAGGCCTGCGTGAAGCGATTCGTGAGGATCGGGTCACGCTGCCTAGCGAGATGTTGCGCATGACATTGGACGAGATGACCAACAACCAGAGCCTGTACCGGGAGTTCGGCACCTTCGTTCGCTACCTGTTGGTGGGCAAGGGGTCGAAGGATCGCAAGACCAAGGGCTTGGTCCGTGAATACCTGACCCATCTCCGCGACATAATCGACGAGGAGAACGCACGCAAGGAAGCAGAAGGTGAGCCCGAGGAGGACGAGGGGCCGACTACCGAAGAGGAAGAGGATGCGGCGTTCAAGGCGCGCCAGAGCGTGCGCAAGGAACGTGCCGATGCCCTTGCCAAGGAAGTGTTCGACCGCACCTTCGATGACTGGTCGGAAAAGGATTGGGCCAACCTCGACAAGGCATACCTGCGGAGCCTCAAGTAAACGAACATGCGAACTGCACTGTTAGCTTCCATTCTCCTGTCCATCGGGGCCGTATCAGCACACGCGCAGGA
>CAZJGH010000218.1:0-3926 GCA_964545405.1 uncultured Planctomycetales bacterium
CCAAATCGGTCATCGCCGTCTGCCCACTAGCTGTGGATAACCCAGCAGCAGCAAAGGCAATGAGGAGGTAGATGACGCGAATCATGGGTGGTCAGGTGAGGGGAATTGCACAAGCCTGCCGCGTACTAGACGGAGAATCCGTCCGAAGCACGGCCAACGTGTGTCTTTCTAGGATAATCTACGGCGGAAAAATGTGGGCGCATCAGTTGGAAATTCCTAAGAAGAGCCAGCCCTTACGCATCTAACGTAATTATATATCCTGATTTCATCGTTTTGCGGGCCCAGGCCATTTGGCCACTTTGCTGGATCTCCCGATTTTGGGTCGCTTCTGACTGCTCCGGCTCCATGAGCATCCATTTTCTGTCCTTTCCAGATGCTTGCTGAGAGGGCTTTCCCGAATGCAACGTAGAACGCTCCATTGCGATGCTCAAGATGAGTGGTGCTGGTCCATGCCCACGAATCCGGAGCCGTGAGCTCGAAGATCTCATCGATCGCTGGTCCTCGCGCTGACCTCTTCTCAGCTTCAGGTGCTCGGTTGTAGTCGACGATTCCTTGCAGCTCATGAACCGTTGGCAGACGCCAGTCATCGTGTCCTGCGAACTCAAGATTGGCGGCGTAGGTCATCGCCGTGTTCCAATCCATTGCCTCCGAGCTGTCACTCTTCACCCAGACCAAACCGGTGGACTTGTCGAGTATGGTGCCGTCGCCCTGGTCCTTGAAGTCGTTCTCGCCATAGGCTTTGCCGCGCACGCATCGCACATACTTAGACACGCCTGGCCTGCCGCCACCGTCACGCGCACCACCTGGGGGGCCGGGTCGGTTTTCGCGACCCCCGAACTTGATCGGGTAAGCCTTGATGCGGCCGTCAGCGAAGTTGAAACCGAAAGCACTCTGGTCATCGCGCATGGTGGTTCCGAGGTAGCGGTTGCTGGACCAAAACTGCGCGTCCATCTCACGCACTCCGGTACTCGGATCGGGATACTCGAAATCGAAGAACCTCACGTCTAAATACGGGGTACGCGTGCGCATGTTGCCGTCGAAGTCGGCGATAGTGAACAACTCCTTCATGGTGGGTAGGCGCCAATCACTCTTGCCTCCGAGCTTCAACTTGTCGGCGTACTCTCCACCTTCTTCCCAAGTGTAGGTCCCTGGAGCTGGAGCCTTTTGCCACACGAGCCCGGTCATGGAGTCACTCACGGTTCCGTCGCCGGAATCAGTGAAGCGAACATTGGTAGGTGGCGAATCCTGTTGAGCCTGAGCTGGAGCGGTGAATCCGCAGCCAAGAATACAAATGACTGCTGCAGGGCAGAATGCAGTCAATGGAAGTCGAAGGGTTGAGGTCATTTGGCGGGTAATAGGAACAGGAATCTAACCCTGTCGAGTGATGTGGGTTCCGGTTGGCATCGGCTACGATATGCGCGTGATTGTCGTCGGCCTCATATTGAATCTCGCCTCATCCGCGATGGCGGTCCAGCAGGAGGAAGTCCCTTTCCTTGAACAGGCTCAGGTCTTGCGCCAAAAGGAAGCGTGGCAGGAGCTGGTGGACTTGGCCAACCTAGAGATAGTCAAGAATGACAGCGACGAAGCTCCGCTTGCCTTCCTTGCGATCGGCCAAGCACGACTCAAGCAGTTCCAGAATTCGATGGAGTCATTGAAGGAACTGAAGGGCAAGGGCGTCGACCTCGATGCTTCGCTTGATGGCGTTGGGGTGCCGATGGTGGAAGTAGTCAATGGGATCTACATTCATTGCTGGGCCAACTTCGATCCCGTGTTCAATCGCGAATGCTGGACCCCATTCTTCAATGAGTTTCCTGATAACGATTATGCTCCAATCGCGGCTAGCCGCCTTCTGATGGCTGCGCTGAAGACCGAGGAGTCGGCTGAGGTCGAACGCTTCGAAGGATTTTTCGAGGACAAGCTGGCAGGCGCACGCGAAGAGAACAATGAAGCGAAAGTAGCGGGGCTTACCAAGCGATTCGTTGAGGGGTACCTGCGTGCTGGTGTGAGCGACCTGGAAGTCGTGGAGATGGCCTCAATGGTGTGGGAGTCTTCATGGCGTGCTGCACAGCGCAACCACTCCTTTGATGGACCGATTGCCGGCGGCGAGCTTAGTATCGAACAACTCCTGGCACGCCGCGAATGCGAGCTCGACACTGACCATTCCTTCAACGCGATATCACAAGCAACCCATTTGGCTGGGGTTGAGGTGATGCCGGGCAACCCGCTGTTCGAGATGGAGGCTGAGCCAGCGGTCACGTTCACCGACGTGACCGAGGAAGTCGGCCTTGCTGGGGTGCGTCAAGGAAGAGTCGCAGCTGCCGACTTCGACAACGATGGCGATTCCGACCTTTGCTTCGGTGGACGTCTGTTCGAGAACAAACGTGGCAAGTTCACTGAGGTCGGCAAGGAACGTGGCATCACATCGAAAGGTTCAGGTGCGGTGTTCGGGGATTACGATGGTGATGGATACTTGGATCTTTGCATCGCCTCCAGCCCTCGTCCGATCCTGTATCGCAATCTCGGCAAGAGTGGCAAGTATTCATTCGAGGATGTCTCCTCAAGCTGCGGGTTCTCGGACGTCAAGGTCGAAGCGGGAGTCGAAGGCATCGCCTGGGTGGACTTCGACGACGACGGCGACTTGGACCTGTATCTAGGTGTTTACGAGGCAGGTGGCGGTGGTCACCCTGATGCACTCCTTGAGAACCTGGGCGACGGAAACTTCGCGGTAGCGTCCGGTTCCTCTGGTGTGCACGATGTCGGCCCATTCTGTGGAAGAGGCATCGCTCCTGCCGACATTGATGGTGATGGCGACACCGAGATCTTCGTTTCGAATTATCGCCTTGAGCAGAACCTATGTTGGCAATGGGATGGCACCAGGCTGAACGATTCCTCTGATGCAGCGGGAATCAAGGGAGTGCGTCAGCCTGCGGACGGCGTGTACTTCGGGCACACGATCGGTTCATGCTGGGGTGATGTGGATAACGATGGCGACCTCGACTTGTTCTCCGCTAACCTGGCGCACCCGAGGTTCGTCCGCCAAGGCTTCTCGAACCTGTCGATGCTCGGCATCAACCAAGGGGACGGCACCTTCAAGGATGAAGGCCTACAGCGTGGGATACGTTTCCAAGAGACTCATTCCGACCCAGCCCTTGTCGACATCGACAACGACGGCGACTTGGACCTCTCGATAACGTGCATCTACGAAGGCGTCGCTTCAGCGTTGTATCAGAACGACGGCGAAGGCAATTTCTCACCGATCACCTTTCGCGCCAATGCTCCTATGTTCCATGGCTGGGGTCAGGCTTGGCTCGACATCGATGGCGATGGCTTCCTTGACGTGGTGTATTGCTCATCGAATGGGGTGCGTGTGCTGCGCAACTCCGGCAATGACAACCATTTCATTCGCGTGGACCTGACTTCGAAAGGCAAGGACACCTCCGCGTTCGGTGCAGTAGTGGTTGTGGAGACCATGGAAGCAGAAGAGCCACGACGGTGGATGCGGCAGTTGGTCAACGCGCGCGGCACCAGCTCCCAGGATGAGCAGATCGTGCACTTCGGCTTGGGCAGCTATGGCGGCCGAGTCAAGGTCACCGTCCGCTGGCCGGATACCGACCTGACGGAAACGAAGACGCCATCTGTCGATCGGGTCTATGCGATCAAGCAGTCACGTAAGGCCAAGTGATTCGCCCGATTCCAGACCTGTAACGACTACCTGCCCCTGACCTCGGCCGGCACGGAATCAGGGTCGAAAACGAAATCGACACGTTTGACGGTGCCGGCGGTGTCGCTCACCCGCACATCCTTCCAAGGCAAGTATTCCCGTGGGTTAACCCCAACCACCGAGCCTACACAAAGTCCCATGAACATATCCCCTGGAGTTCCCATGCCGCTCTCCATGGAGTTGCCCTGAAGTCGTGGCTCGAACA
>CAZJGH010000219.1:0-3925 GCA_964545405.1 uncultured Planctomycetales bacterium
GGCGATTTCGATGGCGATGGGGTCGGCGATTTCGCGATCGGCGCGGAACTTGATTCGCCGATGGCCGTGCAACAAGCGGGCAGCATCACCATCTATTCGGGAACCACCGGACGTCAACTCTATTGCTTCATCGGAGAGACCCCGTTCGATTCGCTCGGCAGCATCATCGACAGCGGCGACGTCAATAACGATGGCCGCGCCGACTTGGTGTTCTCGTCGTCGACCGCCAACCCAGGTTGGCAACATGATGCCGGCGCCGCATACGTGCGCGGCGGCTTCATGCCATTCCTGACCACAAGTACCGATCATCTCGATGCTGGCGCAGGCGGAACGATTTCCTTCGAGATCGATTTCCCCAGCGACGCGGCCGGCGGCTTCTTCGCCCTGACCGCATCCGATGTGTTGTCACCAAGTGTCTTCAATGGGATCGTCATTCCACTCGATACGTCGACTTCCATCTGGTACCAGATGTTGAACTCGCCACCTAGCTCGTTCTCGAACACTACCGGTTACCTCGATGTAAACGGCGACGCCACTTGCACATTGGTCGCTGCCCCACACACCTTCGACTTCCTCGCTGGAAGCTGTGTCACCTTCAGCGCATTGTGTAAGGACAGCCCGAACTTCAATCGTTACAGCAGTGCTGCCGTCACGCTAGACGTCCGCCCGTAACCGCTGTCATCACTCTCGCGTCGGCAACTAGGGACGACAGTTCAGCCGGCAATAGCGCTTGATCGGCATCGCTTCGCGCGACCGTCGGGTCTGGATGCATCTCGACGGTCAAGCCATCGGCGCCAGCGGCGATCGAAGCCTTCGCCAGTGGTGCGATGTAACGCGCGACCCCTACTGCATGTGCCGGATCGACCACGATCGGCAAGTGGGTCCATTCACGTAGGAGCGGCAACACGGTGAGATCGAGGGTGTTGCGAGTCGCAGTCTCGTAAGTGCGGATGCCGCGCTCGCAAAGGATCACCTGCGAGCAACCATAGGCGAGGATGTACTCGGCACTGTAGAGCCACTCGTCGACGGTACCGGAAAGCGCGCGCTTGAGCAGTACCGGGATTCCGGCCTCGCCGATTGCCTTCAGCAAGGTGAAGTTCTGCATGTTGCGCGCACCGATCTGCAGGCAATCGATATCGTGATCGATGAAGGCCGGCAGCTGAGCCGCATCCATGATCTCGGACACTACCGGCAGCCCATTGGCGATGCCGGCGTCCTTGAGACGACGCAAGCCCTCGACCCCGAAGCCTTGGAAGGAATACGGGGAAGTACGCGGCTTGTAGGCGCCGCCACGCAAGATGTGCGCGCCAGCGGCTTTCACTCCTGCGGCAGCCTCTTCAAGGTGGGCGTCAACCGAACATGGGCCGGCCATGATGGCGACACTGCCGCCACCGATACGTACATCACCAATCTGCACCACTTGGGGCGTTTCGCGGAATGCTCTAGCGGCCAAGCGCCACGCTCCTTTGGGCACGACTACTTCCTCTACCACAGGATCGTTCTCCACGCTCGCGACGAGAGAGGCCGAAGGCTTATCGACCGCGGCGAAAATGGGCCGTGCGCTTTCAGGCGACAGCCTCGTGCGGATTCCCTCATCCTCAAGGCGTGCGCGCAATTCCTGGACCTTGTCCGCTGGAGTTCCAGCTTGGAGGCGAAAGATCATCCGTTCACCTCACCATCAGATCCACAACCATGTTCCAACACGGCGAAAAGCTTGCGCAAGGAATCAGCGTCCAAGTCACCGCTGGCGCGGCGCAGCAGGTCCTCGACCGCAGCGGCACTGGTGGTGTTGGAGGTCCTGCACAGGCGCGCACGCTCTTCGAACAGGGCCAGTAACGCCTGATCCATGGCTTGGAGTTGAACTTGGTGGGAGGAACGATTCATGACAATCCAGAGACAAGGTTTTTGAGGAAGGCCTGGGCAGCGGCTGCGCGATCTTCACCAGCCATGCCGACGTCGTGAAGGTGATTCACCAAGGCAGTGCCGACGATCGCCAGATCCGCGTGGCGGGTGGCATCACGTACGTTCTCGGGAGTTGCGATCCCGAAGCCGACCGCGATCGGAGTCGGGCTGAGCTTACGAGTGGCGGCGATGAAGGACTGGGTCTCTTCATCAAAGCTGGTGCTGCCCCCGGTCACACCGACGCGACCGACGACATAAAGGAATCCGCGGCTGCGAGTGGCAGCCTCGGTGACTCGCTGGGAAGGAGAAGTAGGTGCAGCGAAGAACACCGGGCACAAATCACTGGCACTGCATGCTTGTTCCAAGGCGGCTCCTTCCTCGACTGGGGCATCAGGAACGATCAAGGCGTCGGCACCAGCCGTGGAGATGCGTCGGGCGGTCTCGTCGAGGCCATTGCGGAGCAGCAAGTTGGCGTAACTCATCAGTGCGATCGGCATCTTGCCTCCATCACTGCGATAGTCGGCGACCATCTGCAATACGCCATCAAGAGTCGTACCGGCACTCAAGGCCCGGTCTGCAGCAGCCTGCAAGGCGGGGCCATCGGCGATCGGGTCAGAGAATGGAATGCCCAACTCGACACAAGCTGCGCCTCCTCGCTCCAAGGCATGCAGCTCGGCCAAGGTGGCATCGAGACCACCATCGCCGGCGGTCAGGTATGGCGCGACGCCACGCTTATCGTTGGTGCGCAAGTCGCTGGTGAGTTCTTCCAGGCGGTTCATGAGTTACGCTCCTCAAGTGCAGCGAATACTGAATCTAGATCCTTGTCGCCGCGACCGGACAAGTTGATCAACACGCGTTGACCTTGGAGTTTCTCGCGATTCTCGATTACCCAGGCGACTGCGTGACTCGATTCAAGCGCCGGCACGATTCCTTCCAGGCGAGCCAATGACTGGAACGCGGCAAGAGCTTGGCTATCGGTGGCGTCTTCGTAACGCGCACGATTCAATGCCTGAAGTTCAGCATGCTCCGGTCCGACCGCGGCGTAATCCAAGCCGGCACTGATGCTATGGGTGTGACATATCTGCCCGTGTTCATCCTGCAGGAGCCAAGTGAAGCAACCGTGCAGGACACCAGGCACGCCACCTTGGAATCGCGCGGCATGGTTGCCACTGCTTACCCCTTCACCACCGGCTTCGACGCCGACCAACTCGACGCCATCGACATCGACGAAGCCGCGGAAGATTCCGATGGCATTACTGCCACCGCCGACACAAGCGACCACCACATCGGGGATGCCCCCTGCTTGCTGGTCGAACTGTTGACGAGCCTCCTCGCCGATGACCTGCTGGAAGCCCGCGACCAAGGCGGGGAACGGATGAGGGCCAAGTGCGCTGCCAAGTAGATAGTGTGCGTCGGGATCGGCGACCCAAGCGCGCATCGCCTCATTGATCGCATCCTTCAAGGTGCGCTGACCATGCTCGACGACTTCCACACTGGCCCCGAGCAACTCCATACGTTGCACGTTCGGCCTTTGGCGCGCGGCGTCGACAGCCCCCATGTAGATCACGCACTCAAGACCGAGCAACGCACAGACCGTGGCGGTTGCTACTCCATGTTGGCCGGCGCCAGTCTCAGCCAGGATTCGTTTCTTGCCCATTCGCTTGGCCAACAATGCCTGGCCTAATGCGTTGTTGAGTTTGTGCGCACCGGTGTGCAGGAGATCCTCGCGCTTGAGCCAAACATCGACACCGATCTCCTCGGATAAGCGTCGTGCATGAGTCAGTGGAGTGGCCCGACCGGCGTAATCGTGGAGCAGACCATTCAGTTCACTGGCGAACTCCTCATCTGCGAGGGCTTCTCTCCAGGCTGCTTCCAGCTCCAGCAAGGATGCCATCAAGGTCTCAGGCGCGAAGCGACCACCGAACTCACCGAAGTATGGGCCGGCGTCGGTAATTGGGGAGGCAGTCTTATTGGTCATCAAGTGATGCTTGGCAGTAGTTACGAACGCGGTTACGCGCTCAAG
>CAZJGH010000220.1:0-3923 GCA_964545405.1 uncultured Planctomycetales bacterium
AGGCAGTGAACGTCAACGCCTACAGCCCATCTGGAAGTTCACGAATCGTTCCTTGGGTTCCACTCGAATCAGCTGGCTCAATCGATGGAGTCGAGAGCTTGGTGCTGGTTGGGTTGGTTTCCTGGATAAGGAAGGTCCAAGGTGGGTTGCCTACCAACTGGTCGGTGGCACAATCGCGGCTGAATGGCGGGAGGAGATTTCCGCGGCTTATCCACAGCTATCACAGGTGCCGCGTGATTACGCCGACGATGCGGTCCTATATCACGATCTAGCCGTACTGCTTTTGGATGGAGTCTACCACTGGGGCCTATCACAGCAGTGACTCGAGCAATTCAAGTTGCTCGCGCGTGTCCACGTCCATGAATGGGCCAGGATCCCCACGTCGCACCACGTTAAGGATGCGTTCGCTGTCGCGGTGAAGTGTTACCCGTAAGGCCTGTTGGGCATCGAGATCATTCACTTCACTTACGACGTCAGCGCCAAGCAACAGTGGGTGACCACCTTTGCCACCGGGAGTGACCAAGCGTGCAACCAGCTTTTCTGGTTCAGGCTCATTGAGCCAAGCCTGGCGTAACTGCAGTACCGCTGCTGTGCTGAGAAGTGGAATATCGCAAGAATGAACCATTACGGCTCGCCCTCGCTCCAAAGCAGCCAAGCCACAATGGATCGAGCTGGTGCGTCCGGCTTCAGGGTTGGGGTTTGCGACCAAATGTTCGCTTCCACAGCCGCCACGGTTGGAGATCACACCAAGCTGCTCTTCACGAACAACCACGATCACGTTCTCGCAACCTCCTGCCTGCAATGCGCTCACGATTCGAGGCAGCATCCATATGCCTTGGAGTTCAAGTAGGGCCTTGGGCAAGCCGAGCCGACGTCCAGCTCCCGCGGCCAGCAGAATGGCGTCACACGGTGGTGGGGAGGAAGTCGTCATGCCAGGGCTACAATAGCTTCCTCAAGGGACTCCCTTACGAAATCGAAATCGGCGGGAGTGGCGTCGAGGGGTGGACTTAAACGCAGCATGGAATCCTCGATGCCTAGCTCTGGCAGCGCGAATGCAGCACACATGGAGCCGGCTCTGACTTGGATGCCGAGCTGAGCAAGATACTCAGCAAGTAACTCTGCGGGAATACCTTGATGGCGCAAAGCCAGGATCGGTAAGCGCTGGTTCCAGTCAAGATCAGAAACCGGCAATACAGTCAATCCAGTTTGCTGTCGGCACCACTTCTCGAACTCGGCAAGCTGATGTCTGATAGGGGCCAGCTGTGGAGGATTGGCGGCAAGCCAATCAAGCGCAGCGCCAAGGCCATAGATGCCAGGGTAGTTGGAAGTGCCGGCTTCAAGGTGTGAGGGAAGCTCCTGCGGCATATCCAGATTAGAGCTGAAGTTACCTGTTCCTCCGTGGATGAATGGACATGGTTTTTCATCCGGCCCAATGAACAACAGGCCAATGCCACGCGGGGCATGAAGGCTCTTGTGTCCTGCTATTGAAGCGTAGGAAACACCCAACTGTTCTAGGTGAATCGGTAGCACCCCACCTCCTTGAGCCAGATCAAGGATGACCTTTACCCCAGCCGCTCTCGCCATCTCGCACGACTCAGCGAATGGTTGAACCACTCCTAGGGTGTTGCTTGCGATGCTCATCGCGAGACATGAATGGTCACCTTGCTGCAGCGCTGTCTCAAGTGCATTGATATCCAGCTGTCCTTGCGGGGTCGACGGCAAGGTCGTCATAGAAACTCCACGTGCCCGTGCAGCATGCAGCGGACGCAGCATGGAGTTGTGCTCGAAAGCCGTGGTCAACACCTTGGTGTCATCGTCGATGCCGCAATGGATGGCGACGTTCAGTCCGTAGGTGGCACCCGGGGTAAACAGGGCCCGTTCAGGCGCCGCAATGCCGAACATGCGCGCTGCCTGTGCGCGAATCGAGAAGAAACGTCCTGCGGTTGATTGACCGCCAGTGCCGCGATCTCCTGGAAGGGCAACTAAGCCTTCAAGCATTGCTTCCGCGACACCCGGTGCGGGGGCGGCACAAGTAGCTGCTCGGTTCCAGTTGAGGCGTGGGTTCATTGCCTCAAAGTCTAGTCGCCTATGGTTTCAGCGACTAGCGCTCTAGCCCTTGCGACTTCACCGGTACCACGGACCAGAATGCGCCCATCGACGAATACCAGCACATCCAGGCCTTGGGAGCTGAAGCGCAGGAACCTGGCACTACCCTGCAGCCCGTCGACGGTGCTCTGGAGTTTCGCCGCCAGCGAATCCAGGTCAAGGGGCTTGCCATGGCCCGGTAACTGCACAGCATCACCCGAGCAGACCACTTGCGCATCGACAGTTCCGTGCTGACCATCAAGCCATGGGAAGTCTGAGTTTACGCAGCAAGGGCAATTCGGATCCTGACTGGCATTGATGAACTGCATCTGTCCAGTCCAGACATCCAGGTAACGAAAGCCGGCTTCAAGTTCAGCGGATAGGTTGGCAAGTACCTTCAAGGCTTCGGCTGCTGCCCAGCCGGCGATGACGGCGACCGCCGGACCCAACACTCCAGCGGATCGACATGTAGGCGTGGTCGCTGCCTCCGGAGGTTGCGGCCAGGTGCAGCGCAGGCAGGGGCCACCAGGCACGATCGTACCAAGCATTCCATGGGTGCTTACTACACCGGCATAGATGTAAGGCTTGCCATTGGCTACTGCGAAGTCATTGAGGAGATACCTAGTGGTGAAGTTGTCGGTGCCGTCAAGGATCAAGTCGACGTCGGCCAGGACCTCATTAATGTTCGCTGCACTCAGGTCAACCGGCAGTACCACCAGTTCAACCTCAGAATTGACTGCTGTGAGGCGATCGAATGCAGCCTCAGCCTTGGGGCGAGCGGCTTCAGCATCAGCTTCGGTGTAAAGCACCTGGCGCTGGAGGTTCGAGGCCTCGACGACATCGCGGTCGATCAGCAGGAGTTTGCCGACTCCAGCCCGGACCAATAGGTCAGCGCCAACCGAGCCCAATGCACCCAAGCCAATTACGGCGACGGTGGCCGCGCCAATGGCTTGTTGGCCATCCGGGCCAATCTGCGCCAGGCGTTGCTGGCGTGAGTAGCGCGTTTCGCTCATCACGGCTTGGTAATGGTGCGAGAGGGGGGACTTGAACCCCCACGTCCTAAGACACTAGATCCTAAATCTAGCGCGTCTGCCAATTCCGCCACTCTCGCAAATCCGTTGGGGTGGATAAGGGGACTTGAACCCCCGACCCCCAGAACCACAATCTGGTGCTCTAACCAGCTGAGCTACATCCACCATTCAACGGGCCGCAGAGTTTACAGCTCCGAGGCCTGCTTGAAAAGCCTTAGCCCACCAGGATTTCGTCGCCGTTGGCCTTCACGAAGGCCGAAAACAGCTCTGAAAGGCGAGTGGTGACCGGACCGCTGTCGCTATTGCCGATGGAGCGGCCATCGAGGCTCACCACTGCCGCCAATTCGCCCATAGTGCCTGTGCAGAACATCTCATCCGCCGAGAAACACTCTGTCCTTGAGATATCAGCCTCACGGGCAGGAATGTCGTTGGCGGCACATATCTGCAGGACCGTCGCGCGGGTAACCCCTTCAGGGCAAGCCTTGGTGAACGGTGTCAGCACGACACCATCCTTGACGATGAAGATGTGAGTGGCATTGGTTTCCGCCACGAATCCGGCCTGGTCGAGCATAAGCGCATCGTCAGCACCAGCGGCGTTGGCCTCGATCTTGGCGAGAATCGATTGGATGAGGTTGCTGTGGTGGATCTTGGGATCGAGCATGTCGGGTGCGAAACGCCGCACGCTACTGGTGATCAGGCTCAAACCGCACTTGTCATAGACCGGTGCTTTCCACTCCGCCAGCACGATCAGCGTCGGGCCATTGGTATTCAAACGCGGATCCATGCCGGAAGTGATCATCAGGCCCC
>CAZJGH010000221.1:0-3912 GCA_964545405.1 uncultured Planctomycetales bacterium
ATGAGGTCCACTTGCTGCCGGCCCCAGTGTTTCGTGCAACCGCCGACATCCAAGCGCGTCGCCGCCTTGGCTTGACCGCGACCTTGGTTCGCGAAGACGGCAAGGAGGATGAGGTCTTCTGCATGATCGGACCCAAACGTTACGACGCGCCGTGGAAAGATCTCGAGCGCCGCGGTTACATCGCCACCGTCGAATGCGTAGAGGTGCGGGTGCCGATGGATGATGACTTGAGGGTCGAATACCTGGGCGCTGGTAAGCGTAGCCAGTTTCGCTTGGCATCGGAGAATCCAAGTAAGACCGACGCCCTGCTGGCGCTGCTCGATCGCCATGAAGGCAGTCGCATCATGATCATAGGGCAGTACATCAAGCAGCTGAAGGAGCTGCAGAAGGAGATCGATGTCCCGCTCATCACCGGCACGATGCCTAATGGCGAACGCGAGGAGCTCTACCAGGCATTCCGCGATGGCACTGAGAAGGTCCTGCTCGTTTCAAAGGTAGGCAACTTCGCCATTGACCTGCCCGACGCCAGCGTCGCGATCCAGATCTCAGGTACTTACGGTTCACGTCAGGAAGAGGCGCAGCGCCTCGGACGCATCTTGCGTCCTAAGTCCGACGGCTCCGGTGCGACTTTCTACACCTTGGTCAGTGAGGGTTCGCTCGACCAAGATTACGCCGAGAAGCGCCAGCGCTTCCTAACCGAACAGGGTTATTCCTATCAGATCCTGCCCGCAGCGAACTTGCTGTCGGAGCCAGTGTAAGCATGGTCGAAATCTCACTTGCCCGCACTCTTGCCTCACGCTCAGAGAGCGAACTCGTTGACCTACACGATCGCTGGGTAGGCGGACCGCCGCCGGTACGTCGCCCAGAGTTGGTCCAGATACTCAAGGAGAGGATGGCCGAACCTATAGCCGTCTCCAATCTTTGCGCCGGTCTTTACGGTGCATTGGCCCCGGTATTCAGGATTCTCGCAGGTGAAGTTGGTGCTGGGATGGAGCTCGACGCCGTCAGTGCAGCAGCCATAAAGGAAGGCGTGGCTGAGCGTAGTGTTCGCCATGCATTGGCTGACCTGGTTTCGACCGGGTTAGTGGCGCAAGTAGGTGTCGGCCGCAATGGCGCCACCCGCAACTTGTGGGGGATTCCCATCGAGATGCGTGAGGTCTTGCCTGAAGCTGGCGCCCCTGAGGCGATCACCAGCAGCCCGCTGTCATTGCGTGGCTGGTTGGATGCCTTCTACCGCAAGAGCATGCCTGGAGCCTCGTGTACCGATGCCGTGCGCAAGATGTACCGCATGTTGGCCACCGACCAAGCGATCATGCAGCGCGTCGGCAGCCTGTCGCCAGAGATGCAGGGGGTCGTCCTCGAACTCGCATCACGTTGGGGGGGAATCCTGCCGGCATCTGATTTCAGCGAACTTGAGACCGACCTGAAGTTGGCGGACATCGCCTCCGATCTCGAGAACGTGTCGCTCGGTACTGTTCAGGAGCTCAACCTGGAAGCTTCCGGCATTCGTCAAAACGGGAGGGTCATCACCTTGTTCCACGAGGTAGTGCTTGCCTTACTGCGTGCCCGAAGCGGAACTTCTGACTATCCGCCTGAGGCCACTGCGTCGATCGGGGTCGACTTCGTCTCCAACTTCTCGCGCTTCGCCTCCTTCGTCGAAGGCGACACCGTGCGCTTCACGGTTCGGGGCACGATCTACAAGAGCACCGGCAAGCGTATCGCCGAAGAACTGCTGCCTAACCCTGGGCGCGAATTCCGTCGCTTCGAGATCCTCGAACTCGAGTATCGTTTTGCCCTGGGTTGTCACTTCATCGATCGCACTGGCGAACGCAGCTTCCGTCTGACGCCCTCGGGCCAGGAGTTCCTCTCCAAGAGCCTACTGGAGAAGCAACGCTTGATGCTTGATTGGCTGATCGAGGATCGCGAGTTGCCTGGTGACTTGGCTCATCAGCTTCGCCTGCGTCGGACCACATTGCGCTACATCAAGCGACTCGAACCAGGAGTATGGCACGACGCGATGTTCTTGCCCTTCGTGGTGCGCAACCATCATCTTGCTGGGATCACTTCTCAGGGAGAGGCTGGTCAAGAGAACTCGTCATTCCCGGTGCGCAGTTCAGCCGACATCCAGAGCCTAGCTTGGAACCTATTCGTATGGATGCGCAAGTATCTCTACTTGCTGGGCATCATCGATATGGCCTACGACTCCACCGGAAGGGCGGTCGCTATCCGGCTGACTCGAGTCGGAGCCGAGTTGCTCGACATGATTCCAGGCCGCGAGATCGAAGGCAGTGGCCATGTGGTGGTCAACCCTGACTTCGAGGTCGTTCTCTTTCCGGATCACCGTTCGCATGAGTTGGTCTACCTGCTCGACCGCTTCTGCGATCGCGAGTTCACCGACAGCCTTTATCATTACCGCATCACTCCGGCGAGCTTGCACCGCGGCCTGAGTGAAGGGGTCACCCTCGATGAACTGGTCGGCTTGTTGCAGGACCGCAGTCGCACCCCGTTGCCCCAGAACGTCAGCTACTCGTTGGAATCTTGGGCACGCAAGGATGGCTTGATTGTCCTCGATGATTCGAATGCCTTGTTCTGCGACCTCAAGGAAGTGCTGGATCGGATCAGCCTGCATCCTGGCTTGCGTGAGCTTGGCCTTGAGCGGGTCGACGACAACAACATTCAGCTCGGAGCAGCCCCTGATTTCGACCAACTCCTAGGTTGGGTTCGGGATTACGGAGCTACCTTGAAGCGCGCTTGAACAGATGCGAGTACCTAGCGGCATCTGGGCTGTAGCCTCCGAGTTGGAAAGCGCGGAGCAGACTGAAAGATGGAGTCGCAGTGCCGCCGAAGCTGCAGCCTTCACGGTTAGGAGATGCCCCAGCGATGATGCTACTGCACTCGATATCATGCGAATATTGTCGAGCAATGGTCGTTGGCTAGCCAGTCATGGCCGTGCCGACCTCGCACGACTCTCCAAGTCGCAGGCCGTAATCGCAGGAGTGAGAAGCTTGTCGGTCAAGACTTACTGCGAAGAGTTCAATGACCTATCCGTCGGAGCCTCTACTCACGATGAGGGCGAGGTGCATGGCGCGATAGCAGCGGGAGCACGGTTCCTGTTCTTCGGCCCGGTTTGGGACACTCCCGAGAAGACCGGCATCCTGGCGCCACGTGGCATCCAAGGACTCCGCGAGATCGTTGCGCTCGGAGTTCCGGTCATTGCCATCGGCGGCATCTCAAGTCCTGAACAAGTCGCTCAAGTCAAAGCCGCAGGTGCCCATGGTGCCGCCGTGTTGCGAGCCGCACGCGATGCTGACCTGATGGCTGAGCTGGCTAGCGCGTGGACCTAGATTCAGTCGCGCTTGGGCGGCAGATGAACCCTTCGACACAACTCCGTGTCTGCAGTCGGTCGTGACTGAAGCTCGTCGTTGTTGCCGACGCAAGTGATGAACAGGGCTGGCCGCCCGTTCACTTCTCCTTCCATCAGAACGTAGCCGTTTCCCCATGGATCGTCAGGCAGGAAGGCACCGGGGAGGAAGAGATCCTGCAAAGGCTTCGGCATCTGCTCGCCATCCTGCAGGTCTTCAGGGATGACACCAGGGCCAATCAAGGGCAGATCAAGCTGTTCGATGCTGTGAATCCCGTTGCTCTCGAGACCCAAGTACAGCTGGCTTGATAGGTGGGAAAGCGTGTCGTTGGCCATACGCAGGTGACCGCGCTCCACTTCAGCATGCAAGGTGTTTACAATCAGGAGCACAATGCCGGAAATGAGAGCTATCAGCCACAGCGTTTCGCTGCGAGTTAAGCCACTTTGGCGCTTGTCGTTTGTCGGTACGGAGGACATTGCTTGAGGGTCATGCGGGAAGATCGCCTGCACCGCATTTTCCAGGATTCCGCCCCAAGAAGAAAGGGGGTTTC
>CAZJGH010000222.1:0-3889 GCA_964545405.1 uncultured Planctomycetales bacterium
ATCCTGGCCGTAGTACATGTTCATCGCCACACCGCTGGAGATGGTCCAGCTGCCGTTGTTGACGACGGGGCCGTCACGCAGCGAAGTGGTGGCATCGATCTCCACGGTTCCATCGTTCGTGAACACGCCCTTGATGTCGCGGTTGCCGCTACTGCCGGGCAGGGAACGCAAGGTACCGGTATTGGTGATGGAATTGCCGGCGGTAGCGATCAGGTTGGAGCTGTAGCCGCCGCCGGAACTGGTGATCTCGGTAGTGCCGGCGAAGGTCGAAGCCGTATCCACGTTCAAGGTCTGGGTGGAACCGCCGCTCGCTCCGAACAGGCGCAAGGTCGTAGCCGCAGGCACATCGGTGGTCAGGTTATTGGTGCCCTCCAGGCGGATGTCGGCCGCATCGGCGAAGCCGACGGTATCGAAATCCAAGGTCGTGTGGCGCAGCACCGGCTGACCGACGACCGTTCCGCCGAGGAAGGAATCCGTACCGTTGATGTGGGTGAAGCTGCCATCGATCGTGAAGGTGCCAGCGACCTGGTCGAAGTCCTCTCCGTAGTTCATGTTCATCGCGCCGCCGGCGCCATCGCCAGCGACCTGGTGTTGATGAGTATCGTCAAGGATGCCGAGCGTATCGGCGACTACTGCAAGAACATCTTCGACCTTGCCGCCCTTGACCGCGGTTTCCCTGAAGGTGTGCGCGAGGACCTGCTCGAGAGCAAGTCCACTATCACCCGCTTGTTGGCCAAGGCGCGCAACATCTATAAGTCGGAAGACATCGAGGATGCCAAGGCGTTCATCGCGCAAGCCGACGCACTCGCCAAGCATTGCGATACCCAAGCGATCGCAATGGTGGTCAGAGACGATTCGGATGGATTGTCCGCGGTAAGTGCCCTGACCTACCGCTACTTCAAGCGCATCCTGTCACACTCCGTGAACGTCATCACCTCACTGGTCGTGCCTGTCGATCAACTCGACTACTACGACGAGGATGACGAAGGTCGCGAAGACCTGGACTCTTGAGCACCCATCTCAACTCAAGGGAGTGGCAACATCTTGCCACTCCCTTTTTCTATTGGTCGCTGAGCATCAACCTTCACCATCCACTCGCGTAGCTGAGTCTGCATCCGCAAGGCAACTTCGGTTCGTCGGTCGATCAGGTTGCTACGCTCACCGAGGTCGTCAGAAAGGTCGTAGAGCTCCCACTCGGCGGCTTCATACCAGTAGATGATCTTCCAGTCACCGTCACGCAGCGCGGTATACGGCTCGTAACGATCACCCCTTGGTCCCCATTTATGTGGGTAGTGCCAAACCAACGGGCGCTGCTGTGGCACTGATTCACTACCACGCAAGAGTGGAATGAAGCTCTGTCCATCGTGGTTGGCGTCAGCGATGGCGGCTGCATCGGCGCCCGCCAGTTGCAACATGCTCACATACAGGTCAGTCGACAACACCGGGCTGTGGTTGGCGCTGCCAGCTTCAAGTTCTAGCCAACCTGGGTCATCACCGGCCCAGGCGACGATCATCGGTACGCGCGTACCGCCTTCATAACCGGAACCCTTACCCGAACGAAGCGGGGCGTTGTGGGTGTCCTTGCCGGTTCCATCTGGAGTAAGCCCACGCCCATGCGCACTCAATCCACCGTTGTCGGAGAAGAACACGATTAAGGTGTTGTCAGCCAGGTCAAGTTCATCGAGCTTGTTCCATATTCGACCCAGGCTGTCATCGACACCGGAGATCAAGCCAGCGTACCTGGCTTCGGCATCATCCAATCCAGCGCTCACGTATGAGTCGTAATAACGCGGGTCTTTCTGGATCGGCGCATGCACCGCGTAGTGCGCCATGTTCATGAAGAATGGCCGCCCGTCGGCAGCAGCTTCCTCGATCTCTCGTTCGGCTTCCTGGGTCAGGGCTTCGCTGAGGAAAGTATCGCCGCCGTGGTATTTCTCGAGGTGGGGAATACCCCACGGCCCAGGCTTCTGGTTGCCGTAATCCTTCTCGCCAAAATAACTACCCGGCCCGCCGGCGGCATGGCCCGCGACGTTGCGCTCGAATCCGATCTGCAGTGGATCGGAACCAGGAGTGCCGATCGCACCGAAATGCGCCTTGCCGATGTGGATGGTCCGATAGCCGAGTCGCTGCAGTTGATTGGTCAGCAACAATGGATCGGGCCCCAGGCCATTTCGATTCCAATCGGGGTCGGCCAACTCCTTCATGTTGCGCGAGAAGTCGCGATCGACGTGGAGAGTCCAATCAGTGATGCGAGTTACCGCGGGATGCTGGCCTCGCAGGATGCTGGTGCGTGTCGGCGTGCACACCGGGCTGGCCGCATAGGCTTGAGTGAACTTGATTCCATGCGCAGCCAAGCGCTCGACGTTGGGAGTCAGATAACGCGAGTTGAAGCCAGTCGCGGAACTGGCAAGTGGAACGCTCACGTCTTGCCACCCTAAGTCATCGACCAGGAACAGGATGATGTTCGGTGGGGCAGTTGAAGGTGGCGGCCCCGCCACTGAAGTTCGGGCGTCGTTATCGCCAGGCCCAGAACAGGAAACGGCTGCGACGGCAACCAGGAGGAAGGCACATCGCAGCCGGGAAAGAATCATCTTCGATTAGGCGAGGCGCTTGATTACGTGCCAACCGAAAGGAGACTTCTCTTCATCGAACACGGCGACACCGACTTCGCCTTCGCCGAGAGAAAAACCAATGTCGCCAAAGCCTGGCACCATTGCAGCGCGAGGGTGTGGAGTAGAGGACTGCATCTTCTCGGCCTCGGCCTGCAAGCCTGCAACGAAACCTTCCATTTCAGTTTGGGCAGCTTCGAGCTCCATCTTGCCGTCGTCGATGGCTTTCTTGAGCTCCTCTTCCTTGGCAGCAGCGCGACCGTTCAGCTCGGAGATGACTTGGCCGAAGTCCATGCCTTCGACGCCGTTGTTGAGCATATGGTAGGTGCCTGGTTGCGGATGATCTTCCGGAGAAGGGTCGTCCGAGAACTCACGCACGAGTTCGTTGAAGTCTTCACCGCCTTGGGCGCGTTCCAGAATCTGCGCGGCCAGGGCCTGCGCGTCTTCTTTGCTGCGGTCGGCCTCCACTGGAGTCTCCTTGAAGGAGACGAGGCAGTGTTGGATGGTAATCTTGTCAGGCTCGGGGGCACTCATGGCGGCGAATTGTACAGTGGCCTGCAAAAGCCGTGTTTTGCTGATTAGCGGCAGTTTTTGGCGCTTCTCCTGCCTAGCGCGATCCGCCCACCTGTTACCGCTCGCGTACCAGCACCAGGAGAAAGAAGGGGCCGCCCACAAGGGCTGTAAGGATCCCTACGGGTAGTTCCGAGTGGCGACCGAGAATCTGTAGGCTCCTGGCGCACAGGTCGGCGATGACCAGGAAGCCGGAGCCGGCAAGCCACGACGCAGGCAGGAGCAGGGCATGACGCATTCCCGTCGCCCCACGCAGGGCATGCGGTACCAGCAGGCCGATGAAACCGATCGGCCCGGTATATGCGACCACTGCGGCCGCCAGGAGACTTGCCGCCAGCAAGCCATCGCGTCGGACCTTGTTGGGATTGATCCCGCGCGCCGCCGCCATCTGGGGGTCGAATGCGAATTGATCGAGCGCGTTGGTAAGGCGCAGCAATAGGAGGAGCCCCACCACTAGCCACGGGATAAGGCTCACCGGCGTGGAGAAGCCGACTACATCCAGTGACCCCATCAGCCAGCGGTCGAGTGAGGCGAGCTTGTAGGGGTCAGCCAAGTAGCGCACCATCATCAACGCAGCGCCGAACAGGAAGTTCAGGGTCACGCCGGCAAGAATGATCCCATCTGTGCGCCGAGCGCGACGAGCAACTTCCAAAACCAGGAGAGTCGCGGCCAATGCGAATAGCAATGCTGCGAATCGCGGCAGCACCATG
>CAZJGH010000223.1:0-3851 GCA_964545405.1 uncultured Planctomycetales bacterium
CCGGAACTGCTCACCGACAGTCCAGTCGTCCATGCCTTCGAGGGTCTTCACGAAGCCGTTGAGTTGCAGGCCGCAAAGCTGCGGGCAACTCGCATAGTTCATGGTGAGGATCACCGGGCGCTCGCCGTCGAACAGGTCGCCAAGCTTGACTTCCCTGCCGCTTGGATCGGTGAAGACCAAGTCGGTCGGCACTTGTGCCTCTAACTTCTCATCGATGCCTACGCCCTTGGCATGTTCCGGTTCGAAGTTCGCGACTTGACCCGAGTTGTTCGGATCGAATCCTGCTTGCTGCCCCCACGCCACGCCGCCACAACCGACCGCAATAGAAACGGTCAACCACAACGAGTTGAAGTGCGAGAGGCTCACAAGAAAAACTAGTCGGCGTATTTGTCGATGACAGCCTGCTTGCTTTCTTCACTCACAGCAGGAGCCTCGTTGGCCACATACGAACCGCGGCTCTCTTTCAATTTGATACGCTCGGTGTTGGTCATTCCAACGACGAGATATGAAATCGCGATGGTTGCAAATGTGCTGACCAGGCCAATTGTGACCAGTGAGCGCACGTCAGGTGTGTCAGGTTCGGTTGCCATGTCTTGCGAGGTTAAATCGTACTCGGGGGATGGGCGGTGACCCTTTTGGGGCAGGGACTTGCACGATTTCGTGCGGAAATGTTCTCACATAACAGGAAATAAATCAAGTTAATGATTTTCGAACTGACTACCACAAATTCGCGTTAAATACCTCGGATTTGGCTTAATCGCGACCTCGGTCAAATGCGTCGAGCGTGCGCATTGTGGAGCCTTGATAATCGCAAAAGCCACCGACCCTTTCGAGTCGGTGGCTTTTGCTATCTTCGGCACAGGAGTGCTGAAACACTCCCGATCCATGGGTGCCTAGATGTTCTTGAATCCGAGGCACTTGCCAAGCAATGGATCGCGCAGCGGGACCAATGATTGACCGGCAGACTTCTTGCCTACGCCGTAGATCAGTACGCCGAGCATACCGACAGCAAGCATGATCTCCATCAAGCCGAATGGGTTATCAGCACCTACCTCACCACGGTTGTAGTTAGGCATGGCGAGCCAGTAGATATCGACCCAGTGCATGATCAGCAGGTAGATCGCCCAGTACTTCAGCACGTTGGTGTTGCGCTTCACGTGACGCGACAGCAAGCCGCCGAACGGGATGATGAAGTTGAAGATCAACAGCGCCCAAGTCCAGCCAGTCCAGGCCTCGGTGAGGCGGGCATCGTAGAAGTGGGTCTCCTCAGGGATGTTGGCGTACCAGATCAGCATGAACTGTGAGAACGCGATGTAGCCCCAGAAGAACACGAAGGCGAACATCCACTTACCGAGGTCGTGGTAGTGCTCATCGTTGATGACCTTGGTCATGCGACCTTTGGCCTGCAGGAACTTCGACATCAACACCATCCAGCACATGGCCCCGAGGTAGGCGCCTGCGAAGACGTAGACCCCGAAGATGGTGCTGAACCAGGTCTCATCCAACGACATCAGCATGTCGAAGGCGAAGAAACTGATCAGGAAGGAGAACAGGATCACGGAGACCGCGGAGACGCGCTTCATACCCAAGGTCGGGTCGATGCCGTCCGAGGTGTCCTGCTCGACCGATTTCTTGAAGAAGAACTTCGAGATCAGCCACCAAATGAGGAAATACCCCAGCAGGCGGATGGCGAAGAAGTTGCGGTTCAGGAACGGGAACTTGTGCGAGACGAAGTGCTCGTGTTCGGCGTGCTCGAGCTCGGTAGCGAGATCGTGCTGCGCTTCAGCTGCATGGCCATCAGTGGCGGCTGCGGCATCTGCTGCCTCGTGCCCGGCCTCGACTGCGCCGTGATCCCCTGCCCCCATCGAAGCCCATTTGAAGACCTCGACGTTGTCGGAGAAGAGCGGCACCAGCAATGGCAAGGCGAAGATCGCCATCAACGGGATGTTAGCCATGGTCAGTTCCGACAAGCGTCGTACCGACACGCTCCAGTGAGCGTTGACCAGGTGCTGCACGACGTTGAAGAACATGCAACCAAGCACGATCGTCAGGACGAAGCAGTACGCGATCAAGTAGGCGAACCAGAAGTGGCTGTAGCCGTCGTGGTCGTTCGACATGAAGCCGAGCAACGCACCGAGGCCGAGGCCTACGACCGCAAGGCCAAGACCGAAGCGCGCGACCTTTGGAGACAAGTCGCCGGCTTGGTTATCGCCTTCAAGAGAAATGGGATGTGAACTCATTTTTCAGCCCTACTTCAGTGTGCTTAGGTACTCGAAGAGATCGGCGATCTCCTCGTCGGTGAGTTGTGGGAACGGAGTCATCGCACCGGCAATGGCACCTTCGCGAGTCTTCGCCGCCGGATCGCGTAGCGATTCGACGAAGTAGGCAAGGTCACCGGTCACGGTCTCACCAGTGGTGAGTTTCACGTCACTGCCAGCCAACCCTTGGAGGGTCGGACCGACGAGCGGCGCACCGTTGGTGGTGTGACAGGCCTGACACCCTTGCTGGGTGAAGTACAGTTCGCCGCGTTCAGCAGGTGACATCGCAGCAAGCTCTTCGGCACTCGGACCAGCTTCGCCGAACTCTTCCTGCAGCGCACGCATGTAGGCGATGATCGCCCAGCGATCCTCGACCGAAATCTGCGATGCATATGCAGGCATGGTGTTCAAGCCATTGGTGATGGTCTCGAAGATCCGACCATCCTCCATGTCCCTGATGCGCTTACCGACAAGGTCGGTGGGCTGCACCCAAGTCGCTTGGCCTTGCATGGCAAGGGCGCTTGCGCGGACGTGAATCGGACCGTCGCCAGCACCAGTGTTACCGTGGCACAAGCCACAGAAGACCTCAAACTGCTTCTGACCGCTGGCGAGGGTTCCTGCATCGACATCAAAGCCGGCGGGCATGCTCGTCAGGTAGTCGTCGCCGTTCTTGCCGGTGATCAGGGAAGCATCCTCGAAGAACTGTCCTTCAGCGACAGTGCCTTCGATCTGTGCACGCGACATGCGGCCGTCAGCGAACAAGGCCGTCTGGCCCTGCGCACGGAAGCGATCCTGCTTGTCCATGTCCTTCACCAGGTGGACGCGAGGCTGGGTAGTGGTGGAATCCCATGACGAGTAGACCATGCCGATCGGAATCAACATGACGCCCGCGGTGATCCACAACTTCATCTTCACGGCACCAGGCAAGCTGGTCGGCTCATCGGCTTCGCGCACTTCTTCGACGGCAGTGGCACCGATGGTGTTGAGGAAATCGCCGGTACGGCCCAGCGCGAAGCTCGGGTCACGTGCCTCGATCGCCAGGAAGAAACCATCGTCGGTGGCCTTTGCGAAACTGTTCTTGCGAAACAGTGGATGGTACCAACGAGGTAGCCCGTTGATGCCCCACATCGCGAAGAACGCGGTGAATGCCGAGAACAACACCGTCACCTCGAAGATGACCGGCACGTTCGCAGGCAACGACCAGACTGGCTTACCGGAGATGTCGTACGGATAGTCAACGGCGTTCATCCACCATTGCATCAGTACACCCGCGGCAAGGCCGGTGAGGCCCATGATCAGCACGATCCACGGCAAGCGAGTGAACTTCACTCCCATGCAGTCATCGAGCCCGTGAACCGGGAACGGCGTGTGGCAGTCCCAATTCTTGTAGCCAGCGTCGCGCACCCGCATCGCGCCTTTGCACAGCGCGGTGGGATCTTCGAACTCGGCCAGCAGACCGTAGAAATTCTTGTCGTTGGTCATTGTGCTGCCCTCCTAGTGATTGTCGAGGTGAGGGTGAGCCTGAGGCATGACGTTCTTCACTTCCGAGATCGCGACCTGTGGCAGGAAGCGGCAGAAGAGCATGAACAAGGT